>JAVHRB010000077.1:0-30079 GCA_036171455.1 Patescibacteria group bacterium
CATACGGAGATATCTGACTTTAGATTGTGTTTACACAAAGTGAATTATATTCCCATTTTTTCAACAAATGATCAGGATAACGATGTTTGGACAAATAATTGTGCACAAGTATATCATTGAGCCTGGTGGTATGGAGCATGTCATGCATCCAATATTAACGGATCATATCTGCCATGAAGTCATACTTCTTACGCTGATGGAATGGATTGGCGTACGTTCCGAGGATACTATGAAGGTATGAAAGAAACAAAAATGATGCTCCGATAGTATTAAGAACATCATATTTTTCACGACGACTTTTCACAATTTTATTTCCTCCCCCGAAATGCTGACAATAACGTAATCTCATCGGCATATTCGATAAATCCTGCATTTGGAAGTCCTTTCGAAAGCCGAGAAATTTTTATTCCTTTCGTGGGAAGGAATTCATCAATATAGAGTGCGGTAGCTTCTCACTCGATGTTGGGGTTCAGTGCGAGAATGAGTTCTGATATCTGTTCATCTTGTACTCTCTGGAAGAGTTCCTTGAATCGGAGATCTCCGGGCGACTTACCGGAAATAGGGGAGATGACTCATCCGAGCACGTGGAACCTGCCGGAATGTACGCCGAGCCGTTCAATAGAAACGAGGTCCAAATAATCTTCTACAACACATAAAGTTTCGGTTTTCCGGAGGGGATTCCTGCAGATTTCACATTCGATATGGTGTTTGTCCGTCAACGATCCGCAGCTAGCGCATTCATGAACCGTGTCTTGAAGTTCTGCCAAAGTTTCTGAAAGTTTTTTGATATAGCTTGGATGTGATTTTAACAAAAAAAAGGCCAGTTTTACGGCTGTTTTTTCTCCGATGCCCGGCAAAAATCCTATGAGTTCCGCTAATTTTTTGAGTATTTCAGGCATGGGATGAGTTTCTGGAATTTATTTTTGGTAGGTATAGAGGGAATCTTTGAGTACGAGATATCTTGGGTTTTCTATTTGTCGCATTCCGTTCGCAAATGATGAGTTGGCCAGTGTGGTGAGGGATTGAGCCTCTGCGATACGGATATTCAGGAGACTTTCTTCAAATTGGTAGTTTTTTCTGGCGATTTCGATGGTCCGGAGATTGTATCCTTTGGTGGCGTTCACATTGAGTATGAAAACGTAATAAATACCAAGAAGACCGATAAGTCCGAGCGAAAGTATGTAGGTCTCACGGAGTGAGAGACGGTAGTTTTCACGGGTAGTTTTGCGACTGGAGAAGAAGGGTATATTCCCAGTTTTCATGACGAGAAGATTGGCGTTCATGACGGATTAAATTTTTTTATAGATACGGAGTTTCGCGGACCTCGACCGCGGGTTTGATGTTATTTCTTGTGCAGTCGGTTCTATGGGTTTCTTTGTGGCCTTTCGGATGACGGCAGGTTGGGTAATCATCCCGGTGAGTTCGTCGGTTTCCGGTGTTTCGAACTTTTTGCAAAGTTGTTTTACGATACGATCTTCGATAGAGTGAAAGGTGATGACGGCGAGAATGCCTCCGGGACGGAGCATTTCGATAGCTTGTGGTAGGGAAGTCTCTATGTGTCAAAATTCATCATTGGTTTCAATTCGTAATGCTTGGAAGACTCGGAGCGTTGATTTTTTGTCGAAGCTCGATTTTTCGATGAGATCCTGGAGTTGCGAAGTGGTCCTGATTTGCTGGAACTTTCTGGTTTCGCAGATGGCTTTTGCGATAAAGTAGGCTTTCGGTTCGTCCGCATAATCCCGAAAGATAGTGGCGAGCTCGTGTTCTGAATAGGTGCGAATGATTTTTTCGGCGGTTTTTTCTGTACCGGTTGGATCAAATCGCATGTCGAGGGGACCGTCGGCTCGAAAACTGAATCCTCGCTCGGGCTGGTCGTAATGTACACTGGAGACCCCGAGGTCGTACAAGATACCATCTATTTTTTGAATATCCAGCGTTTTCAAAATTTCTTGCAGCTGAGCGAAACTCGAGTGTACAGCGGTGAAGTTCGGCGAATTTCTGAGTAAGGATTTGGCCGATTGGAGGTTGGCTGCATCCCGATCTATCCCGATAACTCGATCTTTTTCCGTGATACGTGCCAGGAGATGAGAACTATGTCCACCAAGACCAAGCGTGGCATCCACGAATATACGATTAGAAGGGCTCACCGTGGTTAAAAGCCAATTCAGGGATTCTTCTAAAAGTACTGGCGTATGGAGCTCGAACACCATTTGTATTGGTTTTTGTCAAAAACTAACCCGTATTTAATCTTCTTAAATACCGTATGAAACTATTCTTTTTTGCGGTATTGTCAACTTGTTTTAGCTTTTTTCCGGTATTTTCCCAGTGTGATTTTCATACATAAATGATATGAGTTTTGCACATTCTTTGTCAAAAACTTTGTGAAAAACGCCGGTTTTTGTGTAAAACCCTTGTATTTTACTATTGATTTTTATAAATAACCTCATACAGTACATTTGAAAACGTTGATAAACGCAAAAAAATCATACGGAAAGTTACGTTAATTCCTGTAAATCGTTACATGAAATCCATCCCCGCCTTCATTGGTATGGCATTGCTCTCAACTTCACTTTCTTGAGCCTATGCCCAAGATGGAGATATTCCGGGTAATACACAAGAAAATGTAAAAGCGAGAACCGCGAAGGTACTTTCGATTATTACCAATAAAAAAAACGTTGAAGAACGTGATTATGGAGCTTTAAATATTTTGAGAGATGGGGTGAGTAGTAATTTGACCCCTACTTCTCGATTCGTAGTAGGCAATTCCAATGGGCTGCGACTTGGTATGGAATTTAACCTTTCGAATGCTCGTCCGAACAGTCTCAACTACTCCGAGAAAAAACTCTCCGTCTGAGTCATCAACAGCCATGTTGGCATTCGATTTGTCTCGAAATTCTAACAAAACCCTAAAACTTTCAGAATCCCATCAAAACGATGAAATTCGAAGTTAAATTTGAGTACCGCCGTGAACCGTACCTCCGTACGGTGAACCAGGAACGGAAAATTCAGCAAGGATTTCGCCTTTTGACGACGTTCTTCTTTTTAAGCGGCGATTCTGGCAATGACATCATTGACTGCCTGCCTGGTAGCATCGGATTGAGCTGCCGTATCTTCTCGGAGATCTATGTTTGTCGTATCAATCGAGATTATCGGAGTATTTCTATAGTACTCACCGATAATGTCCCGTCCTTTTGTATTATAATAGGAACTCAATTCTCGGGTGACCGTTTCGAGCTGTTGGTCGATATACGTACCGCGACTTTCGATACGACTCAAAACTCTATCAGAATCTGCCTGAATTTTGACGATGAAGTCTGGCTTGGGAAGTCGTTTGAACATCGTATTGAATTCCCCAGTGAATTTTTTTCCAGCTTTTCCATGGATTTTGAGATAGGCGAAAACGAGAACCTGAACGATGGAAAAATCCATGACGACAATTGAATTTTTCGCTTGGAACATAGCATTCGTTACAATGCTTTCGTCGAGGACTCGGAAAAGTTCCTGATTCTTTTCCCAGACTTCCTGTCCAAGACCGTTCGATGACGCTTTTATAGCGGCTAAATAGGGGCTCATTTGTGGAAGTTCGACCAATTTTTGAATCGTTGGAGGAATCATACGTTGGGATTCCTGAACTAACGCTTTTTTGAGATGTTCTATGAATAAATTGGTAAAAGTTGTTTTTCCAACTCCGGATTGTCCGGTAATAGCTACGATGGGATAGCGTTTGTGATCGAGTAAAAACTGTTCGAAGGATACATTGGAAAGCGGAATTAACTCTATTTGGGAAATAGAGTCTACATGATTTACCACCGCTTGTGCTTTCGGAGAAAATCCATTCATATCCATATCAAAAATTAAATTAGAATTATATTATCTAATTTGGCAAATGATGCAAAAGTTATCCGATTTTGAATCGAATCGGCGCATATGAATCAGTATTTTGACGGAGAAGTACTAGGGGATAATTTTCGTAATATCCAAAAATGTGATTCCCGGTATATTCTTCCCGTTTCGCGATGGATTGGCCGTAAAAAATATCCCAGTACTCTTTTTCTGTAATATCCAAACGGCCAATATCTGGAAACATCGTTTCGTACGAAACCGTCAAGAGTCCGGTTTTTTCTCCGGGATGTAGTTCTAGGTAATCCATTTTTTGGCTTTCGAGATATATGGTATCGATTTGAGTTCGGCGGAGGTAGGTTACTAATCCTAATCCTCCGAGTGTATTTCCGATATCTCTGGCGAGTCCTCGAACGTAACCACCCGAGGAAATATGGACCCGGAGACTGATGTTTGGAAATGCATATTTGGTTAATTCTAGATGCCAAACGGTTATTTTCCGGCTTGGAATATTTACTACATTACCTTTTCGTGCTTCCCGATAGGACCGTTTGCCATCGAGTGAAATAGCAGAATATTTTGGAGGGATTTGTCCATAGGTTCCAATAAATCATTTGAGTGTTTTCTCAACTGTCTCATAAGAAGGAGGTTCTTGAAAAATTTTATGTGATTTTGGTAAAGAAATAGTCTCAGTTCCTCGATCGAATGAATCGCTCGTCTGTGTGATATCAAAAGTAAAATCATACCATTTCGATTGGGAGTCAAGCAATGACAAGAGTTTGGTAGAGCCTTGGGTAGCAACTATCAAAAGTCCGCTAGCGAGCGGATCCAATGTACCGGTATGGCCGACTTTGTTCGTTTGTAAATATCGACGGATCTGACTCAGTGTTTGGTTACTGGAAGGTCAAACTGGTTTATCTATCAGATAGAACATGCGAATTCCTTACAAAATTATTGTAGTTCCGGATAGGTCCAATTTCTCGCAGTATTCAAGAACCGAGGACGGGTAGTATATCCCATATCCTCAGCAAGTTTAATTCTGAGTCATTGAGGATTCCCTTCGTAGTCCCGTCTCCCTATAGAAAACTCATCAAATATCTTGACGGCACCCAGGGTTACCCAAACTTTTCCGACGATGTCCTTTTCATTGATAAAGTGAGACGAACCGGAATGGGAACAGGAGGAAAAACAATCCCGAGCGTCCATGGAATGGTTTCGATTATCCCCCATGATGAAATATTTTCATTCGGGAATCTCAAATGTGTTTTCTTTACTTGCCATTCCGAGCGCCAATGGGGTTTTTCAGAAATTTTCCACATCTAGATAAGTTTCATTCAGTTGAATAAATTGAGTAGATCCAGCCTTTTGGATAAAAACTTTTCAATCCTCAATCTTGAGTTTTTCCCCGGGGAGACCAATAATTCGTTTGATATAGAATTGTCTCCCGTTGTCGGCATGGGGTTCTATAACGACTACGTCCCCACGATGATGCTCTCAGAAATTCATTCCAAATGCATTGACATTGAGTTTATCGACCAGGATAAATTCTCCATCGAAATAATTGCTCAACATCGAGCTACCACTGATTCGGAATGGAGCAACGAGATAGGCACGAATGGTGAGTACTACGATTAGAATAATGCAGATATCCCGCAAAAAAATGACAGTTTCCCGCAAAAGGGAAACGGGTTTTACGGTATTTTCTGCCGGGGGTATTTCCGTCGAAGTTGCTTCTACCGGAGGTATTTCTGGTATTGTTGAAGCAATGGGTACAACGCCGACCGTTGGCTCAGTTGTAATATTATTTTCCATGACAGTGTTTAAATTTTTTACCACTTCCACAAGGACACGTATCGTTCCGTTTGGTATTCTTAAAAAGAGTGGGATCTATTTTTGGGGCTTCGTTGACTCGAATGACTCGGATTCCTGCTTCGCTCTGGAGTGCTGGCTGGGGCACTGCAAAAACTGCCGGGGTAGAGATATCTAATTCGGGAATCGGGTCGAGCTGGTGAGAGACGACGAGTTGAGATTCTGCAATTTCTCGTTGCGCGATTGCGAGAACTTCTCTGGCTCCAACGAGGGCTTTTACAACCCGGTATTCGATTTCTCGTACGAGTTCGACAAATCTATCATAAGCACGTTCTTTGTAAACTACTAGCGGTTGTTTCTGAGCATAACCTTCGAACGCTACTTCTTCCCGAAGGTGGGCCATTCGGTCAATGTGGCTCATCCAGAGTTCATCAAAGGAACCGAGAACGAGTTTTTTTTCGAAATCAAAAAACGATTCATTGCCTACTTTTTGGTTGAGCTCTTTGACGGGAATCAAGAGAGCTTCGCGGATGATATTCTGCAATACTTCTGGTTCGATGGATTCCAGTTGGTCGATATCCAATACTTTTGTACCGGCAAAATGATTGATAGCTTCTACGGTTTCCCCGAGGGATTCTTGGAAATTTTCCGGGGAAAAGTCGATTTTCTCAACGAAAGATTCTGCTACTCGGTCGAACATGGTGAGAACTTCGTCGTCGATGTTTTCACCTTCCAAAAACCGGTTTCTCTTGCCGTACATGACGAGCCGGTGCTGATTGAGTACGTCGTCATATTCGAGAATATGTTTTCGGATGTCAAAATTCCGTCCTTCCACTTGCTTTTGAACACTGGTGATACGGTTGGTGATGAAGGTTGATTGCATGATAGGTTCATCGTCCGGAGTTCCAGCAGCGAGCGAAGAATTGAGCACGGAATTGAGACGGTCCCCTCCAAATATTCTCATAATATCGTCCGATGGGGCAATCATAAATTGAGTGAAACCTGGATCTCCCTGACGTCCGGAACGTCCCCGGAGTTGATTGTCGATTCGTCGGGTCTCATGTTTTTCTGTACCGATGACGTAGAGTCCGCCGAGCGGGTATTCGTTACCTTTATATTCGAGATTTCCTGAGAGTGCTACAACTTCTGGAGAAACCTTGATATCAGTACCACGTCCCGCCATATTCGTTGCGATGGTGATAGCGCCGAACTGTCCTGCCTGGGCAATAATATCTGCTTCATGAGCATCTTGTTTTGCATTGAGGACTCGGTGGGGAATCCCGAGTTCAGTTAATTTGCCGGAAAGGAGTTCAGATTTGGCTACGGAAACGGTACCAACAAGAATTGGTTGTCATTTTTGATGCAATTCCCGTATCAGTCCCGCGAGGAATTCGTATTTTCCTTTTTCATTCTTAAAGAGGAGATCTGCTTCATCTCGCCGTATCAATGGGCGGTTTGTTGGGATTGTGATAACTTCGAGGTGGTAGATTTTGTAAAATTCTTCCTCTTCGGTTTTTGCTGTACCAGTCATTCCTGCAAGCTTCTTGTACAGTCGGAAATAGTTTTGGAACGTAATGGAAGCCAAAGTTTTGGTCTCTTGTTGAATTTTTACCCCTTCTTTTGCCTCGATTGCTTGGTGAAGTCCATCGCTGTAGCGACGTCCTGAGAGGACTCGACCTGTGTGCTCGTCAATAATAAGTACGTCTTCTTCTCGTACAAGATAGTCGACGTCACGTTCGTAAACGGTCCCGGCCTTGAGAGCATTTTCGATATGGTGGATATCATTGTATTGGTCCGATGCGTAAATATTCTCCACTCCGAGGATTTTTTCTATTTCCTGGATTCCTTCTTCGGTGAGTGTCGCAGTCTTTTGCTTTTCGTCGATCTTATAGTGGGTGATATTTTTGAGGGTCTTCGCAATCTGTGCGAATTTGATGTATTTGGAAGTCGGTTCGGTGTCGGGCGCCGAAATAATCAGGGGAGTTCTTGCTTCATCGACCAAAATGGAATCTACTTCATCAACGATAGCATAAAATAACGGGCTCATAGCTCGGCGTTCTACGCTACCAACCATATTATCCCGGAGATAGTCGAATCCAAGTTCGTTATTGGTTGCATATACGATATTGCAACGGTAAGCTTCTTGTTTTTCTCTTGGCATTTGATCATGGACTACTACGCCGACCGTAAGCCCGAGAGCCCCGTAGATGATACCCATTTCTTCAGAGTCTCGCTTTGCCAAGTAATCGTTGACCGTAACAATATGTACAGGATACCCCGCAATTGCATTGAGCGAGGCAGCGATAGTGGCCACCAGGGTTTTACCTTCTCCCGTCCGCATTTCGGAAATATTTCCATCATGGAGTGATAAAGCTCCGAGCAACTGTACGTCGTACGGAATCATGTTCCATATGATTTCCCGTCCATCCGAAAGTGTGAAAGTCTTGCCACAGATAAGCGTGGATGCTCGTCGATGCAATGCAAAAACTTCGTATTTGATATCCTCGAGCTGCTTTTGGATTTTCACATAATCCTCTGGTTTTTTGAAATCCAAGTCGACAAATCAAGCACGAAATTCTGAGATTCGTGCTTGAATGGATTCGATGGAATCGTATTTCGCTATGATTTCCTGTTCGAGAGCCTTAATGGCTTCAAGTTCTTTCTGATATTGTTTCAGCCGTCTTTCAGCAGGATCGCCGAAGACTTTTTTAATGAGGGTTTCTATCATTATTTTGTTGTAAAAAATCCGTCAACTACCTTTCGGTAGGCGAGTCGTACTCGAATATCTTCGTAATAGGTATCGCCGGGAACCAATTTGGTTTTGAGTCGCGCCACTACCTCTGGATTTTGGTATTGTGCAATAATCCCGTTAACTTCCATCTGTATTTCTTCGTGGTTCGCTTCGATGTTGCTTATTTCCCGAAGTTTTTTGAGGATGAGTTCCGCACTCACTCGACGCCGGGCTTCTGGAGTTATAATTTCAGTCTTGTACATAGTTTCATCCTTCTTCAGATGGTCGAGGTACATTTTCATATTATAGCCCTGACCCTCCATCGTCTGTTTCTGTTCTTGGAATACGGATTCGACTTCCCGTTGTATGAGACTGTCGCCAAGCTCATAGGTTGCGTATTTTTCTAATTCTTCGAGAAGTTTCTTTTCATCAGCCTCCCGTGCTCGTCGCTCTTTTTCCCCGAGGATTTCTTGGGAAAGAATTTCTCGGAATCCGGCCATGTCTGTTTTAATACCGCGGAGTTCCTCGATAAATTCTGGGGTCCACTCTGGTCGGTGTGGTTTTTCAAGTCGGGCAAAATCAGAAACAAAATATACCTTTCGACCTTTGAATGCGTCAGAATGATAATCCTTTGGGAAGGTAATTTCGAATTCTACGACATCACCGAGTTTATGTCCAACGAGCTTTTCTTCAAATCCGGGAATGAATTGCCCGCTTCCGATAACGAGAGGGAAGTCTTGGACTTTGGTTTCGGAAATCGCGGTTCCGCCTTTTTTGTCGTATCCTTGGGTATTGAGTGTTACTCGGTCTCCCACTTCAATAGTAGCATTAGCAGCTTCAAATCCATCCGTACTGTGACCCTCAGCATCATGAAAGTGAGTGAATCGTTTTTCGATTTCTGCAATAGCTTCATCGGTTTCTTTGGGATCCATTATTACTTCAGTTCTATTGATTTTAATTTTTTTGATTTTCTTTTCGTCGAGTTCTACTTCGGGAAGTACTTCAATTTGGAGTACGATTACGAGTGGGTTGTAAGAAACGATATTCGTTACTGAACCGGGTGCTACTGGTACGAGTTTGGTATCTTCGAGTACCTTGGAATAGTTTTTCTTGAGGTAAGTATCGAGGGTTTCGTCAGCAATCGCTGCCTCGCCGACTTCTTTAACTACAAGAGTTTCCGGGATTGGAGCGCCTTTTCGGAATCCTTTTATATTGATTTCCTTGGAAATTTTTGCGATGGCAACTTTGCGGCATTTTTCGTATTCCGCAGCGCTGTCTTCGAGAGTAATTTCATAGAGGCATTTCGGGAGTTTTTTCAGGGTGGTTTTCATGGGTAAGCTTCAAAAAATAACCACGAAATTGTATGAAGAAAACCTTAAAAAGCAAATCGTATAAGGGTTAGAATTGATTTTCTGAAAATGGGATAATTTACAGAACGGGCATATGTCGAAACATATGCCCGTTCTGTATGGATAAATGAAAAATCTCGAATAATTTTTGGATTCTAAAATGAAACGCAGCTTTTCAACTCCTTCTACAAGGCTTTTTCTGGAGTGTAGTCTAGAAGTTTTCTGCAGGGGGATTATCCGCAGTAACGCAACGAGCCGTAATGGAGAAAGTTTGAGGACATGCAGGATTGTCAGCATTTGCGCAATAGTCCATTAACGGAGCAATATACGAACCAACTCATTTTTGAATGCAAGCGATTCTTCCACAAAACATTACATTATTCGTATCTCCAGTGGCATATGGTACTGGCAAATGTGTCGAATCAGGTGTCAGACATTTCTGTTGTGTTAAACTCGCCCAGCTGGTTCCTGAATTTCCTGAAATATATGCATTCATGGTATCATTCCATGATTGACTAGAGTTGAAATTGAGCGATTTAGCATAAAGTACCGAACCTTTTTGAGCCGCAGGCATGCTCAAAATCTTATCATTCACCATTTGGAACCATCCTGGTTCCATTATGTCGCCCTGTACTATGCTTTGGGTAGTTACGGTACTGATGTTTGCGGCGTAAATAATACCACTTACAATCAGTGTAGTTACGAGCGTTGAAAGAGTAACCTTCATGGATAATTTTTTCATTTTCACGGATTAAAGAATATTACATTAAATGTACAACATATTTTTTCTATAGCAAATTTTTAGAAGAAGGAAATTTTGAAAAAATGCAATTTTATTGCTCAAATCTATTCTTCGAGAATATTCATCTGTAAAATAGAGAACTATTCTGGATGGATTTAAATACATACTTTCAATTTTTGTTTTATACCCAATAGAAATTGGTTTCCCAGTTTGGCGACTGGATAAGATTTTTATCTATAAAGATCTTGGATAATCTATCTTTAGATTACTGAATAATTTTTTATAGGTTTAGGATACTTGTTTTATTAAATTGATTTCTATATATAGACTTAACATTAATTTCTGAGAGTGTTTTTATTGATATTGAATTTCTTAAAAATTATCCTGGAATCCAAAACTTTACAATCATTAAAAAGTACTCGCAATAATTATTGCGAAACCTTTTGATTTAAAAAAGCCGCGGGGTATAATAGCCCCGAACAGAAATACGTATATACCTAAAGTATGCTCTATACAAAGGCGTTACATCTGAACACATAAATTATTCAATAAGAATTCATACCCATGGCTACTGGCGAAATTATCGCTGCAATCGATATCGGAAGTTCGAAAATAAAAACTTTGGTTGGTTCCTTCTCCGAAGATAAAAAATTACGAATACTCGGAGTTGGACTCAGTTCTTCAACCGGAGTTCGAAAAGGAAATATTCTTGATATGGATGAGTTTCGCAAGAATATCGACACCTCTTTGCTTGAAGCAGAGAAGATGTTAGGACAACATGTCAACTCAGTCTACCTGTCGCTTTCCGGTGTAACTATAGAAAGTGTTATTAATACTGGCGTCGTAGCGGTAGCGAATGGGGAAGTCAATGAAGATGACGTAAACCGTGCTATGGATATGTCGCAAAACGGCGTTGATATGACGAACCGAACCGTACTCAAAGTAGTACCCGAGAGTTTCACGATTGATGGAACTGCTGGTATTAAAAATCCCATTGGGATGGGCGCAAAGAAATTGGAAGTCCGTTCTCATATCATTTCCATTGCGGAAAATGTCCTCTCTAATATACGGAAGGGAATACTCGACGTCGGTGTTGATATCGTTGACGTTTTTGCGAATGTTCTCTCCGCTCCAGAAGCCGTGTTGTCACGAAGACAGAAAGAACTTGGAGTTGTATGTATCGACATCGGTGCCAGTACGACGGATGTCGCAGTTTTTGAAGAAGGTGTACTGATTTTTAGTGCCGTTATAGCACTTGGAGGAGAACATGTGACTTCCGATATTGCACTCGGTCTCCGCATCTCCATTGACTTGGCTGAAAAGCTCAAGCTGGAACACGCAGACGTGAATTTTTGCAAGGATGATTCCCAAAAGGACGAAGAAATTGATCTCTCGAAATATTCCAAAACTGAAACCACTACCATTTCCAAGAAATATCTTTCTGAAATTGTTCGGGCTCGGTACTCTGAATTTTTCTACTTCGTTAATACAGAGCTCAAACGCATTGGAAAAGATGGAATGCTTCCAGAAGGAGCAGTTCTCACTGGTGGTGCTGCAAAGATTCGCGGACTCGTAGATCTTTCCAAAGAAGTACTTCGTTTGCCGACTTCTATTGGTGTTCCTGATGATGGTGATCATATTTCTGGAACTTCTCTTGGAGATCCACAGTATGCTGGTATCGTTGGTACACTCCTGCTTTCTCAAAAATATACCCCGACCCGATCGCGATTCAAATTTAACTTCTCGACGAATGGATTCTTTTCATCGCTGAAGCAGTTGATTCAAAAAATATTACCTTAATAATCTTTCTTACCTTTTTTGCATATGGCTATCAAAAAATCTGACGACAAACTCAAAAGTCTTCTCCGAGGAGATTCTCGGTCTACCGTCGAGGAAATTAACGTTTCCGATTATATTTCTCCCGTTGCGACCATCAAAGTCGTAGGAGTCGGGGGTGGAGGGGTGAATGCGGTAAATCGCATGATTCAGTCCGGTCTCGAAGGCGTGGATTTCATTGCCGTCAATACGGACGCGCAGGCACTTTTCACTTCCAAAGCACCGACTCGTATCAATATTGGACGAGCAACGACCCGTGGACTCGGAGCTGGAGCAAATCCACAAATGGGACAGAAAGCTGCAGAAGAATCCAGTGAAGAGCTCAAACAGGTTTTAGCTGGTGCTGATATGGTATTCATTACCTGTGGACTCGGAGGTGGAACTGGAACGGGAGCTGCCCCCGTTATTGCGGAAATTGCGAAAGGCCTTGGAGCTCTCGTTATTGCAGTAGTTACCAAACCATTCGCTTTCGAAGGTCAACGTCGATCCATTCTCGCACTTGATGGTTACGAACGGCTCAAAGAAAAAGTCGACACGCTCATCACGATTCCCAACGATAAAATCCTTACGATTATCGACAAAAAAACTCCACTTCTTGACGCGTTCAATATCGTGGACGAAGTATTGAATCAGGGTGTTCAAGGGGTTTCCGATCTCATCACCCTCCCTGGATTGATCAACGTTGACTTTGCCGATGTTAAAACCGTTATGGAAAATGCGGGTTCCGCTCTGATGGGTATTGGATACGGTTCCGGAGAAAACCGAGCCATTGAAGCGGCTCGAGCTGCGGTGGATTCTCCGCTTTTGGAACTTTCTATTGCTGGCGCACGAGGACTCTTGTTTAATATTACCGGAGGTACTGATCTCTCTATGTTTGAAGTTGATGAAGCAGCACGCATTATTACCGAATCTTGTGACCCTGAGGCAAACATTATATTTGGTGCGACGATTAATGAAAATTATACGGGAGAAATCAAAATTACCGTTGTTGCAACTGGTTTTAATGAAGAGACAAATCAGCGTCATGAAACTCCACGAATTGTTTCTCAAACCGGTTTTGGAAAGAAGTCTATCAATAGCAATGTATTCGGACATGTAGCTCAGGCTCCGAAACCAGAACCAGCGTCTGATCTTGATGTCCCTGCATTCCTCCGCAACAAAATGAGATAAGAGACTTCTGAAAAACGCGAATTTCAAGTTCAAACTTTACGTTCCTCGCTCAACGTACCTAATCAGTATGCCTCGCTTCGGTACGCAGTTTTCACTCGAACTTCATCGTTTTTGAGAAATCTTGGAAGTGTAAATGGTAAAATTTGAAAAAATACGAATCTAAAAAGGTTCGTATTTTTTGTCTCCTTATATAACCTTGAATCCATATCGTTCGTAACCAAAAAAACTTCCCACGAGCGCGTCCGGGATACGTATGTACGGTATCCGAGCTTGTCCGGCGCGGTCTGGACCGAGGAATACCGTACATACGTATCCCGAGACAGCGAGTCGTAGAACTTTCCCGACTCCAAATAATCCCCCGATACACCAAGCCCAAGAAATCCCCAATGATACGAATATTCCGATATGCCGAGTCGGAAAATTCCACCCCAGCATTTTCCGACATTTTTCTTTGTGAATTCCCCCGATAATAGCTACAATCCCGACATGGCTTTTATTGTACTTGACCTTGAGACCACGGGACTCACCCCCCAGTCGGACTCCATTATCGAAGTGGCACTTCTGAAAATCGACGAATCCGGAAATCGATTGGATAGCTGGAGTTCTCTCGTGAATCCCGGTTTCGTGATCCATGAGGATATTACTTTCCTCACGAGCATTACGCCCGAAGACCTCCAAGAGGCTCCGAAATTCGGAGAAATTAGCAAGAAAATCATCGAATTTATCGGAAAGGATCCGATTATGGGGCACAACGTCGGTTTCGATATTTCTTTTTTGGCCGCGAACGGCATCCGGTTCGATACAGAAAAAATCGTGGATACGTTCAAGATTTCCGAGTTTCTTTTTCATACGAGCAAGAGTCTCAATCTCACGAGCATTACCGAGGAGCTCGGCTATATCCATACTGATGCGCACCGAGCCTATCCCGATGTACTTGCTACGGCTTTTCTCTGGTCGAAAATTGTCGAGAAAGTTACCAAATTTTCCCCGTTGGAACAGGATATTCTCCATTCGATTAGCCAGAAAACCTATGGTGATTGGACGCTTGGGTATCTTGACGGTCTTTCGGATGCAGGAGAATCTACCGGGCTCAAACTTCACGTACTCGAACATCTTGGAAAACCGAGGATTTTCGATTTCCAGCTTCCCAAAAAAGTCCCAACCTGGCAGGAAATCCTGAGTACCGCGACTACCATCGAGGAACGTCCCGAACAGAAAAAAATGATGGCTTCAGTCGAGCGGATTTTCGAGACAAAATCCCATCTTTGCATCGAAGCACCCACCGGTATCGGAAAAACTTTTGCCTATCTCATTCCCGGGCTTCTTGCTGCAACGGCCAAGGGGAAACAATTGTTTGTTTCTACGAATACCAAGACCCTCCAAGATCAGATTGAAACCAAAGATATTCCTCAACTTCGGGAACTCCTGAGTCCTCATGGTATTGATGGTTTTCGGGTTCAAAAGCTCAAATGACGCAGCAATTATCTCAGTTTACTCAAGTTTTTTGAATGGTATGACAAAGAAGCATTTACGGCGGACGAGGCGATTTTTACTCTGAAGGTTGCGTATTGGTTAACCCAGACTCGTACGGGTGAATTGGATGAATTTAGTCTCTATAATGGTGAATATGGCTTTGTGGAGGAAATACATGCTGGTGATGTTCGGGTGTTATCTCCTGATAATCATTATCGAGATTTTGAATTTATTGTCCAGGCTCGTGCTGGCGTGAAGGAAGCCCAGATTGTTATCTTGAATCATGCACTCCTGTTGGGCGAATATCTCGATGAAGCTGGAGGCGCCATACTTCCTAAAATTGAATATCTTATCCTAGACGAAGTACATAACCTGGAGTCCGTTGCTACTGAATCCCTCAAGAAAAAATCTGATCTTGAAGGTCTCAGTAACCGGTTACAAAATCTGGAAAAAATTATCAAGCGATACAACAAATCCCACCTCATGGATCCGTTCCTCTACCCCGAATTACAACGAGATATTGATGGGATTATACTGAACGTTGGTATGTTTTTCGAAGCTTGTGAAAGCTATTTTGAAGCACCAATGTTTCAGAAGCGTGATTCGTATGCCGCCAATCGCCCCCAAGATCTTTTGGTAGAATCTGAATGGTTTACTTCGAATACTTTTGATGAACTCACTCAGCTCTATGAAGGACTGTCGAACCGGATTCATGAACTCGAACAGATATTATTTCAGGCTCCCAAATGACTGGTCGAAGAACTGGAAACGGAGCGGCTTTTCGTAACTTGATTTCTCGAACACCTCAAGGAATTTCTTTTTGAACGCGAAACTCCACTCATTCGGATTTTTTCAAAACGGGAAAATTTCGGAGCTAAACTATTTTCCACCCCGCTCGAAATTGGTTCGATACTCAAGAAAAAGCTTTGGGACATAGTTCCTGCTATAGTTCTCACGAGTGCTACTTTGACCATTGGTTCGGAATTTACGTATATTTCCAAAATCCTTTCCCTCCAAGACTTTGAATTCGAAAAACTCAAAACTGATTTTGATTATTCCCGGCAGGCATTGCTCTACATTCCTGGCGAACTCGGTGACGTGAGAAAATATGAACAGAAGCGCGCCTACGAGCAATTTCTCGTCAAGCTTCTCAAAATCGTCGGTGGCAGGACGCTTATGTTGTTCACTTCTTTTGCCAGTATCAAAGAAACCACGTTGGCTATTGCTCCTGAACTCAAAAGTACTGGCATTCAGTTGTTAACCCAAGGAATGAGTGGGGGAAAACACAAACTCATTCATGAATTTCGAAAATACGCTGACATGAGCGTACTTTTGGGTACTGACAGTTTTTGGGAAGGAGTAGATTTTCCTGGTAATACTTTGGAAACTCTGGTAATTCATAAGTTTCCTTTTGCTGTACCCACTGATCCAGTTTTTGTAGCCCGTTCCCGACTTTTTGCGGATCCTTTTATGGAATATTCTCTTCCCGTCATGATTCTTAAGCTCAAGCAGGGGATAGGTCGGCTCATTCGTACCAAGACCGATAAATGAATTATTGTACTTTTGGATAAGCGGATTACTACGGATTGGGGTGATCTGATTCGGAACAGTTTACCAGAATGATTGCCGGTAAAAATGGGGAACACTGATACTTTTCTACAAATTCTCGCACAGTCAAGGTCAAAATTTGCATCCGGGAAAAGTTAGTGGTAGGATGATTGGGTAATCACTTATAACCTATGGATCCAACTGTACCAGAGAATCAATTTATTCCCAAAAAAGAAGAGAGTGGCGTTAATACTCTTTTTGAGGAACTGGGAAGCGAACTTGACTTCGGAGACGTTACTAAACTTCAAAAAGAGGCAGAAAACAATGGAAAACATCCTTTAGAATGGACATTGCTCGGAATGAGCATCATTTTCAAGATTGCCTTGGTGGCTGTTTTTATAGCTTCAATTGACGTTTCTATTCGCAATATGAATTCCAGTGAAATACTTAAAATGTTTCCTTTGTGTTCCTATTACTCATTGGGGATAGACAACTATGATAATAGCACAACCTGCAATACGTATACGGAAATTCTTTCAATGTATACCGGGAAAAGGGAAACTTTGGAACAGAACCTGGGAATCTCTCTTGCGAAAATGGTACCCCAGAAACTTCTCATACAGAATGCCCTGAAATCCCATGAAATACAATACATTCTTTCAAAAACTACGGATAATCGGGTATCAATAGATGAAATGATGCAGAAATTTACGGAAATTCGTACTTCGGATCCTACCTATAAAGGTGAGAATATCGAATGCGCAAATTTTTCAACCAATGAGAAATGAGAATTAGCAGTCTCCTGTTCATTTTTAGGGTTTCCTATTTCTGAAACTTCTGATAAATCTTTTACTTCCCGAATCATCGCGTTGAATTTTTTATACAATCTTCGTTTGCCGAGCTCTGGATTCAAAATTATCAACGAACCGAAATTTTTGGATATGCAGGCGTATTCTAGTGTGGATCCAGGTATAAAATCTACCTTTACCACCAGAACCACGTTAAATTTAAAACTAAAGTATTCTACTCCTAATTGAATATAATTATGCAACCTATTGACAAAAAAAAGCAACAAAACCTGATTCGTAGTCTCATATTGAATTTCTTTGGACTTCTATTCATTGGGATCCTGGTCTTTACATACATACTTCCAACCTATGCAATAATTTGAGAAAAAATCTCAAATATCGATCAGGTGTATGCTGATTTTCAAAAAAAACAAGCTGACGGAGTCTCTGTTGATAGTTTCTTTGCTCTCGCTTCCCGGTACGCAAAAGTGACTTTTACTGAAGATGATAAAAAAAATAGCAAAGACATCGAAGAAATTATGAAGAAGACCGATTCTAACTTGACCTATTTGGAATGGGTAGAAAAAGAACTTAAGAAAAAAACAGAAAATGAACTTGAACTGGAAAAGAATGACAAGATTATTGCAGGAATTATTCCTACGTATTCTGAACTTACTCTAGAAGATACGCTTTTTGACAAGAATCGAATTACCCTGAAGGATATTGTTTTCTATGTAGAAAACAATATCCTCAAAAAATTTGAACTCACGAGTTATTCTGCGGTAGGATTCTCTGGATTGTCTTTTGAAAAACAGAAATGATCGTCTATAAATATAGGAAGTTACGTCATTCCTATGGAATTGTCCGGAACGAACAAGAATTTGATTGCTTTTATTAACTCTATTCAAAAATCCGGTCAAATCGTTATTGAAGATGGCAAATTGAAGGCTCCGAAAGATTTGGATGGACAACCGTTCTCCAATCTTCTCGTTTCTATCAATCAATTAACTTTTGCCGACTCTTTTGAAAAACCGGATAAGGAAAACAAAATAAGTATCGAACTGGTATTTTATGCACGAGCCAAGAGTTTTACCGATTTGTTAAAAATTACTCAGCGCCTTGCAGAGACTACTACTGAGATGAAAAAAACTGTTGATAAATATGTGAATATGTGCTCAAATTTGACCGATCCAGTCTGTAAGAATGAAAATTCCCTCAAATCTATACAAGCAATCCGTGCTATCGTGGAACCTGTAAAACAACTCGATACACAGTTACAAGTTTCTCTAAAATCTACGACGACTCAAGACGTAACTACGGAATTCAATAAGATTGCAACGATAACTACGACTTTGAATTCATTAAAAGAAACTTTCGAACGAAATAAGGCTATTATAGAACAATTCACGACGAATACGACTTCTAAAAAAGCAGAAAATTCCAAATAATTTCCCATGGCGAATATCCACCCATCTATTCAAAATCTCAAGGAAGAAGTCTATAAATGAGATAATGCTCAATTGATTTGCAACTTAATTATTTGAGGTGCGGTTGCGGTAAAGGCATCAGATATCCACATCGAACCGCTTTCAAATTTCGTCCGCGTACGATATCGAATTGACGGGGTATTGTCGGAAATCGTAGAATACCAACAGTTTTTACATCCACAAATCGTTGCCAGATACAAGATTCTCGCCAATCTGAAAATCGATGAATCCCGGATGCCTCAGGATGGACGTATTTCAACGGTTATTGATGAGAAAGCTCTTGACCTACGGGTATCTACTCTTCCGACGGTTAATGGTGAGAAGATTGTTATGCGTATTGTCGATAAATCAAAAAAAGTCCCTGATCTCGCGGTTCTAGGAATCGAAGGGGAGAATGGTCGAAGACTTATGAAAGCAATTGCATTACCGAATGGCATTATATTAACTTCTGGACCAACGGGTTCTGGAAAATCTACAACTTTGTATTCTTGCTTAGCCCGTTTGAATAAGCCGGACGTAAATATTATGACCCTGGAAGATCCGGTGGAAAATACCATCGATGGAGTATCTCAAAGTCAAGTATTCCCGGATATTGGTTATACCTTTGCCGGAGGTCTTCGAACCGCACTCCGACAGGATCCCGATATCATAATGGTAGGGGAAATCCGGGATAAGGAAACAATTAATATCGCGATTGAAGCTTCTCTTACGGGTCATTTAGTTTTATCTACTATACATACGAATAGTGCCGCGGAAACTTTGACACGTATTCTGAATATGGGAATTCCTGCCTATTTGCTTCCGGCAGCTATCAATGGAATTATTGCTCAACGTTTGGTCCGTAAGTTGTGTCCAGACTGCCGAAAACCGGTATTACCTCAGAACCTCCGACCGGAAGTTCAAGCTTCCGTGAAAAAAGCGATTGCCAGAACGGCAAAATCAGAGTTGATAGAACGGGTAGGAGAAGAGATTTTGAATGCTCCGGTATTCTATGAACCAGGAGGTTGTGACAAGTGCGGAATGACCGGATATTCAGGTCGAGTTGGTATTTATGAAATTATGGAGATAATCACGTCAATCAAGGAAGCAATTATCCGAGGGGATTCCAGTGTCGTTATTAATGAAATCGGAATCAACAGCGGAATGATATCCCTGGAACAGGATGGAATAATGAAAGCTTTGAAAGGTTTGACATCATTGGAGGAAGTCTATGCAGCTGCTAAAGAAAATTAAACATGGAAGAACTCATCATTCAAGACACTCTTACGGAGGTCGAAAAAAAAGATAAGAAAATTAACTTCTCCATGGAGTCGGTTGATAAATGGCTTGCTAGCAAGCAAGGCATTAACACCAAACAGAAAGTTATTTTTTTCCGTTTGTTAGCTACTATGGTAAATGCGGGACTTCCCATGCTCAAGTCTTTGACCATTTTGAACAAACAAGAAATTAATCCCGTACTACAAAATATCTACTCGACAATCATAACCCAGATTAAATCGGGAAAAAATCTTTCCAATTCCCTCCGGGATTTCAACGGAATGTTTTCTGATGCAGAATGTTCCATTATTGAATCCGGGGAAAAGACTGGACGCCTGAATACTTCGTTGCTCCAACTTGCTGACCAAGTAGAAAAAGTCGCCAGTATCAGTAACAAGATAAAGGGTGCGCTCATATATCCTGCTGCAATTATCGTCGTCATGCTGATATCCATTACCGTCCTAATGACTATGGTAGTGCCGAAGCTCGTGGAAATGTTCGGAGATAAGTCAAAACTTCCTCCGCTGACACAGTTTCTCATGAATACCAGTGAATTTTTCGTTGGATACTGGTGGGCTATGGCTATTGGATTCGTAGGAATCATTGTCGGAATCAATCTTTGGAAAAGAACGGAATCCGGCAGATACCATTTTGATGGAATTATGATTCGGCTTCCTATTTTCGGACCGCTTCTCAAAAAGGTAATCCTCTCGAAATTCTCTCGGGTTCTCTCCAATCTGATTAGCAGTGGAATATCCATTGTTGAATCGCTCCGAATTGTTTCGGATATCGTAGCTAACGATGTCTATCGGCAACGGATACTTGTACTACGGAATGATGTTAAGCGCGGTATCAAGATAGGGGAGAGTCTCGAAGATGATAAGTTGTTTCCAGAGATGCTTGTCCAGATGATCAAAGTTGGAGAAGAAACCGCAAAACTCGATTCGATAATTTTAAAAATTGCTGATTTTTATGATGAGGAAGTTGATACTTCGATCAATGCTATCAACAAGAGTTTGGAACCGGTTATTATCGTCGTTATGGCAACCGTAGTAGGTTTTATCGCAGTCGGTATCATGCAGCCAATTATGAACCTTTCGGAAACCATCGAAAACAAGTAGGAGGAAGATTTCTCAAAAACGCGAACTCTTTGTCATATTTTTTGTGCCTCGTTCAACGTACGAATGTACGTTTCACTACGGTACTCAAATTTGACTTAGGATTTCATCGTTTTTGAGAAGTCTTTAGTAGTAGGTGGGGTATGTCTGATGAAGTTATAGGGTATGTTCGAGAATCAATAAAAGGACGGCGATTCATTCGCCGTTCTTTTTGATATGGACAATTCGTAGTATTATAACTTATCCCGGTTGGGGGTAGTATTGGAAAAACCAACATCGTTCCCGTCCAAATCTTGATCGGAAAGTCCGAAGAAATCCTTGATATTGTTCCTTGCTTCTTGGTATGCATTTGCAGCATAGGCCGTTTGTTGACTTTGTAGTTCCGCTTTTTTCAAAAGAAGTTCATGGGCGAGCATGTCTTGGAGCGATTTGGAGAATCTTTTCTGCTCCTTGTCGCGTATGGCTTGTTCGCTCACCTCGGCGGATTCGTCCGCGGATTTCTTTTTTGCGAACGTGCCGTTCGTGATCCCGTTCGCTTCCGCTGCCACTTGCCCGAGATCTCTCTCGAATTGTCTTTGTAGGTCGAACAGTTCTTTTTGAAAGTCTTCGGAATTCGGTTGTCCGGCGTATTTTTGTTGGAGGGATTGGATTTGGGAATCGAACCCTTTGGCAAGCGCCGTATATTTTTCCGTAATCTTTCATTGATCCGCTTCCGGGAGATTCTTAAAATTTTCCGTCGAAGAAATCTCGGTATAGCTTTGGTCCGCGGCATCGATTCCGACGAGCGCCAGATTGTCCATGGAACGTTCAAAAGAGGTTTCTCCGGGCGTCAACCCGTCGGTTTTGGCATTTTTGAAGTATTCCCGAGCCGCGAGATCAGTCCTCTGGCGTTGGTTTTCTTCTTGTTTCCGAACCTTTTGTTCCTGGTTTTCCGGAGTATCAGTTTTTTTGAGAGGCACGTCTTCGATGCCGGTTGGTTTTTCGGACATAGGGAAATGGGTTATATGGCAGTATATTCCCATATATTCCCCTATAATTCAAATTATCTCATGAAATCTTCTCAATATCCCTAAGATCCCTGTAAAACGATGAAATCCGAAGTCGAATTCGAGTACCGTAGCGAGGCGTACCGGTAGGTACGTTGAGTGAGGAACGGAGAAATCGACAAGGAGTTTGCGTTTTATCGGGATTTTAAATGCAAATCACGAATTCCCCCTTCTTTTCATAGGGAATAGTTCCAGAATTGATTTCGCCAAGCGTCCCACGAATGAACTGTTCGAATTTTTTGGTAAGTTCTCGGCCGACGACCACGGGACAATCCGGACCGAATATATTCTGGAGATCCATGAGCGTTCGCTCAATCCGGTGAACCGATTCATAGATAATTACCGTATGTTCTTTGTTTTTGAGGCTTTCCAACAGGGTTTTTCGTCACTTCTTTACTGGCAAAAACCCGAGATAGGTGAAGTGGTGGGTCGGAAGTCCAGAACAGACAATGGCGGAGAGGAGCGCTGATGCGCCGGGAACCGGGGTAATTTTGACGCCCGCTTCGGCTGCTTGGCAAACGAGTCCATAGGCTGGGTCGGAAATCCCTGGAGTTCCTGCATCACTGACGAGCGCAATATTCTGACCGGACAACAAGAGTTCTACGATATAATTCTGACGGTCGTTGCTGGAGTATGAATGGTAGGATAACAGTTTTTTCGGGGCGATTTCGTAATGTTTAAGCAGCATTCCGGTGGTCCGGGTATCTTCACACGCGATAATGTCCGCTTCACGGAAAATCCGCAGTGCCCGCACGGTAATGTCTTCCAAGTTACCTATTGGCGTGGCAACGATAAAAAGCTCTCCGATTTCACCGGAGGCTTTTGGAACGACGGATTGTTTTTTAGAGTCCGAGTTTGTCGCGGATGACGTTCACTTCATAGTAGAGATTTTGGTCTTTTTTGAGAATAGATTCGAGTTTGCGGCATGAATAGAGCACGGCAGAGTGGTTGCGACCGGAGAAAATGTTCCCAATCCGTTCGTAGGTATAGTTCATCTTGTTTTTAAGGAGGTACATGGCAACTTGTCGGGGTATCATATATTCCTTTTGTCGTTCGTCCCCGAGAATCAGTTTCTTGTCGATACCAAAATGATCACTGACTGCACTGACGAGTTCATCGTAGCTCGTGGTAGAATTTCGTTTGTTTTTGGTCAGAGTGATGCCATTGGTAAGTCCGAGACGGTTCATTCGGGCCGAAACGTTTTCCAAAGTCGGAGGCGTTTCATGAAGTTCGTATTCCGCGATGATTTGGTTGAGAATTCCCTCGAGTTCCCGAACGTTGGAATGGGCATTGTAGGCAATATATTCGGCAACTTCCTGGGAAAGTATAAATTCCCGGGTACGTGATTTTTCTTGGAGAATGGCGAGACGAGTTTCAAAATCCGGAACTCCGATATCTACGATGATTCCCCATTCGAAACGGCTCTTGAGTCGCGGTTCCAGCTCGGTCAGCTCGCGAGGAGATCGATCTCCTGAGAGGATAATCTGACGTCCGGATTCGTACATAATATTGAATATATTGTAGAGCATTTCCTGAGTCTGAGTCTTGTTGGCGAGGAATTGCACATCATCAATAATCAGGACATCAATAGAACTGTATTTTTCTTTGAGTTTGTCGACGGTTCGCTTTTTGACGGAAGAAACGTAATCCGAGAGGAAACGGTCTGCGGTAGTGTAGATAATTTTTTTGTCCTTGAAACGAGTTTTGATTGCATTACCAGTCCCCTGAAGGAGGTGGGTTTTTCCCAGTCCGACGTCACCGTAGATATAGAGGGGATTATAGGCAGAACCCGGTCGTCGTGTTACTGCTTCACAGGCGGCAAAGGCGAGCTGATTGGAAGGGCCTACGATAAAGTTGTCGAGACGGTATTTATCATTGATGATTCTTGCATTGATACCTCATACTTCTTCTGCAACGGAAACTTCGTCTTCTTTTCCTTTTTTGGATAGATCCTTGTATTCTTTTATACAATCAATAACGAGTGTATTGCTCGGATTCTCAATGTTTCGGTCGACTTGAAATTCAATACTTTTAGCCTCGGGAACGAATTGTTTAACGGCTTCGAGTACTTCTTTACCAAATTTTTGAGTCAGATTGTCTCGCATGAATGCTGATACAACTCATAGGACAATGACCTCTTCAATTTCCCCGAGATACGAGATTTTTTTGAAATAGGTCAAAAAGTCTTGTTTCCGGATACTTTGAGCGAGTTGTTTTACAATGTTTCGAAGAATCTGATTTTCCATTTCTACGTTTCGGTGGGTGAATAGGATATAGGTTTATTCTTTTATATACGTATGTCAAAAATTAAAACCGCCTTGACGGCAATTATTGAGCAAATATTTTGTTCACGATACCGATGCGCACTGCAGTGGGAAAAGGAGAACGCAATGTTAAAAACTTGATGGGTCATTTTTTGACAAAAATATCACAAAAAAATTCCATTTTAATACTGGAATTTATGTTCGGGTTTTACGGGTTGCAAAACAGATTTTGAGAGTGTTTTGAATGATGGGTTTTTCCATCGTTTTTTTGGGAGTGGGGTTATCCTATGGAAAAACGATTTCGATGCAAAAGTTTTTTGAGGAAAAATTTCTGTCGGCTGAATTATCAATCTTTGTAATGTTTAATTATCCCTTGAAATAGCTATTTTTGTACATTTTCTATAGTATTAAGTATAGGAAAGATTCCAAGAAATTCGAGATTTTTGTGATTGAATGTTGTATCTAGCAACAATAGTCTTTTTGGTAGAGTAATACACTGGGGATATTTTGATTTTCGTCGGTAGTAGAGGTAGTAAAAGATGGAGTTGACTTTCTTCGCGGTTGTATAGCATTACAGGTATGTTCTCCTCTCTTCTCAATTTTGTCCTTCGCGGTCTAACGGTCACCCGCTGGAGCAACTTTCCACGGATCGAACGTCCAAATTCACTGGATCATATTGCTTTTTCTCTCCATGTGACGTATTTGCTCGCGGATCTGATGGAAGAATCGAGCAATGTCCGATACAATAGGATTGATATTTTCAAGCGGGCGCTTTTTTCCTTATTGTTTACTTCCGCATATTCTGATATCAACTCTGACGTAAAATCTCGCCTCAAACGTGGGTATCCTAATATTTATGCTGGACTCTGTAAAAAACTTCACGCATGAATTCTTTCCTGGAAACTCGGTGAAGGTATCGGGGCTGAATTTGAAATGTTCGTAAATGAGCTCGAATCGGAAGTTTCTGCGCCTCCGGAGCAGGCCATACTTTCATATGGAAAATACGTCTCCGCCTATTATGAGGCAGAATTCAATGGGAGAATTTATCCGGAAGTTTACGCCGGCCCTTTGATAGGAATCAAACTTAAACTTGCCGAACCAAGGTTCGACGAATTCCGTAAATACATTGATGTGATGAAGGATTCTGACGCCATTTGTTTTCTCTTATCCGTCCGTCGGCTCCAATCCGCACTGCGTTGGAATCGACTCAAGCGAGCGTATCCGGTATCGGTAATGTCTCATCTGTTCATCGTGACGGTCATTTCTTTCGTCCTGTTCCGTTTGGACAAACGGAGCGATGCGGAAGTGACCGAGGCGATTCTTCGGTCTCTATATCACGATGTACCAGAGACGATTACCGGCGACATTATCACGCCGACCAAGAAAGCAACCCCTGGACTTGAAGATGTCATCAGAGACATCGAAGAGAAATTGGTCGAAGAACAGCTCCTCAATCATATTCGGGGTCACGCGTTCGAAAAATCCTACCGCGACCGGTTGCTCGATCCCTGGGGAGACCATTTGGGAAAATTAGTCAAGCAGGCGGACCATCTCTCGGCGTTCCTGGAAGCGAGAATCGAAGAACTCGACAATCCGTTCGGAGAGCAATTCAAAAAAAGCCGAGAATGAATTACAAAGAACATTGCCAAAAGCCCCTTTGAAATCTCGAAACGGTTGCGGGAAGATTTTGAATTGGGAATCCAGACGCACTTGCCGGATTTTTCTATGGGTGTCGAAAAATAACTATTGAGACCTTTGTAAAATGCGAACTCCTCGTCCATTTTACAAAGGTCTATCTAACTTCTTTTTATGGAAAACATATTCCCTTACGCGAACGGATTGTTGCCGAACCTGTTTACCGAAACGAACGAATTGGTGGACAAGTATCGGAAGATTATCTCGTCGTGAAAATTTCTCCATGCCGGGGAAGTCGAAAATCTCAAGCAGGTATTCCAAGAGGAAGTGTATGACGTTCAATCCCTGGGGCAACTCATGGAACGGGAATATCCGCACGTACGGATCCCCGAGGCGGAAAAAGTCGCGGAAGCTACGAAAATCAGCCAACTGGCAGAACTTCATGCCGTGTATTTTCAGAAGCAGGTTTCGGAGGTACTCCGCATGACTTCCCTCGGTTCGACATTTTTTGCGGAATCCCTGGCGTATCTGGAGGCATATGAGCAAAACCATGGTTTCTCGCCTTTTCCTCCGGATGATCAACTGAAACTGTTCGCGATTCTCAAAATGGATTTCGGCAAATTCAACGCGCGACTGGAAGGACTGAAAGCAAGTTTCAAAGAACAAATCCTGCCCATCGATCAGAAAATCAGGATTCATATGAATATCGAGTCCCGCGGATACGAGGAAGAAAAAGCCGCTTTAGCCGAGCATGGCATGCCCTTTGAGCTGGGACGATATATGTTCATTCGATCCGTCAAGGCGGAATCGTACCGGAAGGTGCTTCGGGAATTTTTCAGGACGTTCGAGGGGGATTTTTCGGCGATATCCCGGAGAGCGTTTTCTCATAGGATAGATATTTCCATTATCCAGTCGTTGAAGTAATGGCTCAATAGAAATTTCTGCGTGGCTGATCATATCTTCCAAGCATATGGTCTCCTGAGGGTGGCCTGGTCAATCTCATTATGACATCAATTCTACCTCTCTATGGTACTCATAGGAGCATATCAATAAGCGAAGAATTTGTTTCTTTGTTAAATATAAAAATTATTCGTTTGAACTTTTACATTCTGCGGCTCAAATGGTAATTTCAGACCGAGCGTTTTTCCCGACTTGTTTGGAAATGACGTTTGCGCATTCATTTTGCCGTTCTTGGTACTGCTGAAGTGGTACCTTTGGAATTTTATCGGGATATTGTTCCTGAAAACTTTTTTTGGAAATCTCCCGAGGTCGGGTTTCTTTGGATTCAAATCATCGGTTTCCTGATTCCGAAACGGGAAGTGGTCACATTTTTATGGAATATAATGGATACGTTACGCCTAATTTCCCGTACTATATCATGATAGTTTTATATAGCAAGAATGACACCGCCCTGGTTTACAGATAGGTGATTACTCCCTGTTTCCGAAATTCAAAACTCCCTAACGGGCATTTCCGATGCTCCCGCTTTGCGAATTCGATCCGTCCGTTTTGGACCACGAACAACCTTTCGCGATTTCTCCATAGCACCCGTCCTGTCATTTTTGTAAAATATCCGGTGGAGATACTTCCACGCGCTGAGCCGCATCCGGATTTACTTTCGGGGCATTCCGAATTTCGAATCAGAAATTTGGAAGATTTTCGGGGTTGTTTCTTTCCGGAGTTTTTTCTAGATTAAAGAAATCTCCAGTTTCTGGTCCTGACATACGTATTCTGATTAAAAAGAAATATCGTCCAACATTTCGCGTACTGCTATCCGATCCGCTTCGCGGTCTTCGTTTTCCAAGTGGGATCGCGAGTCTTTTTCGATAATGTTTTCATATTCCGTAATGATTTTCAAGATATTTGCCATACGCTCGGCATTGAGCTCGTCCGAATGGGATAAGATTTCTTTTTTCTGATCCTCGTTCAAAGCGTAGGTAGAGCTAAGGCGCTTCTCGAAGAAAGCAAATAGTTCAAGATCGGTCGTTGACGTCATATAGGTTCGTTTTATTATGAATCATTCATGATTCCGTAAAATCGAAATACCGGAATCGGGAGGGAAAAACTATTTTTTTTCTTCAGCCAAATCGATTATATATTCTTTTTTTAAAAAAACATATAAAAATCCTCCGCGTTACCGTGAAGGATTTTTTTTGGCTTTCCGCTGTTTTTCGCCACAGGTTGATACATGGTTATACTTCTATGGTTTCCATATCTTTACAAGCAAAAATTCTGGTTTCAGAATGGCTTCGAGTAGCATTGGCTTCTGCGAGAATAGTTTCAATTTTCGCGTCGTTGGCGTTGGGGTCATGGTGGGTGAGTCAGATGTGTCCGACCCCGCAGTATTCTCCGAGCCGTGTGACATATTCTCCGGTTCCGTGACCATATCCAGCAGTCCGGCTTTCGTAAGTCAAGCGATCGTATTGAGCATCTCCAATGAAGAGATCGGCACCAATAATGTGATCCCGGAGGGCGTTCGAGATACCGTCGGTGTTCTCGTGGTCCGTGAGGAAGACGAAGGTTTTGCCGGTGGGGCGCTCTTCGAAACGGTAACTGATAGTGTGTTCCGGATGCGCGGTCTTGATCATTTTGACGATCAAACACTCGACTATCGGATATTTTCCTTCCCCGACGGGGATGAGGCTTCATTTTTTTTCGAGCCGTTGGAATTCGTCGAGTTCCATTTTCTTTTTCCCTCCTTCCGGATGAAAAATGAGAACAGTTCCGGCTGGGTGGTCAATCTTCATGAAACTGAAATGAGATTTCACTTCGACCGAATCCAGGGGATGGAACGGAGGTTTCATGAGAGTTTCGAGCACTTCCTTCGGCCCGACCATCTGGTCGACCGGCCCGAGCAATTCCATGTGGATGGACTTGATATAGGTTGGAGGAGCTAGAAGGAGTCCCTGGGTATGATCATGGTGATAGTGCGTGAAGAGGGTGATGATTTTTGAAATGTTCCCTTCCCGCAGGAGCTCCATGCTCATGGGATAGTATCCGGTTCCAGCATCTACCGCCAGTGCGAGACCCGGTTGCAAGCAAACGGATTGGATTCGCAGGCAAGTGGTATTACCGCCGTGAATAGTACGGTTGGCGCGACAAATAGCGAGAGACCCCGCTGTTCCATAAGTTGTGACTTTCATAAGGTGGTTCCGGTTACGGACGAAAACGGTGGTGGAAAGCCGAGGAAAGTGTAGCAGGTTTTGAATCGGGCGCAAGTTTAGGTGGGGGATTAGGCGCGGATTCGGATTTTCTCGAGGTTTTCGATGTGGGATTCGAGGCGGGCTTTTTGGAGTTCGAGGGCTCATTGGCTGGCGATGTCAGTAGATGATTTTTGTTTTTTCAATTTCAAAGAAAGCGCATTGAGTTCTGCGTTATGGTATTTCAGGTACGCTTGAATACCTTTGGTAAATACCGGGACGGCTTTCGACAACCAATCTTTCTGATAGGTTACGTACGTTTTTATTGCCCCTTCGTGGTATCGGAGTATTCGGTTGAATTTCGTGGTCGAAACCTTTTTCGAATTCTGACGATTTTTTCGAATATCCCGAGTATAGGAATTCAAACATTCGTTCAGTTTTTCAACGGAAAGCATGATGCTTCGTATCGTATCGGTAACTTCTGCGATTCGTACCGCATCGATTTCGCTATCGGAAAAATCGGACTTTGCCAGCTCGATAAACGTATCGAATGATTGTTTTAAGGAGTCTTTTTCCGCTTCGGTACGCACGATCCAGGCTATGACGTCTTTGGTGATATTTTGAATCTGCAAGACCGTGGGAGTGAAGTTATATACGATAAACGGTATGGCAAATAACCCAATTAGCCATATCAATAAAAAAGCGGGGAACCAATCTTCCAGCCATATTCCATAGTAAGTCCATGCAACTTGCCATAAAACTTGTATTGAATATCAATACGCAGATGTGCAAAATAAAATCTCTTTTCCCCGTCAGCTTGCTGCGTGGGCTACCGCTTTGTGATTT
>JAVHRB010000078.1:0-7767 GCA_036171455.1 Patescibacteria group bacterium
AACCCATAACAGTCTGCTTGGAAGGCAGGGACTCTAGCCATTGAGCTACGCCCGCGAAAACTCCTAACGAACGGGTTTCCCCGAAGCGCCACAGCATCATATAAAAACTGAACGAACTGTCAAAATTTTTATTGAGATTTTTCGGTATTTTTCGAGAAATTCCGGAGAATGTCCCGAACGAATACTACGACTGATTCCTTTTTAAGCCAAGTCTCGCGGTCGAGTTCGATGACGAAGGCGATGTTTTTTTCTCGACGGTCGAGTTCGCGCATGAGGGGGCCGAGTCAAAACGCTATAATTTTGATACCTTGTGGGGCTTCAAATCTAACATGGCTTTCTCCACTTCCCATGTACTCCCAACTTGGTAATTCATCCAAATGGAGAATAAAAAGAGGTTTGCGAAACCCCATACCAAATGGTCAGATGGATTCCAATTCTCGAACGAACGATAAATTTAGAGTTCCAAGGGTCACAATTCCGTCCGCATGATAAATTTTATCTCACTTGCCAGTAGTATGTCCGAGGACTTGATTCGCGTCAGCCGTGATGCGCTTTTTGAATTCTTCGAAACGCGATTCGAGCACAGTGAATCCTGCAGCTTGGGCATGCCCACCGAATGCAACAAAGCAATCGGCCATCCGGTCGAGCGCCTGGGTGATGTGATATTCTCCGGGAGATCTCGCACTTCCCATATATTTTCCTTCATGGTGTACACAAGCAATAGCAGGTTTGCCGAAGTGTTCTGCAAGCCGACCTGCCACGAGTCCCATGATGCCGTGATGAATTTCGTCTGATACAAAAATGATGGGGGTTTGGAGCGGGTCAACGGTATGGAGTGCGAGCTCCATAAAATGCTGGGTAGTTCCCTTTCGTTCCTCGTTGAGTACTTCGATTTCCGAGAGGAGGTCGTCGACCTGGATTTCAGAGCAAATCAGAGATTTGAGTGCAATTTCCGCACTGGACATACGGCCTGCAGCATTGATGCGTGGCCCAATGTAGAATCCGATAACATCAGCGCTCGCGAGCGACTTTCCGACGATGAGTCGGCGGAGTCCTGGAGACCGAGAATAGGGCATTTGTTTGAGTCCAAGTTTCACTATGATTCGATTTTCATCGAGGAGTGGCATCATATCCGCTACGGTTCCAAGCGATGCAAAGTCGACGAAGGAAGTTAGGATTTCCCGGTATTTTGGGGTATTGCCATAGATACGGAGCGCAACTGCAGACAAGAGTTTGAATGCGGTGCCAGAGCCAGAGAGGCCATGGAATGGATACGGGGTATCCCGTAGTTTTGGCGTAATGAGAGCCACCGCTTCTTCGGGAATAAATTCAGGAACTGCATGGTGGTCAGTGACGATAACATCGATTCCAAGAGACTTTGCATGGCGAATTGCGTCGATGTCACGAGTCCCGCAGTCTACGGATATCACGAGCTTTACCTGCTTCTCCGATAATTCATCAAAAAAATATGGTTTCATCCCATATCCATCGGTTACTCGGTGCGGAATACGGTAAGATACTGGTATGCCAAGCATCAGAAAAAAACGGAGCAGAAGCGCTGTCGAACTCACTCCATCCACATCATAGTCACCAAAAATTACTACTCGTTCTTGATTTTCACGGGCTTGAAGTATCCGTACAACAGCTTCTTCCATCTGTGGGAATAGAAAAGGATCATGAAGATCTTCAATGGTCGGGTCCCAAAACACTCGATTGTCGAGTTGGTCGCCAAATCCTCGGTTTTCGAGGAGAATACGTTTCATTTCTCCGATATCGCGGATTTCGACTAGCCCCTTGGTATCTATTTGGTGGTTTTGCAAAGTTTGCATCGTTTTGGATGAGGAAGTAAAGTCCACTGTATCAAAAAAATCCTCCGAGTCGAATCCGACTGTCAGAAAATTTCAAGAAAAATTCGAAATTTTCATACAATACCCTCCTATTCACCCCCTCCGCAATCATAAATTCACGAAAAACAATGAAATCAACAAGAAGTTCGCATTTTTTGGGAATACCTCCTATGTGTTAATATTGTCTTTGATATACTTTGGATTGTTCGCGTACTTTAATCCCTCGTCGATAGAGATCTCACCTTCGTGGATGAAGTCAATGATGTCCTGTTCGATAACCTGCATCCCTTCTCGCTTGCTCGTCTGCATAATCGACGGAATCTGGTGGAGCTGATTTTCACGGATGAGGTTGGAAACCGCCGTGTTTTTCGTGAGAATTTCTTTGGCGAGGCGCATTCCGGAACCATCGGCTTTTTTGAGGAGCCGTTGCGAGAATACCCCGATAAGTGTGTCGGCCAATTGCAATCGGATCTGATTCTGCTGCTCTCCTGGGAACGCATCAATAATACGGGAAACCGTTTGATAGGCGCTTCGAGTATGAAGTGTAGAAAATACCAAATGACCCGTCTCTGCCAATTTGAGGGCCATTTCGATTTCTTCTGTGTTCCGCATTTCCCCAAAGAGGATGACCTGAGGATTTTGCCGCATAGCTCCAATCAAGGCAGTACCGTAATCTGGAACATCTCGTCCAATTTCTTTTTGTTCGACGATGGATTTTTTGTGTTTGTGGATATATTCGATTGGATCCTCGATGGTAATGATATGCTTGGCCTGTGTGGTATTGATTTCGTTAATCATCGCAGCAAGCGTAGTCGATTTACCTGATCCAGTCGGCCCGGTAACGAGTACTAACCCCTGCCCTACTCGAGTGATTTCCTCATAAATAAATGGCAGCTTGAGATCCTGGAGCGATGGAATTGTCTGAGAAAGCAAACGCAATACGGTCATATAATATCCCATTTGAAAGGAAATATTCCCTCGGAATCGGTATTCCTGGAATTCAAACGAGAAATCCAAGTTTTTGGTCCGAATAAGCTGTTCGTGTTGAGAAGCGGTTGTGAGCGATTGAGCGAAATGTTTCGCGAATTCTGGAGTGATAAGTTCCATATCTTCATTGATCATCACGAGCTCTCCAGATATCTTGATAGCTGGATACGTACCGACGGTATAGTACAGGTCAGAACCTTTGTTATCCCCAATAACGCCCAACAAGGCGTCTCGCATTGGATAATCGGGAATCAGAGTATTGTCCATCATAAGAAAAAAATTAAAGTTTACTGGCAACCTTACCGAGATTGAAGAACGGTAACATAATAGAGAGTACGATGACTCCCACGATAAATCCTACGAATACGATAATCAAAGGTTCCAACGCCGTCATAATATTCGCAATATAACGGCGGAGTTCCTTTTGATAATTCTGTCCTACCTTGAATATACTAGCACCCAGCGTTCCCGTTTCTTCCCCGACGTTAATCATATGCACCAAATCTTCTGGAAAAAAATCATTCTTGAATTGGGAAGTGTCTTTGTGGTTTTCTATCGAGAGTCCCATGGCGACCGACATCTTAATACCGGTTTCTACCTCGTTTTTAATACGGATAATATCCTTTTTAAAATGGATATTTGGGACGACGTTCGCCGTGGTTTCGAGTGCTTCCAGCATCAACACCCCAGAATCGAGAAGCAAATGCAGCGCATTAATGAACAGGATGATGTTCATTTGTCGGCTGATGAAACCAAAAACTGGAATCTTCAGCGCAATACGTCACAAAACGATCTGTCAAATATAGGTACGGCTCGCGAATAAATAAAAAGTAATCAGTCCGATTAGTGCTGTTAGGAGAAGTATCCAGTTATTAATAAGAAAATCTGACAGGTTCATCATAAACTGTGTCAGGGCCGGGACTTCTACTCCAGTTTTTGCAAACGATGTAGTAATTTTAGGCAAAATAAAGGTGAGCATGAAAACAACCATAGCCATCGAAAGCGTAAGTAGGATGGCTGGATAGATCATGGCCCCACGAATTTTCCCCTTGATTTCTATGTTTTCGAGGAGGGTCGCTTCGAGTTCGGAAATTACCCGGGGTAAGGTACCCGTTTTCTCGCCGACTTCTATCAGAGCAATAATGAGGGGATCAAAATATTTAGAGTGCTGGCGGAGCGTATCAGAAATCGAGAGTCCATGGTCTATGTTAGCGCGTATGTCCGCAATTACTTTTTGCAATTTTGGATTCTTCACCTGCTTGTGAACAATGGAAAAAGCCGTCTTGAGGTCGATACCGGAATTCAAAAAACTCGCGAGCTTGTTAATGAACTGCCAGATTTCCTTGGGACTAATTCCCCCGATGACGATGGCAGTACTGGACTTCTTGATGGCGACTTTTGGTCGTTTCCGTTGTGCTGCTCTTTTGGACATGTCCAAAAGAGCGACGAACCTCGTATTATCGAAGCTCCCGTCGTCCTTTATGAACCGTTGTCGCTTGTTGAATCAGAACATGATTAAATATTACCGTTTTTATAGATAACGTCGTAAACCTCCCGTATTACTATCGCATATTCCCCTTTGTCGTAGAGCTCCCGAAGCATTTCGTATTTCCTTTCCAAGCGGTCTTCCAGTTTCATACTTTTTACCTTGTCCTCGTTTTTGATGATTTTTTTGAGGTAGAAATCCATTTTGTCGTCAATGAACCCATTCTTGTAACAATAAGTGATTTCCTGTTTCAACCGTGCGAGTTCCCCTATCTTATAGAGTTGTTCCATATTGAGAAGGCGTAAGTGCAATTCCTGCCGGTGCTTGTCCTTGCGAATTTCTTCCTGAATTTCCGCACGGGTCTTGCCGTGGAGATCGAGCTTGATGGTACGGTTGCTATTGTCGAGTTCCATCAAGAGTGCGTCCAACTCGGTCTTGTTGGAAATGACGTCGAGATTGGAATTCCGCTTGAAAACAAAACATGATACGTCATCCATAAATATGCCATTCCCCATGAATTCCTTGACGTCCTGCATGATGAATTTATACAGCTGAGAAGGTGAACCGTTCGATTTCGGAGCGCTCCGTTCAATGTTCGCACGAAGTCTTTCGAATCAATAGAGTTCGTTCATTGGGTTTCGTGCTTCGAGGATTCCGTCCGTATATCCGACGAATATGTCGTTGTCTTCCATTAACAATTCTTTGAGTTTAATTGATCCCACGTTCACGATTTTTCGCACTCCAGTGGCGAGGCCACCGGGAATTATTTTATCCACCTGTCAGGTCTTCGCGTGATAATATACCATTGGATCATGCCCCGCTCCAATATACCGGAGCTTTCCCCCCATGCTTTCATGCTCAAAAAATATTGCTGTTACAAACACTTTTCCTTTGAGCGAGTCCTTAAGTTTGTTGTTGACTTCAAAAAACAGCTCCGTAATCCCCTTGATTTTTTTGGCTTGCTCAAAGAAAATCTTGGTCAGAATCGATACCGTAAGTCCAGCCTGAACCCCATGTCCAGTAGCGTCCCCAAAATAAAAAATAGTTTTGGTACCGTCCTTGTAGGTACCAAAAGTGTCTCCAACGATTTTATCCTTTCCAATAATTTTCCCAAAAAACTCGTATCCGTCTATTTTAAAATTCCCGATATCCTTGGTGAGTCCACTCTCCATGATGGTCATGATTTCCTCAGAGTTCTCGTCGTTATTCACTTTACTAATGGATCCAGTTCTCAGGAGGAGTTGTTCGATACTCCGCAGGGATTTTTGCCTTTTGAGGTATTCATTCCGTTCCTTGTTCTTGTTGACAATATCGGTATAGAATCCTCGAAAGCGACTCATAATATTAAATTTCTTCTTTTCGTCTTCCTCATTTTTCTCATCTTCTTTCTTTTTCATGGTGACACCGACTTCCCGGAGGAATTTTTCCCGTTTCTTCTCGTCTTCCAGCCGGTGGTCTTCCTTGGTTTTTGATTTGTTATAGAGATTTTGTGTCTTATTGAGAATGTCGATGGCTTCTTTGGAATCATGATGTGACGAAAGAAGCTTTTTGGCAAGGTGGTAAGCCTGGGTAATCTCGTTTTTCTTGATGTGTGACTTGATGACGGTGACTTCCATGTGGATTTCTCATCGGACCCGCTCGATTTCTAGCCGGGTGAACTGCTTGGCTCGCTGGTCTTCACAGACATCAATCATCTTTCGGAGCTTTTCTTCCCACTCGTGGAGACTTTGGAGTTCGGATTCGATAATCTTGTATTTGGATTTCGCGGCCTTCGCGACCTCTTGGATATTCGAAGTCGCGAGCGTCGAGACTTTTTTCTGAGCGTTGAGGTAATACGTCACCCCAGTTTTTACTTTGAGAAGCAACTCCCGTACCGCCATGATCGCTGTGTCATACTCCCCCGCTTTCATATAGGTCTCAATCCAACGGTACGCATCGATAAAAGCCGTCACTTGGTTTTTATCCTTGCGACCGAATTTGAAAAGTCGGAAAAAATTGTCCAAGACCATATCCTTTTTAGAGCAGTTGAAGTGATTCTTCTAAAGAAGTAAGTCCCGAAATGGATTTTATCAGGGAATCCTGAACGATGGTAAGCATTCCCAAATCCCTCGCTTTGTGTTCAATTTCTTGCACAGAAGCCTTGTTGAGGATAAGTGGGTTTAGCGGCTCTTCCATAGTTAGGACCTCCTGGACCCCAATACGTCATTTGAACCCTGTCTGATCGCAGATTGGACATCCTACGGAATGGCTGAATTCCGTCTGAGACATATCCTCGTCAAATACGTTGCCGAGCTCATCCTGTATCCGCGCCTGAATAACTGGGTTCGTCTCCATCCGGCTCCCGTGGCATGTCGCACAGAGTCGTTTTACCAACCGCTGGGAGATAACCATCTTGAGCGCGGAAGCGATCAAGAACGGTTCAATACCCATATTAATAAGACGCTGAATAGTACCAGCAGCACTGTTGGTATGTATCGTCGAGAGGACCAAATGTCATGTCAAAGCCGCCTCGATGGCGAGCATCGCCGTTTCTTTGTCCCGGATTTCCCCGACCATGATGATATCAGGATCTTGACGAACGAGCGATCGAAGCCCTTCGGCAAACCCAAAGCCAATGTGGGATTTGATTTGGCTTTGGTTGATGAACGGAATGTTGTATTCTACCGGGTCTTCCAGAGTGGAAATATTAAATTTGAGCGGATCGAACGACTTGAGCATTGAAAAGAGCGTCGTGGATTTACCGGAACCGGTAGGCCCAGCCACGAGGATGAGCCCATAGCGGCTCTCCAGGCTGCTTTTGATCTTGACCAAATTTGTATCAAGAAAATCAAGTTTGTCGAGTGAGAGGAGCGATGTATCCTGTCGTAGGATACGCATAACGACTTTTTCTCATTCTACGAGTGGTAAAACACTCATACGGATATCGATCTGTTCATTCCACTTTTCGGAAAAATACGAAATCTTGCCGTCCTGTGGCTTGTTCTTCTCGTCGATTCGCAGTTCTCCGAGAATTTTGAGCCGGGAAATAAGTTTTGCATACTCTTCTTGGGTAATCTTATTGATAAAAATGAAATCCCCGCTCGTTCGGAATCGAGTAATGACAAAATCCTTTCCGGGTTCAATATGGACGTCTGAGGCTTGTTCTTCGAGAGCGAAATCAAAAAGAGAGCTGGTATATGCCACGATGTCACCCAAATCGGAGATGGGATCAAGTGCCAGGAAATCTTTTTGTGATGGTATTTTTTGTAGCAAGGTTCTCCGTATATTTAATGGTATGGTAACATAATAGTATAAAAGTGGTTTTTTTGCAAGTAAAAGGATGGCGTATATTGACAATACTTTGCTCAAAAAAAACAAATTCAGACAGGAATTCATATTTTACTATATGAAAATATAAATCAATCACCCCGCAGCAAGCTGACGGGGTATGACCTAGATCCTACAATC
>JAVHRB010000079.1:0-29859 GCA_036171455.1 Patescibacteria group bacterium
CGAAATCACAAAGCGGTAGCCCACGCAGCAAGCTGACGGGGAAAAGAGATTATACAATATCTCTGTGAAATGATGAAATCCAAAGTTCATTTCTGACACGAGCGCGAAGCGTACTGTAAATACGTTGAACGAGGAAGAGAAATGGAAATGGAATTCATACTTTACAGAAGTTTCTCCCGCTTTTTGGAATAGTGCTCCTTGATGGAAACTTCCGTTCCTGTAGCGATATTTTCGCCTTGGCAAACCGTGCAGCGGTATTTGGCAAGGTCTTCGTTCAGGACTTCGGCCGGAACAATTTTGGCGCAGGATCGACAATAGTGGACGATTTCTCCGCGTTCCGTATCGAAGTATTCGCGTTTTTTACCAAAACTGGCGACATTAACGAGATCATTATAAGTAGAAGTCATGCTGCGAAAAAAATATAATGGAAATTATACGAAAAAAATGGAAAAAACCGAGAAAAATTATCCGAAAAGTTTTCCGAAGAATCCTTTTGAGTCGTACGTATCGAGTTTTTTCTCTTTGGCAATAGCTTCGTAGAGTTCCCGTTCCTTCTTGGTAAGCTTTTTTGGGATTTCCAAAGCAATACGTACAATCATATTTCCCCGGATTCCGGATTTGGTAGAAATATTCGGAAATCCTTCGTGTCAGAAAATAAGCTGAGAATTGGGATCCGTACCGGGTTTTACGTCAATTTCCCGCTTTCCGATTATCGGTATTTCGATTTCGCGTTTGGTTCCGAGGATAAATTCTACGGGGTCAAATTGGACAGTACAAATAAGATTGTGCTCATCACGGGCAAGGTTTTCAAATTCGGACGGCACGCGGAAATGCACAAAGAGGTCACCTGAACCATCGATTCCTTCATGCCCTTCATCGCGGAGCTTGATGGTCATTTCATCATCGATTCCTGCGGGAACATCAATGGTTCGGGTTCGTTTCTGGTTTACATATTTTTTACCTTTGCAGGCAGAGCAGGCTTCTCGAATAATTTTTCCAGTTCCGCTACAGCGGTCGCAAGAAGTAGCCTGTTCCATTACTCCAAACATCGTCTGGACGCGGCGGCGAACTTTTCCCGATCCTCCGCAATCTGGACAGGAAGCGATGGAATCTTTGGATTTTGCTCCGCTCCCCTTACAATCAGAACATATCACTTTTTTCGTGAACGCGATTTCCTTTTTTATACCAAGATATGATTCTTCGAACGTAATATTGAGTTCGAGTTCAATATCTTCTCCGACTTCCCGGCGACGGCCTCCAGTATTGGTATTACCAAAACCTCCACCACCATTGAAAAAGGTCTCAAAAATATCGCCCATGTTGAACTCCGCGCCAAAACCTTGTCCTCAGAAACCTCATTGCCCCATGCTTTCGGACGTTCCGAACCGGTCATAGTGCGCTTTTTTTTGCTCGTCGGAAAGCGTGGCGTACGCTTCGTTGATTTTTTTGAATTCCGCTTCTTTGGATTTGTCGCCCTGATGGCGATCAGGGTGGTGTTCCATAGCCTTTTTCCGATAGGCTTTTTTGATTTCTTCGGACGTCGCATTGCGTTCTACTCCGAGAATGTTGTAGTATTCGTGTGACATGGTAGCGTTAAAAAATTCAAAATCAGATTATAAAAATAATTATCAAAAAAACAAGCACCCAAATAGGGAAAGTGCAAGATTTTAGGAAAAATTTATTTGCCTCGGCTCAATTCGAAATCCACCATTTGGGAAATATCCGCTCCGAGATCCGTTACGGTCAAATGGAGTGAACCGTTTTCGACTTGAGTAACACTCACGTTGTCTTGGGTGAGCTGATATCCTTGTTTGAATTCCCGACCGACGATGGGGATTTCTGCATCCCGCAACGCATTTTTCAAAGTGTCTTCTACGGCTAGGCGCTCGAATTCGTCGAGATATGCTTCATTAAACACCTGACCCAGGCTGGTTCCTCGAACGTAGGGAACTTTGGATATCAGTCTCGGATTGATTTGATTCATAGTCGTTCCATAGAAAATTTCAGCTTCCGTGAGTTCCAATATATTGACAACGATATTTTCAATCCGCTCTCCGCACAAAGAAAATCCACGGCCGGTTTCCGATATATGCCCCCGTTTTTTCCCAACCCCAAGTGCGTACTGGCTCTGGATCCGGTGATACTCCAAAAGCGTTTCCGGAGAAATTTTTGAATTATTGCAGTTGTAGATCTTGTAAACTGACCTTTCCTTCCGATCAAGCCACACTCGGCTGTCGATTCCGGAACCGATCATTCGGAAATCGTCGCTTTTGCCGGTGGATTCGAGAAAGTGAATAAAGGAACCGAAGTCGGACATATGGAAAACAGTGAGGATATTTCCGTAGTATAGAGAGTTTGACAAGTGGTCAAATTTATTTTTTGTAAAAAATTTATGCCGGTTCGAGGGAAGTAAATTGAAATATGCAATTTTCTCCGTATCTTGGGAATCAATACAACATATGTCCGATACCTTACAACGGTTTCTCAAAATAAAACCCTCGCCCTCGGTCTCCGAAATCCAACTTTTTGAACGAGCACAAAAATATCTCCGAATGATATCTTGGATTCCCGGTCTCCGAATAGTCGCCGTCTGCAACAGCCTCTCGATGTACGCGGCGGATTCGGATTCGGATATCGACATATTCGTGGTAACCAATCCTCGGCGGATGTGGCTGGTACGGATCCTGATGACGGCGATATTCCAAATCCTCGGGGTACGCCGTCATGGAAAACACGTAGCCGGACGGTTCTGCCTTTCGTTTTTCTGTACGGTGGAAGCGATGGATTTCGGGAAAATCGCGATTGAGGACGACGTGTATCTGAAGGCTTGGGTAAACCATTTGAAACCGATCGTCGATATTGGAGACTGTTATGAGGAATTCATTGCGGAAAATGCGGGATGGATGGATATTTTTTCAGATGCCAATGGGAAAAACACAAGGTTCCGAAGTATCGAAAAACCCCTCCGGAAGGAGCGGTTGGGGTGGTTATGGGATTCGTTGGATTCGTTGTTACGAATGGTATTCGAGCCAGTTACGCTGCGGGAATTCGAACGACTCGGGAAGCCTTGGGGGGTAATCGTATCGGGAGATATGCTGAAGTTTCATCCAGGGGATCGGAGGAGGGAGGTACGGGATAATTTTCTCTGAAAAAACTAGATTTTCAAGATTTTTTCCGTTTTCCTTTCTATTGGCATGGCGATATCTTCTTCACAGATAACCACAACATCAATTCCCATCCTCATTAACTGGTCACGAAAAGATGTATCAGTATCCAATACGGATTGCCACCAATTCTTTTCTTCTGATTTTTTGGTAACGATGGCAAATTCTCGAGTTTGCTCGTCAAAATTCACTTTCGGCCGTTTTTCGGCCGTATCGACCAAAGCTCAGAAAAGATCCTTGAGGATTTCACTTTTTTTTGCAGCATCCTTGTCCTGGAATTCCGTATAAAATTTTTGGGTCAGTTCTCATTTCGAATCGAGATATCCCTGTTTTTTCAAATCGAATTCCAATTCAAGATTATCTTTCTTCATCAATGCCGATGCGCCGGCAGCAGAGCCGATAAGTAATCCGGCAACTATAGCCAATCTTCATTTTTTCGGCATTTTTTCAGCCGCTTTCATTAGGACCTTCGACATTTGACTATACATGGCCGGGGCCGCTTTGGAAAGGTGCATCGCACCACGAGACATATATCCCACAGATTTCGCGATATCGATCGGATGCATGAAAGCGGTTTTCGCAACAGTTCTCGCGGCTCATTTTATATCGCCGTGCCGGAATACCTGCACCGCGGCTTCATTGATTCATCCTGCTATCCTCATTCCTTCGAACGTAATGATGGTCATTCCCAATGCGGCTACTCCGGCATCCGTTAGGGTAGGGAGCTTACCGTTCTTCAAATCCTCAAAATTTACCCCGACATTTTTGATGAGCTGCCATCCTCCTACAATCGGAACCAACACAGTTTTAAGGGAATCGACGACTTCGCTCGAACTCGCGTCACTACTTACCGCATGGGACATCGTCACGACGAATGCGCCGGCTGGCAAAATGGATCCAAGTCATCGGATACCTTCTGGAAATTCTGCCAATAATTTTCGGAGAGCTTGGAAATTTTTTACGTCGTTCACGTCTTCTAAATGGAGTAGTACCGTATCTCCTTGACGAATAAGTTTCATGGTATTTACATAATCGCGAAGCCGATTGAGCTTTTCGATTCCTCATTTGTCAGAACTGACCAAAAGATTTTGGAACCAACGGACATTGTCCATATCCCTCAGGTATTTCTGTATCACCCCATCGCCAGTCCCGAAAAACATCCTCATGTTATTGATTTTCAGATCCCGTGCCGGAGGAGCTCCCACGATATCCTTGAGGGCCGTTTGAAAATTCGATGACTGCTTGATTTTGGATATTTGCGCGACATTCAAAACTTTAGAAAGTTCAGGATGTGCCAGGAATTTTGCCTGATCGTATTTTACTTCGTCGAGAACAGCGATGATTTTCCAGTTCTTCGTCATGGTATCCATCCCGGTTTTCAATTCATCGATAATTTTGGACATCCCTTGGGTATTGGGATTGTTCGGAAGCGCGGCAAATTTCTGATTTATCAGTTCGAATTCCTTGAAGACCGATTGGTAATCCCCACCGATACCAGTTAGTCAACCGAGCACTGGAAATCCGTTGGCACCGCTTGCGGTATCAGCCCCAATGGCTATCCCAAGTTTTGCTATGTTCGAGATGATTCATGAGGTAACGGCCCAAAAGATTCCTAGCGGTCGGTATAATTCGAGCTGTACCAAGGACATTTCTTTTTCTTTTCCTGATCAAGAAATCGGAGAATATTTGGAAATCAAGGCATGGATTCCTTCGATGGTCATTGTCATTGGAGGAAGTCCAAGGCCATAAAATGTGAGTCCCACCGCCGTTTTTGAACCGCTCGCAACAGCCTCATATGCGATATGTTTCAACGGAACGATTCCGGAAAAAGCAATTTTCCACATAAGTTCGGTCGCTCCAGTCGAAACAGTTCCGAGAATTTGGGCAAGATTTTCAATAGTAATCTTGCCTTTCTCCTGAATCTGCTTGGCAATCTTTTGAAGTTCCTCCGGTCTCAGATTCGAAGAAGCCACGATTCCTCGGATTTTTTTGATTTTGTCTTCCGAAAGCTTTGCTCCTCCGAAATAGGTCTTTGAAAGATCATCAGCAATACCATCCGCCATTTTTATGGTCAATTTTTCCAATTCTTTCGGGGTCATGTTCCGGAACGATTCGATGGCGGTTTCAGTTCTTCCTAAAGCCGCCTGAGCCGTAGCCGTACCTGCCGCAACCACACCGGTAACCTGGGTTTGTGCACCTTCCACCACCTCCGACCACTTCATTCCCCCGGTTAAAAATTTCCAAAAATTCATGATTACGGCAAAAATTCCCGCGATTCCCTGGGTTTTGAGAGGTTCCAGCATTTTTTCAAACGCTTTGGCTCCGCTGTATTTCATGACTTTTTGTCCGGCATCGTTCACGGTTTCTTCGACGTCCGCCGCTAATTTTTTCAATTCTGTCACGTTTCCGGTCCGAGCGGCTTCAACGACCTGGCCTCCGATTTCCTGACTCTTGGCGATAGTACTCCGCGCTACGTCTTCGAGCTTGGCTGTACCGGTTTTCAGTGCAGTTTCGGCATCCTGGAGAATCTTTTTTTGTTCCGGAGAAATCTCGGAACGCAACTTCGTCCAAGCGTCTTTCGTGCCGTCAACCGCCTGTTCCGATTTTGAAACCAGCGTTGCGGAAAGCTTATCCGCAAGCTTTTGGAATTTTTCTCGTTCCTCCTTGGTTACCGCGCTTTCGGCACGTTTTTTGAGCGCGTCGAGAATCCTTTCGGGATCGAGTGCCGGATGCTCATGATTTTCGGTAAGATTGAGGCTTCCCGGCTTGAGCGGAAGGTTTTCTGCGGGAGTCGATGTTTCTGGAGAGGAATTCATAGGGAAATTCGTAATAACTGCCTCCGATTTTACCGTATTTTGAAGCAATATGCAAAAAAACCGCCCGGATTTCGGGCGGTTTTGGTACCATATGATTTTATTTTACCTGATCGAGATATTCTCCCGTGGCAGTTCCGACTCGTTTCAAAGCATCTCCCGTCTTTTGAACCGCGGTTTCCGCTCCTTCCGCAATGGCTTCTCTCGCGGGTTTCGTCTTCCGATCTACTGCTCCTACCAACGGTGCCAAGTAGCTTGGATCCGGTTCCCGATCCTTTCCGACCTGACCAGCCGTAGATTTTACGACCGTTGCAGCGAGTCATAAAGATTTTTTCGTCAAACCCAAAGCTTCCGGTGCTTCGATAATAGCCGTTCCAAGCCAACCGAGATAGATCCATTGGAAATAATTCTTTACGAACTCGGAATTATTATGATATTGGTTGATCATATCCTCTGTTCCATGTATATCGTCCGAGTGATTGGCATATACTTCCCCTACCGATACTAATCCTACCGTTGCGAGCGTACCTACAGAAGGTGCCCAAGCACTACCCGGCATCCAATTGGAATGTCCCCCGTGACCGTGGAATATCAGATTTCCATCGGATGAACGCCCCGTAAACAACGTCCGGAAGACTTCGGCCTTCTTAATACCGGGAAGATGCAGTGAATGTTTCAATTCCCCCACCATGTGCCCAACAGTATTATCCCAAAGGTATTTCGGAATTTTCTTGAGCGTTTCCGCACTGAAGAAATCCTTGATTTTCGAATCTTTTATCTTGCTCAGTACCGGGTTATCCAAGGAAAGGGGATTCTTGAATTGCCGATTGAACAATCCAGAAGCTTCTTTTCCAAAAATCGCATTCAGCAGTGTATCGATTTCATTCTCACTCAATGCCGCAAGCTCTGCTTCAGACATTTTAGCAAAACCTCCGTTCGATTTCTTTTCCAATATAAATTCTCCAGCGTCATCTTTGGCGACTCGGTATGTTTTATCTCCGATGGTGATTTCTTTTTTCGCAACCTTGTCGAGGGTAGTGTTAAAATCCTTGGCAAGGGAGTTTTTCAGATGTTGTTCGGGGGTGAGCGAATTCTTTACTTGCGTCTTGAGTGCTTCAATACCGTCAGCGCCCTTTGAAAATTTTACCGGTTCACCAGTAGCAGTTTTGAAAACGTATTCGCCATTTTTGAGAGCAATAGTCGCGTCTCCTACGGTAATTTTTTCTCCTTCTTTGAGTTTGTTGAGTTTAGATTCGAGATTCTTGTAGAATTTTTCGAAAGTCGCTGCGGAAGCTGCCGTGGGAACTACGGTCGGTGACTCGACGGGAGCCGTCGCTCATCCGGAACGTTCGGGAGCTGCAGGAGTGCCTTCTACGGGAGCGGCAGTCGTACCTGCAGAAGGTGACGAGGGTTGGGCTGCAACGCCAGCTGTAGAATGAAACCTCCGGAAGGCCTCGTTTCTCATATTTACGAAATCTTGAATAGGCATGGCAGATTGGACCGACGGTTCCCCAACCGGTCCAATTTCCAACGTTTCCTGACCAGAGCGTCCTGAGATTTTACGGATATTCCAAATTCTTCCGTCCGCTCCGATAAATGCCGATGCGACATCCGGCTGGGAGGTATTTATTGGTTTTCGCATTCTACGTAAATCGGTAGCGGTAATTTCCCTGGGAATCGTGAATTCCGGTTGAGTCCGCGAAACGGTTTCCGCAGCAGTCCGAACCGTACGTGTTTCGGCAGCCGTCGAAGCCGGTTCCATGGCCCGTACTTGGGCGATTTCGGTATTAGCCTCGGCAAGCGCGGCATTTGCTCCCCTGGTATCTCAGACAGCTTGTCGCGTTTGTGCTTCATTCAATCTAGAAGCAGTCCGTCTCGCGAGTGCTTCGCGAGCCTTGCTATATGCTCCAGAAGTTCATCGGATAGCCAAAGGAAGCAACGCCCAACCCAAATTGTTCTTGAGGGATTCTGCTAGGGAAACGTCGACTCCTTGGAACTGAGAACGAATCTGATCCGTGCTGACTCCCAAAGCATAATTTCCCGCCATTTCCGTTGCAATAACTCATTTTGCTCATATTTTTGCAATTACTGATTCCAATCGTACCACCTTAAAAAGCATTCCTCCTACTAAAAATGTCCCAACGTTAATAGAACCTTCCTGAAGCAACTCTTTCCCCGAATAGATTTTTCCTTCCGCATACATGGTCGTGCCTGTTGTAATCGCACCACCAACGAGTGCTGATGCGGCGATGACCATGGGAACTCCAGCTTCAGCACCCAGACCAGTCGCGGTCAGTGCGGCTCCTCCGACCCCGAGGGCAACAGCGGCCAACTGTATTCCCACCATTTTCAGCTTCTGCTTGTTTTGATCCTTGAGATTATACCAAGCGGCGGTTCCATACATATCCCGGAGTTGATCGAGACTGCTCTTTTCCTGAGACGTCAAAATAGTTCGATCGACTTTTTCAATGGCAGCTGCCATATCCTTTTCGTATTTGGCAAATCCGTTTTCGATCACCCGATCCCAAGCGCCCTTGATGGTCGGATTTCCCAGCGTTTCGCCGAGGGCTTCTTCAAACGTTTTTCCCTGTTTCATCTTCGCGTCCAGCATGTTTTTGATAAGCGTTTGGGTATTTCCGTCCAAACTCGCCATGAATTGGTCCTGAGTCGGAAGCATCGGAGCTTTAATTTTCGTACCAAGTGTATTCTTAAGCATAGCTTCGGCCGCTATCGGATCTCGATAGTGCTTGTTGCCGATTTTACTTTCCCCGCGGAGATACAAAGCGATGCTATTATTCATGTATCTCAAATATTCCGCATTCTGCAAAGCATAGGCATCGGATTTCCCTGCGACGTATTTGGCATGGAAATCTGCCATGGCATCGGCGAGTGCCTTGAGTGACACGTCGATAAGCTCCGCGTTCGCCTTTCGTTCCGCAGCATCGGAAAGCGAATCTGCCGCCTTGACCGCCAATTTCCATGCGGAATAGAGCTTGTCGAGATTTTTTTGGTCCTCGTGATAGGTATCCTTGGATTTTTCGGAAGTCGCCGGAGATGTTAATACCGGTGAAACGGTCGGTTTTTGCGGTGATTTCTTCAAATTATCTGGTGTTTCAGAAACGGTAGGCCTCATAGTTTCAGAAACTGATGGAGTTGCCGATATTCCCGCGATATCCTGGAGGGATTTGAGCGTTAGCGGTCCGAAAAATCCGTCGGCATCTCCTTTTTTTGAAACCACGGCGCCGGAACTCATCTTTTTCATCGCTTTTTGAAGCGTCGTGACATTGATTCCGCCTTTTTCGGCCAGTGCATCGCGGAGAGTTAAAGCTAAAGCTTTTTGTTTCTCGGAACCCCGGGAAAGTGATCTTGAAATTTCAGAAATCTCTTTTTCAAAAAGCTTCATTTTCCTTTTATTATAGGGAAGTTGGATATCATGAAAAATCTCATTCGACTCTGGTTTTATACTTGGTTGTGCAACAGTAGATGTGGTACTTTGTGTCAATTCTCCTTTGACAGCTCACGTTTCAACAGCAGTGGTCTCTGTTATTTTCGTAGTCTCTTGAGCTCGTGAAGTATCTAAAGCTTCCGCGATTCCGATATTATTCTCAATAATTTGAAATTTCCGTTCCCACTCAGTTCCAGCATTTCCCCCTTTCAATTTCCGCTCTTCAGCAATGAATTTGGCGATTCCCGCACGTACATTTCCATCCCCAAGATTAATATTTCCGAGTTTGTACCACAGTCCTTCAATATGATTTTCACTATATACTGATCCCCAAGAATCAATTTGTGATTTCAACTGTTCACGAAGGGCCTTTTGCTCGGATTGAGTACCTTTTTGAGCAATAGTCGCGTCAGCATAGAGTTCCAGCATGTACGGGGAATTTTCCATAAAAAATGTGTTATTTCTTCTAGCTTGCCACAATTTTGCGCAGTTTGCAAAAAATGGGGGCAGAACCTCGGTAAAATGCGAACTTCTCATTTATTTCTGCGCTCCTGGTTCACCGTACGGAGATACGGTTCACGGCGGTGCTCGAAATGAACTTCGAATTTCATCATTTTTCCGCGGTTCTGGGAATATTGAGAAAATCTGGTCGTAAAAAAATCCCCGTTGCTGGGGATTTCATTTTTTATACTTTAACGCTATTTCTTCAACTCCAATCGAACCACCGTCTCGATATGGTGCGTATGGGGAAACATGTCCACCGGTATCACGTCCGTCAACACATACTTCCCATCCGCCAAAAAGAAGTCCAAATCCCGAACCAACGTCGAAGGATTACAGCTGACATAAATGATTTCCCGAGCTCAAAATGCCAGGATATTCGGCGGGGCGCTCGGGTGCATTCCGTCGCGCGGAGGATCAATAACGAGTGTGTCAGCCGTCTGTCCGTTATCCAGGTATTCCTTGAGAAATTTTTCTACCGGCGCCTGAATGGCTTCGAAATTGGCCACCCCGTTGAGTCATGCGTTGATTACCGCATCCGCGCTCGAATCCGCCACGAGTTCCACGGAACATACCCGGTCGAAGAGATTCGCGAGCAGGATTCCGATGGTTCCCGTTCCCGCATAGAGATCCAACAAGGTTCCGCCAGAAGATTTCACGAGGGAAATCACCAAGGAATAGAGGACTTCCGCCCCAACGGAATTGGTTTGGAAAAAACTTTTCGGCCGTATTTCAAAAGATTTACCAAGTAGGCTTTCGCGAATCGTTCCGGTACCGCTGAGAATTTCCGCTTCTCCGGTCACGATGTCCGCGAGTCCGGTATTATGGAACAACACCTGGGTCGCGACGTCCGGCCGCTCGGCCATTTTTTGCCAAACGGTTCGGAAAGCGGCTTCGTCGAAATCCGGATCCTTGGTATTGAGGCTGTAGACGAGCATTTTCTGTCCCGAAGTCTTTGCCTCACGAACGACGAGGTGCCGCCAAACTCCCTTGGTCGTTCGGGGATCGTAGGTAGGAATGCCACTCGCTCGGGAAAGCGTATTTATCTCCTGGAAAATCTCGTTCACGGAATCGCTCGCGAGAACGCAGAAATCGCAATCGATAATTCGGTCGAATTCCCCCTGTTTATGGAACCCGAAACGGAAATCGTCGTGGATTTCCTCCTTGGCAGAAATATATTTCCCAAAAGAAAACTCGAGTTTGTTGCGATATCCGTAGATTTCGGGACTGGCGAGGATAGGATGCCAAACCGTACCATCCAAAAATCCCCGAGCCTTGAGCCCGCTGAAACATTCCAAAACCTGTTCGTTTTTGATACGAAGCTGTTCGGAATATATGATGGGAAGCCATTTGCATCCGCCGTATACCTGAAAATGAGCCGGAAGCGGCTGTTCCAACGGAGAATGTTCCAATACGTCGACAACCTGGCCTTCGATGTGTCACTTGCGGGTCTTGATAACGCGTACGGAAACCGTCTGACCAGGAATCACTCCACCGGCGATCATAATAGCACGTCCATCTTCGGCTCGGGCCAGTCATTTTCCGCTGAAAACGAGTTTTTCTACGAATACGGGCGAAAGTATTTGATTTTTGTTCATAATTTTAAAAAATCCGATGTCGGAAAATAAGATGAAAATTTACTCCTCTTTCCCGGAATTCAAAATGAATATCGCAGGAATACGAAAAGAATCCCCCGGAACGGGATTCGCCATATCTCAAATTTCTACCACCCCCCAAAAATCTCTCAAAAACGATGAAATCCGAAGTCAATTTCGAGCACCGTAGTGAAACGTACGGACGTACGTTGAACGAGGAGCGCAGAAATTAACAAGGAGTTCGCGTTTTGGAAGATTTCCTACTTCACTTCGCCACCTTTGCTAGTAAGTTCGTAAACCCCATCGGCCGTAGTGGCCCGCGGTGCGGAGATATTGATAATCGTTGATTCCTCCGTCTTGAGTTTGAAAGCGAGTGTTGCAATAGTACTACCGGCTGGAATATCGGTTGGTTGGGCGAACATGACCTTTACGAGGGAAACTCCCGGAATATTGGAGGTGACGATAATGTCTCGGGAAACAATCGCTTCCGCCTTGTCGACTTCTCCAAAAGCAATGGCATCGGGATTGGCAATGAGCGTGAGTTCGATTTCTTTTACTTTTTGCATGCTCCGATCCAATCGGATATTGGCTCGGTCCGTTCCGGGCATATTCTGGGAAACGCTCATGTCCGCGGATACCACGGTCTTCGTTCCGACGGCTTCCACGGCAGATGCCTGCATTTTTACACCTGTGTCCGTATTGAACAAAAACATATTGATTCCGAGCGCGAAAGCGAAGGCGGTAATTCCGATGGCGAGGTGTTTTCGGAGGGTCGCTTTTTTGAATTCTTGAAAAATGTCTTTCATAAAACAAAGATTGGTTAGGATGAGTGTATCCAAAACGACCGATTCGGTCAAACATTCTCTTATAAAATGTCAACTATTGCTATTGGAGTCGATGAAGCGGGTCGGGGGGCCTGGGCAGGTCCCGTGGTTGCTGGAGCCTGCGCCATCATAAATCCTCGATTTAAAAAAACAGAAATTTATGCAAAAATAAATGATTCGAAACAACTTTCGAAACTTCAAAGAAACCGTGTTTTCGAAGAATTATTACAAGCACGGAACCGAGGTGACCTTTGTTTTTATGTCACCGCCATAGATTCTGAAACCATCGATGCGGTTGGAATCAAAGAAGCCAATCGACTGGCTATGGAATCCTCAATCGTAGAAGTGCTGAAAATGCTCGAATCTTCCAAAGGTAAAACCACCACTTTCAAGGAAATTCATATCGATGGAAACGATCACTATACTTTTGAACTTTTTGAATATGAAAAAAATGAAAAAATTAAAATTCAAGAACATATTCGGGGCGATCAACTTTTCAAAATCATCGGAGCCGCATCCATACTCGCAAAAGTAACTCGGGATACTTGGATGGAATCATTAAAAATCAACTATCCAGAGTATGGTTTCGAGAAACACAAAGGATATGGTACGGCGCTCCATCGGACGGCTCTTTCTGAGTTTGGGATTCTAAAAATTCACAGAAAATCATATTCTCCAATAAAACACTTGATTCTGCAGGCAAAAAAACTATAGTTTTGTCATATTTAATGCTCTTTTCCTGTGAAAAAATTTTTTGCCATATTTCTTTTAATCAGTCTAATAATTTCTACTCCTCTTGCTGGAGCAGAAACTCCGACTATTCCAGCCCAGAGTACCGTAATAAACGTTGCCGGAGACGCTACCATTGCTCAAAGCGAAATTTCCATCGCCTTGGGGAAACTTATCCAAATTTACGAAAAACGAATTTCCGGAATGCAAGAAGAAAATAATCGACTTCGTTCCGAAAACGACGCATTGCGAGCCCAATTAGGAAAAGTGAACAGCGGTGCCGTAGCTGCGATTCCAACCACCCCATCCACTCCTGCGGGAACTGGATCTATAACCGTCGTTCCTACTCCTCCGGTCGCAAAAACGGATACTGATAAAAAACATGATCTGGTAGTAGCCTACGTTACGACCAATCTCGCCGACCTTCTCAAGAAAAACAATATCACTGCTTCTGGGAGTATTGGACTTTTTGAATTCATCGAACCAAAAAATTTCTTCATTTCCATTGACGATGGAAAAAATCCAATCGGAGTCACCGCGTTTAAAACGAAAGTTCTCTTTGAATATGATTCCAACCTCAATCTCAAAGTTCTCGGAGTATTCAATCTTGATTATGACAGCGGAAAATATATTACTATTTTCGGTACGAATCCATTTGCTAGAGTGGTACGAATCCGAGTAAAAAATCCAAATTATATTGGGAAACTTCTCGAAGAAGCAGTGGTAGTTCCATCAACCGGTACAGTCTTATCTTCCGGTCCCACGATTACCGGAAGTACAATAATTCCAGCTCCAAGTGTTACTGGAGGTGGTAGTACGGTGAGTACGAGTATTACCCTAGAAACTATCCGAAAAGCCTATGAAAAAAACAAACTCGGAGATGTAGTACAGATGAGTACCACGTACTTACAAACCACTCCGAACGACGTAGAAGTGCTCACGATGCGAGCTCGAAGCCAATACATTTTCAGTAAATTCAATGAAGCATTGAACGATATCGAAAGTATCTATAAAATACAATGAGAAAATATCGATTGTGGAATCGTGAATGATGGAGCGCGTGCGGAAAAGTCGCTCAAAGGGGTCAGATGATCCGTCTTTGGAGGATTGCAGACGAGCAAATGCAAGAAGTAGTTCATCGAATCTCAATCTAAAATCCCGGCTCAGTTCAGAGTCGGGATTTTTTACAAATGGGAAAGATTGGGTTGTTCACGTAAAACTCATTCAAAACAATGAAATCCGAAGTCAAATTTGAGCACCGTAGCGAAACGTACATTCGTACGTTGAGCGAGGAGCGGAAAATATGGCAAGGAGTTCGTGTTTCGACTGAGTTTTATTCTGGAAGTCTCGTAAAATAGATACTGAAACAGCTTCCCTTCCCAACCTCACTTTTCAATTCTATTCGCCCATGCATTTGGGTAATAATCTCCTTTACAAAAGCGAGTCCCAATCCCGTTCCCTCATAGGTCCGGGTCATTGCGTTTTCGCTCTGGGCAAATTTTTCAAAAATTTTATGGTGATCTTTTTCCGGAATTCCTACTCCATTATCAGTAACAGAAAGTACCATTTCATTTCCTTGCTTTTTCAATGCTAAATCCACTTTTCCTCATCCTTGCGTGAATTTGAGAGAATTCCCAACAAGATTAAGTATCGCTTTGCGAACTTGATCATTATCCCCGATAATGATTGGAGCTTCATTGAGAGATATTTCCTGAAATTCCATTTGTATATTACGTTCCAGCGCTATAGCATGAACTTCATGCATAATACTTTCACAAATATCCCGCAGTTTTACTGGTTCCTCTCGAAGTACGATATTGCCAGATTCCAGCTTTGCGAGCTGAAGCATATGATTAATAATATTGAACAACCGTTTTCCCGAGGATTGAACAATATTTAGTGCCTTGACTGCCGGTTCTGGCAAATCTCCATAATCCCCATCAATCAGCATCGAAATATACCCGAGAATCGAAGTAATCGGGGTTCGAAGTTCATGAGACGCAATATTCAAAAATGAATCTTTACTATCGGAAAGGCGTTGGAGAGCTGCTCGTTGAAGCTCTTCTTTCCGCAATTCCCGCAAATCTAGCATCATACCCACTGTTCCAGTTGGAATAGGAATTCCCGTAAGGCGAACTGGAATCAGCTCTTTATTTTTTGAGAGAAGATCCGCTTCATAGGTTGATTTTTCTCATTGGATACGCACCTCGTTGTTATTTTGCACGGTAGCTATGGATTCAGGCGACCAAAAATCAAACGATTCCATACCCTGCATTTCATCTTTGGTATAGCCGACCAATTCCGCAAAGAGAGAATTCGCATATACTGTACGTTCATCCTTATCCCCCATCCAGATAGCTAACGGAGCATTGTCGATAATCTTAATAAGCGCTTCCTGTTGAGAATTCTGCAAGTAATCAATCCGCTTGTTTCCCTCTTGGATTGCTTCAGTAAGTTCCTTCTTTTCGCTCGTATTCTGAATGAGTTGCTTTTGTAAAACGGATTGAAGCAGGTTAAAGCTGTTCAGTGAAAGATTTTCGGAATGCTTTTCCGAGATATCACGAACCGCATAATCTGGAATGCTCGAAGTAGCGGAATCAGAAATCAATACCATTACGAGAGCCTGGGACAGGCATTCATTGCTCCCATGAAACGGCGTGAACGATATATCACTAAAGACCCCTATCAAGCCGTTTCTCTGATTTGGTTGCAAATTCCAGGCAAGATTTTCTCAAAGTAAGGAATATCGAGATTGATTGGAAAATATAAATCCACCTTCATGACGGGTACAATTCAAAAAAGAAGTACAATAATTTACACTGCTGGCAATCTGTTCGCTGGAAAGCATTCCCAAGAATGCTTCTTCTCCTTCCAGAATATTTCCGCTCCAGGTAATGTTTTGTTTGGAAAAATCTATGCCGGTAATAGTACGCGAAGCATACATGCCATTTCGAGTAACCAAGAGAGGAAATTCCAAAGTTTTCTTCTGTAATACTTGATGAACATAGGAATCTCCAAAAATTGTATTGAAATATTTAAGAGCAGATAATCAACGCATACTATAAACGGTAGTACCTTCGGTTTTACCAATTACAAATGAATTTCCAATCGGTAAAACATCATTGAAAGCTTTTGTTTGAAAGACAATATCACCATAACAAAATATAGCCACGCTCTGATTTTCTATTGTCACTCCATTAAAAACTCCCTCAATATCCTCATAACGAAAAGATCCACCAACCACGGGAACGATGAAATTTTTGAATTCGCATTTTCTTAAATCTGCTTCGGGATTGGTACTTCAAAAACCGAAAAGCAGGACTCATGACAGATTCTCAGGATCGACATCATCCAAATTATTATCATCGAGAACTCGTACCCGATGCTGAAACATCCCGGAAAGTATTGTCACTGTCACCAGGGAATCCGAAACAAGATTCCCATTATTCATTATATTTCCTCAAACGATACTGCAAACCGTGACAGATGGGAAATTTTCACGAATTCAAGTTTGCACTTCGAAAACTTTAGATTTTTGAAGTACTTCTCAAAAAACAAACACTATCGTGCTCGTATGGGATTTTAACGAAAGTTCTAACTGTTCTTTGATAGCCTCTCTTTCTAATGATTCAAAACTCCGAAAAAACATAAGTTACATTTGAAATTGAAATCCACAATTCGGGCAAGTACAATCCTTTAGTCAAGGCATTCCTTCAAGCAGTTTCTTTACGTATGCTACTGCTTCTGCTGGAGTAGTTTCGGCTTTTACTAGGTATCCGTCCGCTCATAACTCTTTTGCTTTCGTACGGTCTTCCTCGCTGCTCAGATTGGAAAAAACGATAATTTTCGAATCTTCAAGTGAAGGTGCAAGTTTGCGAATAACCCCGATGGTTTCAAATCCGTTCATCGTCGGCATCATCATATCCATCAAAATAACTTTCGGGAAAAAAGAACTAATAATTGTCGTGGCTATGATGCCATTTTCGGCTATTTTGACATTGAAACCTTCCCGCTCGAATTTTCCAGCATACATAGACGCAATAACGGGATCGTCTTCGACAATGAGTATATTTTCGTTCATAAAAAATAATATAATTTATACTCAGGCATTACATCACACTAGTATGGGTAAGTCAAAAATTGTGGGGGAATACCTGTGGGGGAATACCAAAAAAACAAAGATTGATTTCTTAATGTACGTTATTTTGCATTCGGATTGTTTGAAAAATTCATTCGTATTCCCCATTTTGACTGTCGCTCGTCGTAACAAATCGTATAATCCTTTTGAACCTGCGGCGAAACATAAAATTTATAAATAATCCATCTGTCCATGCTTCTTCTTCTCCAAATAATCCTATATTTTTCCCTGTTTACCATCGGTGGTGGATTGCTTTTGCAAAGGAATAGGCTCTGGATCTTGAATTTTTTCAAACGATTGGGATTCTCCGAAACGACCCAGTTTCTCTTGCCGGCATATGCGCTTATTATGATAGAGGAATCGATGGTCGGATCGATGGGGGCCATTCGAGAACGTTTGACCACGGATATCCCCACGCCACTGCTCCCGCTTATGTTCGAACGCTCGATTCAGTTCATATCGTTGAATTTCATCCTGTTTTCCGGGCTGGTTTTTGGTATATTTTTTGCAACCAGGCTATTCCATTACAGCGTCAGGGAAATATTTTTACTGGCGGGCACATACTCTTTGATTTCGGAAAAAACGATTTCGAATCTCATCAATCCGGAAGTATTCTCCAATTTTTGGACCCTTTCGGTCATTCTCCTATATTCCATCGGTTCGTTTTTTACGTACGGTGTCATATTCTATCCGTCGGCCCTCTCCGTTCAGTCCAACAAGGAAAAATATCGGAAAAATGCCCATTTCATATGGCGCTATCTTTTCGCGATACTCCTAATAGCAGTATTGACTTCCGCTATCATTCAACCGCTCAGTACGTACGTTCGGATACATTTCGATTTCGTTATTCCCCCGGAAAATTTTTATCACACGTAAAAAAGAAACCGAACCTACGTACCGTAAAAACGGTAATGGGTTCGGTTTCAATGGGTGTTCATTCTCTTGCAACTCTAGTCTTCTAATACATTCCACCCATATCTCCGCCTCCGTGATCATGCCCAGCTACCTCGGCTGGCTTCGATACTTCCACAATCAAGGCTTCCGTCGTCAGGAACATACCCGCAATAGATATAGCATTCTCCAGAGCACACCGGGCCACTTTTTTTGGATCGATAATTCCTGCTTTGAGCATGTCAACAAATTCATCATTCGCTGCATCATATCCATAATGAGCATCCGAAGATCGAATAATCATATCGACGATAAGCGCTCCTTCCTTTCCCGCGTTTTCCGCAATCTGTCGAACGGGATAACTGAGAGCTCGAGCAATGATCTGAGCTCCGATTTCCTGATCCCGGTTGCTGAGTTTGATATCGGATAATACTGCGGAAGATTTGAGAAGTGCCACTCCACCGCCCGCTACAATTCCTTCTTCGACTGCCGCCTTAGTTGCATTAAGCGCATCCTCAATACGAAGTTTCTTTTCCTTCATTTCTACTTCGCTTGCGGCCCCCACCTTTATGACGGCGATACCGCCGGCAAGTTTCGCGAGCCGCTCGTGGAGTTTTTCCTTGTCATAGGTTGATTCGGTACTTTCTATCTGACCCTGGATTTCCGTGACCCGGGCATGGATTCTCTGGGAATCTCCGAGACCGCCGATAATCGTGGTGGAATCTTTTTTCGATACTACCGTCTTCGCTCGTCCGAGATGGTCAACCGTTGCCATATCGAGTTTGAATCCGAGTTCATCGGTAATGACGGTTGCTCCAGTCAAAATAGCTAAATCCTTGAGGATTTCTTTCTTTCGATCCCCAAACCCCGGCGCTTTGATAGCGAGGACATTAAGAATGCCTTGAAGTTTGTTGAGAATGATACCCGTCAGTGCATCCCCGTCGACATCATCGGCTATAATAACAAGATCCCGTTTTCCCATACTCGCCAACTGTTCGAGGACCGGAAGAATATCTTTGAGATTGGAAATTTTCTTGTCAGTAATGAGAATTTGTGCCTCATTAAACCTCGCTTCCATAATTTTCTTATCGGTAACCATATAGGGGGAAATATATCCGTTATCGAACTTCATTCCTTCCGTAAGTTCCACAGAAAGTCCAAATGTTTGTCCGGCTTCCACGGTAATGACCCCATTCTTTCCGACTTTGTCCATCGCATCGGAAATAATATTCCCGACTTCCGGATCCTGCGCGGAAATCGTGGCGATCTGAGCGATTTCTTCCTTGGTAGAAATCATTTTGGTATTTCGAGCAAGTTCGGCTCCTATGAGTTCACCGGCCTTTTTCATACCGTTCTTGAGTTCGATAGCATTAATGCCGGATCGGATTTCTCGGAGTCCTTCCTTGACCATCGCATAGGTCAAAAGCGTTGCGGTAGTTGTACCGTCACCGGCGGCATCGTTGGTTCGGGAAGCAGCCTCCTTGATAAGTTCTGCACCCATATTCTCAATTTTATCTTCGAGTTCAATTTCACGAGCAATGGTTACTCCGTCATTAGTGATTTGCGGGGCTCCGTATCCTTTGGAAAAGATAACATTACGACCTTTTGGCCCAATAGTTGCAGTAACTGTTTTGGCGACCTTTTCTATACCGACAAACATCTTGAGTCGGGCTTCGTCACCGAAGTGAATATTTTTTGCTGTCATGGTTGGAATTGTTATTGACTAATGAATTATAATATTTAAAGTACTGCGGCCGAAATTACAGGAGATAGACATGGCACGTATACCGAGATCGACTTCCTTGAAAATCTTTGAACAGAACTTCGGGGAATGGATGATGACAACTTCGATGCTTCTTATGGCATTTGCAATGCTAATAGGCATCTGTTGGTGGACTCCTACCCTAATTGGATATCCGTTTTTCCTGTTATATACCAGGGTGTTCGGTTGGACATTGAGTCCTTCTGAATCATTTTGGGTAACACACGCACTGAGTTTTCTCGTTTGGCTTTTGGTTTGGTTATTACGCCAAATCCGAAACCTCTTCGATTAAACCAGAAACCCCTTCAAAAGCCGCACCGAGCGGCTTTTGTTTCGTTTAGGAAAGTTTTGCCAAAATGTACTCGTACCCGACGATTCGATATTTCTGTCCATCCAGCTCGACTTCGTCTCCGGAATATTGTCCAGATAGAACTTTATCCCCAGGAGAAAGCTCAATGGAAATCATTTTTCCATTCTTGTCTTCTCGACCTGGACCGATAGCGATAACTTCATACACGTTCGGCCGTTCCTTGTTGGCATTGGACGGAATTAATATCCCAGATTTGGTGACGTTTTCCGGTTCTACCCCTCGGAGCAAAACGCGATCAGAGAGTGGTTGTATCTGCATAATGACTATAATTAAAAAATAATTTAAGCACCTGTATTATATACGTGCTAGATTATGAGTCAAACAAAAAATAGAAAAGTTTTGTAAAGTAAGAACACTTCCCTATACTTCGCACTTATTTGAAATTCATATGAAAAACCTCGGCCTCAAATTTTTTGCCATCATATTGGTGAGCACTATCGCTCTCGGATATATTCTTCCTCTCAAGGAATATGGTATCAATCTCCCCTTCGATACCGGTACCTACCGGCTTGGTCTCGATCTCCACGGGGGAGTAGAACTCGACTACAAAATCGATTTCGAAGATCTCAAATCTCGCGGACAGACATATAATGAGCGCGATGTAACCGAAGGTCTCAAATCTATCATCGAAAAACGAGTGAATTCTCTCGGTACCGCTGAGCCAACTATCAGTACGGCAAAATACGGAGACGAGTCCCATATCATCGTCCAAATCCCAACCCAGTCTTTTGCGGGTGAGAATTTGACCGATTCAGAATTACGAGACAAAAACAACGAATATATCAAAAATGCCAAAGATACCATCGGTAAAGTTGTACGATTGGAATTTAAGGAAGAAAAAACCAATGTCACTCCGGAAGATATCGCCGCACGCACTACTATAGCCAAGGCGGCATTGGAAGAAGCGAAAAAAGGAGGAGATTTTGCCACAATTGCCAAAAAATACTCTCAAAACAACGAAAATACGAAATACGTGACCGATACAGAAGTAGATCTCGAAAATCTCCCTGCGGAGCTCAACATCGATGCATTCAAGAAAATTACTACCGTAGGACTCACGAACTTGCTTGAAGGTCAACTGGCCGGTTCTTTGAGTATCGGTTCCGATGGAAAACCCGTAATGGCCGAAGGAGAAAAAGTATTTGTTATAGCGAATATCACCTCAAACTCACCCGTAAGTCGGGAACGGGCAATAACCGGTACAGGATCAGCGACTGGAACTGGCGGAGAAGCAAAAATGGAAACATATCAGACTCGATCACTGAGTTATCAAGCATTGGTCATCAGTCAGAAACCAAGTCAATGGACGGCAGCAAAAACCGTTGCTGGAAAGATTCTCGATGAAAAATACCTCGTACGTGCCGGTGTGAATTTTAGTCAAGGATTCTCTCCACAGGTCGACCTTACTTTCAATGATGAAGGAAAGACAATTTTCGCAGAACTCACCAAACGACTCATCGGAAAACCAATCGCTATCTTTGTCGGAGGAGAACTCATTACTGCACCTACAGTTCAGGCGATTATTCCAGATGGGAAAGCAGTGATTACCGGACAATATACGGCAGAATCCGCAAAGAAACTCGCTACCGATATCAATACCGGTATCGTTCCAGCTCCCATCTACCTTACGAGCGAACGTACTATCGATGCAAAAATTGGGAGCAATGCCCTCGTGGTTATTATCAAGGCTGGAGCTATTGGATTAGTAGCCATCGTACTATTTCTGAGCTTCTACTACCGAGTTTCCGGACTTCTTGCAGGTATAGCACTCATAGTCTATGCCATTCTGCTCATCACAATTTTCAAAAGTTTCTGAATCGTTCTTTCTCTTGCGAGTATTGCTGGAATGATTCTCTCTATCGGTCTAGCAATCGATGCAAATATCCTGATTTTCGAAAGAACGAAGGAAGCGCTCCGAATCAGTTCTGATTTTAACAAATCAACCGCTATTGGTTTTGCTAAATCTTGGACGGCCATTTGGGATTCTCATGTGACTTCGTTAAGTTCTGCAATCGTACTCTACGTTTTCGGTACATCCCTCATCAAGGGATTTGGACTGGCACTCGGAATTGGAATCCTCCTGTCACTCTTTACCGCGATGTGGGTTTCTCGAATTCTTATTTCCTATGCTGGATCGAAATTTGAGAGCAATGTAAAGGCCTTTATCGGACTTACCAAATAAAACGGTAGCCGCATGGCTCAAAATCTTACCGTTATCGCTCTGGATCTTGACTTTACCTTAGCTCGATTTCGAAGCGGATATAGTGGAATTTACGATATTGTAGAAACCTATGGGATACCAAGAGAGTCAGCGACCAAAAAACTCCGAATGTGCATCGATAGCACCCAGTGATTCGGATTTGAAAGGTACGCTGACGAACTATTTCCTGAAAACTTTTCGCAAGCGAGAACTTTGGAAAAAGATCTCAATCAATTTTTCGAAAATGATTTTTCCTGGTATCCCGGAGTAATGGACATTTTACAAAAATGGCGGGAGCAAGGAATTCCTCTTGCGGTAATTACTGCTGGTTCTCCCGCACTACAGAACAAAAAAATCCAACAGTTGTGATTTATATTCGATAACGTGTATATTACGGACATTACTCAGGGGAAAGCCTCAGCCATTCAATTACTCCTTGAAAAATATCCAGATAGGCATTTACTTTATGTCGATGACAAGGAACTGGAGCTCCGACGTATATCCATCATGAAAACTATCGATTTTTCACGATTATCCCTATTTCAAATATCGTATTCCGATACCAAGAAATACGAATCCGTTCCTTCCAGCCTCTCATTTCAACAAATTACCTCGCTCAGTGAAATCTATGGGTAAGCTTGGGTTTTTTGACTCCGGAATCGGAGGACTCACCGTTATGTCAGAATTTCGCAAGCTGTATCCAGAATTGGATATGGAGTATTTTTGAGATTCTAAAAACTGTCCCTATGGAGAAAAGTCACACAAAGAAATCGTAACCCTGGTAGAACGGGGGGTAGAATATTTAGTCCAATCTGGTTGTGTAATTATTATCCTTGCCTGCAATACTGCTGTGGCACAAGCTGTTAAATACCTGCAAAATACAAAATATCCCGCAGGATGCGGAATAAAAATCCTCGGAGTAACTCTCCCAGGAGCAGAGAAAGTAGTAACGTCAAAATACCAAAAAGTTGGAGTGCTTGCCACCCAATCTACCGTAAACAACCGTGCCTATGGAGATCGCGTCCGAATGCTTGATCCGAGTGTTTTCGTGACGGAAATCGCAGTTCCTGGACTGGTGAATCTCTTGGAGATGGATAATCGTGACATGAATGCTATTAATAATCTCCTGAAGCAAGCTATAGTTTGTTTCGAACCTGATACGCAAGCGCTGGTACTTGGCTGTACCCACTACCCCCTCGTCACAAAAGAGATTCTCGAGAATTGGAAAACTATCCATGGCACAACCATCGAAATCGTCGATCCGGGATTGGAGGCGGCAAAAAAATTCAAAGACTATCTTGAACGACACCCAGAATTCCAATTATCGGTTGGTGGGAAAACAAATTTGAAATTTAACAAAAAATCAATTTCCCCTGTAGCAAGCTCACAGAATATAATACCAAATTAACGTAAATCGCAGCACTTTCCGCGAGCGTGACCGGGAGGATATGTTTTCGTTTCCGAGCTTGTCCGGCGCGGTCTGGACCGAAGGAAAGGAAAACATATCCTCCCGAGGCAGTGAGCAAATGGAGTTAGGTTAATTTGGTATAACCATCTTGTAAGCGTCAAAAAACCTCTGTTCCGTCGAACTATGCTCTGGATTAGATTTCCTTGAGGTGAATGTTGGTCTCCATTTCTATGCGTAACTTCTTGAATGTATCCACCTCTTTTTGAACATTGGCTCGATTATACATTTTGAGCAAATAATCAAAGCTAATAGAAGCTGGTTGTAAATAGGATTTGTTATATAAATCAAAATACGACGGGCTAATAATATCACGAGTAGTAAAACGTACTCCACCCTTTTTTGATTTGAGCGGTAAAATGAATCCGTGACTCGAATCCCAAAACTTCGAAATCCAAAGTTCTGCTGGATTTTCCTGACTCGGTTCGTCTCCATCATGTTCATCGTTCGGTGACATCGATTGATCCCATCCCTCAGTCGGAAAAAATAAATGATTGAGAATATTCTGTTCGGATAGTCCCGTCACTTCACTTGTGAAAACTTGAATGAAGAATTTGAGATTTTTTATATCAAAACCTTTGAGAATTCGGGATGCGGCGGACAAGAATTTTTTCAGTTCATATATTTCGGTCTTATTGTACCCATTCTCCATTCCGCCGATATTTTGGAACTGCATTTCTACATTTCCCGTAGTAAATACCTCCAATCCTGGTTCTTTTCGACTCACGGTTCCGGTAATATCACCATTTTTAAGCTTGCTGTTAGTGCCGCGTTTTCTTGGATCAATAGGATTGAACTGAATATCTTTATCGCGTATGATCGAAACGTCGAGCAATCCACCTTTTTGTTCGTAAACCGCTCCTTTGTCAAAAATCTCATGTTGGAAAAATGCAACCGCATTGGCCATATTTTCTTGGTTTGGGTTCAGAGTTTCATACCGCATCCCGAGAAGATCTTTCAGTGCTTCTGCCTCACCATACCTACGGTTATACGCCATCTTGAGAAGGATTTTAAAAAAGTTTTTCTTTCTCAAATAGACGTGACCTTCGAAATACCGATCCGGATGATTGTACCGGATATCAAAACCAGATTCGTTTTCATTACTCACCACTACCCCTCGGATGGATTTGATTTTTTTGAGAATCTCTACTGATTCCTGGTCCAACAATCAAAACCGGTCACTGGAAAGAGTATCATAGGTATGGTCCATGGCTCGAATCAGAGCACATTCAATAATCATTCCTACCCCGTTTTTTCGTTCAAAAACATATCTTTCATCCTTTTTTCCCAGTTCGTTCAATTCGGGTTTAATACGATATATGTGCTCTTTGAAATCTTCGATGGATTCAAATTTTCGATTGATTTGGCTTTCTCGGAGCTGAATACCAAACAATTGAATAAACAGGACTGCGGAATGATAGGTCACATTAATCAAACGAAGTTTTCCTTCCATAATCTGTTTTTTATTCATAGAATTTCCCCGACCACGCGGGTCATAGATATCTCGATTTTTTCCGCTGATGTTTTTCGGGTCTATGAGTCGATCAATAAAAGCACTGATACTTTCTCTACTCATAGCCTCGGTAGAGAGTATATCCATAGCTGTTAAGTTCCCAAAATCGGCAGGATTCTTGCGAGCCAACATGAATGGAATATTGGAATTAATATACAATTCCATATCAATAACGAATTTTTCCATATCGTTCACCTGCATGGAATGAGCCACAACATTCCCCCCGCGTGAACCGAACAGCAAATACAATGGCTCACCGGCCTTGGCAGCCCATGCCGCTATTGCTTTACACTGTTCCATAGTGGCAGCTGGAGCCGAAAGAATCTGGTAACTCTGCAGCTCCTTCTGTTCTCCGGAAATGATCTCCGACAAAGAAAGTGCTACCTGATTGGAAATACGCGTCAAGCTCATCCGGTCGCGCTCCTCCGGATGAAGTTTATCCCCATGAAAAATCGCGGGAGTCAAAGTATCACTTGGCCTTGCGGGCGGCTGATAATTGTTTAGTATAGAAGTTGCCATAACGAGATTGTATCAAAAAGTGTCACTATATGCAAAAATGCTCACCATGTTAACAAAAAAAATCGCGATTTATGGAAAAGGGAAAGTTGGGACGGCCGTCGCAGAACTCGGGGATTCCTTGGGTATCACTTACTGAACGTTTGACGATGCGGATGCCGATTTCCAGGCTGGGGATTTTTGCTTACTGGTACCTTCACCGGGCATTCCTCCGAGAAACCGAGCTTTTGACTGAAACAATAGCATCTCTGAGCTTGATTTTGCCTATCGGTACCTGCCGAAAGGATTCAAAATTATCGCAATTACTGGAACGGACGGCAAATCGACCACTTCCTGTATTACCTACGAATTACTCCGACAGGAATTCGGAGAGGACCAAGTATTTCTCTCAGGGAATTTTGAAATACCATTTTCAAAAACGGTTCAGACAATACGGGAACGAAAACTCAAAAAAGGGTACATTGTCGTCGAGGTTTCTAGTTTCATGTCCAACGGACTCGGGGAACGTTTGGAATTATTAAATCATCTCCCTATCGGTGAAAGAAAGGGGGCGTTCACGGCAGATTATACTATTTTCACTAACCTTGAAACGGATCATGTCAACTGGCATGGAAGCATGGAGGGGTATTTTCTAGCCAAAATGAATCTCGTACTACATACCAAAACCCGAGTAATTGCCCAAGAAAGCCTCATAGAAAAAGGAAAATTCCCTGATATTGTCCGATGGTACGGGAAAAATAAAATCCTGAAAGATCGAACCGATGGGGAAATAATTTGGATTTCCGGACGTCAGAAATACCGACTTGCCCAAACGCAACTCAAGGGTTCATTTAATGCGATGAATCTCTTGGCTGCCACATGCGTGACGAATGAACTCAAAATTTGTTCCAAACGAACCGTTGGGTATCTTGCAAGTATTGCAGGTCTTCCCCATCGGTTAGAATTCGTCGCTGAAAAAAACGGGGTCGCGTACGTCGATGATTCCAAATCAACCAGTGCTCAAAGTCTCAAAGTCGCATTGGAATCGTATCCTAATGCAAACGTCATCCTCATTGCAGGAGGTTCCGACAAGGGTGATCATTTCGACCATTTGAAAAAACTGTTTCAATCCACTCTCAAATGAGTCATCTGTATTGGAGCCACTCGGGAAAAATTCGCAAAAGTTGCCAAATCATCAGGTATTCCTTACTATTATGCAAATTCTATGAAAGAAGCGGTTGCAAAGGCTTCCCAAATCGCTACTCTAGGAGATGTGGTGCTATTGTCACCCGGATGTGCCAGTTTCTGACTTTTTCAGAATTATCTGGACCGTGCTCACCAATTTATCGACGCTGTACAATCTATTCCTGTTTCCCATGTCACCATTCGAACAATTTCTCACTAAGCTGGGTCGAACTGAAACATTATCGTATGAAGAAGAATATGCCCTGTTGGAAGCCGTTGCTGGTGGCGACATGATTGCCCGCCAACGTATCGCAGAAAGCCGTTTGCGTCAGGTCGCTACGCTTGTTTGGCAAGCTGATGCGATATCTGACCAGATTCTCGCAGCCAATGCTGGACTTCTTCGTGCAATAGATATGTACGTCAAAAATCCAAGAAAATGGAAAGATTTCGATACATGTGCCGAAGAATATATAAAAAAAGAAATTGAAGACTAGTATGACCCATCATCTTCACCTCATCGGGGCGGGTGGAATCGGAGTTTCCGCTATCGGGAGATATTATAAAAATCTCGGATGGACCGTTTCTGGTTCCGATTCCAGCGAAAGTGAAATTACCCGTGACCTCGTTCGCGAGGGTTTTGATATACACATCGGACACCGGGCTGAAAACCTACCACTCCATACCGATCTCCTCGTACACACCGAAGGGATATTTATTGCTGCAACCGGAATTTCTCATGGCAAAGCCTCATCCGTGAACGTCGAACTTACCTTGGCTCAAGAACGCTGCATAAAAATTCGTTCCTATCCCCAAGCTTTGGCAGATATCACGAATTCAAAACGGCAAGTTGCCATAGCTGGGAGCCATGGGAAATCCTCAACCACATCGCTTCTCGGAGTCATGCTCGCAGGATCGAAAATCGGTGGATCTACCATCGTTGGTACCAAACTCGCCCAATTTGGCGGTACCAATATTCATATTGACCCGTTGAGCGAATGGTTCGCAATCGAAGCCTGCGAATACAAGCGTCATTTTCTGGAATATACGCCATACATTACGGTCATTACCAATATCGATATCGACCATTTGGACTACTATCGAGATGAAGCTGATTATCAGTCCGCATTTATATCTCTGATTAAAAAAACTCAATACGCAGTTGTGTTGAGTCGGCTCGATACTGGTTGTCAAAAACTCTATAAAGCCCTCACCCCAGAAATCCAGAACCGCCTTAAATGGTATTGGGTAGATATGGATGAATATTTTGAAACAAAATCAGGGATAATCTCGAAAATTCCTCACTTATCCCTCAAAGTTCCCGGTGAACATCTCCGACTCGATGCCAACCTCGCCTACGTTGTCGGCAATATCATCGGAATCCCTCAAGGCGAGAGTATCGCTGGTTTGGAAGGGTATGGTGGGTCCTGGAGGAGAAGCGAAATCGTCGGCACGACCGCGAACGGAAACATCGTCATGTCGGATTACGGACATCACCCCAGCGAACTCAAACCGACTTTTTTCGCCATAAAAGCAAAATATCCGGAACGGGAACTCGTGGTTATTTTCCAACCGCACCAAGCAGCACGAACACGGGCGCTCCTTGGAGATTTTGCCACGAGTTTCAACGATGTCGACCAAGTTATTATTCCAAATATCTATCTCAGTCGGGATACAGAAGAAGATATCGAATATATGTCAGTAGATCGGCTCGTGGATGCCATTCGGCCGCATCAAAAAAACGTGCGAAACGTCGGTGGCATTTCGCACGCGGTATCGGAAGTGCTCCGTCTCGATGCTATGAATTCCGAGAAATATGTTTTTCTCATTCAGGGAGCAGGAAATGTGGATGAAATCCGATACGCTTTTACTTTAAAGAATTAATTTTCTGTCTCAGCTTCATTATTAGGAGTTCCGGTTGGAGCTGTTTGATTTTTATTGCGTCCATTCTTTCCTCCTCGCATTCCTTCTCGCCCTCCACCCTGATTCATCATTTTACCTCGTGGACCACCCTGCATTTGTTCTCGTGGACCGGTAAGACCTCCGGAACCTCCCATCATTCCACCCCGATTGTCCGGTCCTTGGTCTTGCATATCCTGACCTTGTCCCATTCCCTCTGGACCACCATGATTATCTGAACCCATTCCTTGTCCTCGCTTCATACCAAATTGATCCATTAAGCCTTTTGATCCACTTCCAGTAGATGGTTTCAGGAGATCACGAATAGTTTCCATTTTTGCAATTTCATCTTCCGTTGGCAAGACTACTCCTTGTGTTCGGTAAAATTCTCGTTCCTGCTTTCTAAAGCTCTGTCGCAGAGTTTCAAGTTGTGCTTTTGCATCAGTAGATAGAGATTTTTCCGCTTTTTGAAGCGCTTTCATTTTTGTTTCAAATGCTTTAACTTCAACTAACGTAGGAGGAGTTATTCCTTTGGCTGTAAGAAGCTGAATGACTCCAGTATTCGAAAACTGATTTCCTTTTCCCATTTTTAACTTCATTCCCATAGAAGAGTTTGCAGCAAAAACAGAAGTTGCAGCAAAAGCACTAACGAGTAGTACGGAAGCAACGATAGATTTTGTGTGTTTCATAAAAAAAGATTAAAAAAAATAATTTTACTTCATGTCGACTAGCATAAACTATTGATATTAAGATTGTATTAATCGTTGTTCAAAATACTATAATCCATTTCCCACTCAAGAAAAATATCTCATATTCCACAAAAATCAATCACCCCGCAGCAAGCTGACGGGGTATGACCTAGATCCTACAATC
>JAVHRB010000080.1:0-29799 GCA_036171455.1 Patescibacteria group bacterium
CATGCGAGCGACGACCGATAATTTCACTCGCGATTCATGGATACTCAAGCTCGACATCATGGGATTTTTCATGTCCATCGACCGTTCGCTTCTCTTGGCCATGGTCGAGGACGTCATCCGGGAAAAATACCGCTGATCCGACCCGGAAACGCTCCGGTTTCTCGTACGGGCCGTCGTGTCCAACGATCCGACCGGGAATTGCTCCATCAAGGGAAACCGGACCGATTGGGTCGGGCTTCCCCGGAACAAGAGCCTGTTTTTCGCGCCTCCGGGAGTCGGGCTTCCCATCGGCAATCTCACGAGCCAGATTTTTGCCAACCTCTACCTGCATCCGCTCGACCGGTTCGTGAAGGAAACCCTGAAAATCCGTTATTATGGGCGTTACGTCGACGATTTCGTCCTGATGCACCCGGATAGGGAATTCTTGCTCGATTGCGTCGGCAAAATCCGCGCCTTCCTCCGCGACGAGCTCCGACTTACGCTGCATCCCGACAAAATCGCCCTCGGTACCGTGCGCGACGGGTTCCCGTTCCTCGGCGCCTACCTCAAACCGTACCGCACGTATGTCGGCAACCGGACGAAAGGGCATTTTCTCGAAACGGTCGAATCATGGAATGCTACGATCCTGCGGAACGGTGGCAAACTCGACCCGTCCGAACGCGACGGCTTCCTGTCTTCCGCGAATTCCTACCTCGGGCTCATGCGACAATGCTCGTCCTACCGGCTTCGGAAGAAAATCCTGATAGGTAACGTCTCCGCGTATTTTTGGAACGCGTTCGCCATATCCGGGGGATATGGCAAGGTGGCGAAACGGACGAGGCGGGCGGGGAAGGGATAGTCGGTTTCCGTATCTGGTGGATGCGAAATTTGAAATGATGCACAAAATGTATTCTACGAACATCCCGCAATTCCCATTTCCTTCTTCCGTAAAATCCATATACTTCCCCCGTACTATTTTTTCATTTCCCCAGTATGCAGGTCCGTATCAAAACCGTACATTCTACCGCTCCGGAATACCAGACTCCCGGGGCTTGTGCCTTCGATTTCCAGGCTTCCGAGGAAGTGGTATTCGCTCCCGGCGAATGGAAATTGGTCGATACCGGAACGGTCGTGCAGACCCCGGTAGGATTCGTTCTCCTGACAGCGCCGAGATCCGGGACGTTCAAAAATTACGGGTTGATGCAGGTGAATTCTGTCGGCATCATCGACCAGGATTATTGTGGGAATACCGATACAGTAAAATTCCCGTACATGAACATGCGCAAAGAATCCGTCACGATTGCCAAAGGGGAACGCATCGGACAGGGGATGTTCGTAAAAATCGAAAAGCCGACGTTCGAGGTGATCGAAGACATGGGATCCGCGGACCGCGGAGGATTTGGAACGACGGGAGTGAAGTAATTTTTCGGACCTGGGATTCGTCATAACGCAGCATTTTCTTACCATTCGTACCATGACCGCCGAAAGACAATACCTCGACCTGCTCCAAAAAATCCTCGATACTGGAACTGACCGGATGGACCGTACCGGCGTGGGAACCCGCTCGATTTTCGGACACCAAATTCGATTTGATTTGTCGCAGGGATTTCCTCTTCTGACGACCAAAAAAGTATTCATCAAGGCGATTATCCACGAGCTCATCTGGTTTATTTCCGGAGATACGAATATTCGGTATCTCGTCCAAAACGATGTCAAAATTTGGAATGAGTGGGCCTTCGCGAAATATCTCAAAAAAACGGGGAAGGACGCGGCGTTCCCACGCTACAGTCCCGAGTGGGACGCGGCGTTGGTGGTTTTTGTCGATCGTGTCAAGACTGATGATACGTTTGCGCTCGAATGGGGAGACCTTGGTCCGGTTTATGGCAAGCAATGGCGTGCCTGGGAAACCCGTAAAGGGAATGTGATCGACCAGATGCAGAATGCGCTTAATACCATTGCGAACGAACCCAATTCTCGTCGGAACATTATCTCTGGATGGAACGTCGGGGAAATCGAGGAACTCATCAAAGATAAGGATACTGCGCCACCACCGTGCCATACGCTTTTCCAGTTTTACGTGGCGAACGGGAAACTCTCTTGTCAGCTCTATCAACGCTCCGCGGACGTATTTCTCGGCGTGCCGTTCAATATCGCTTCTTATGCTTTGCTCACCATGATGATCGCTCAGGCGAGCGGACTCGAAGTTGGGGAATTCGTGCATACATTTGGTGACGTGCATATTTATAACAACCATTTTGATCAGGTTCGGGAGCAACTTTCCCGGGAACCGCGACCGTTTCCGACAATGAAGATGAATCCGGAAGTGAAAGATTTGTTTAAGTTCCAGTATTCGGATTTCGAAGTCGTGGGGTACGATCCACATGGGGCGATTAAGGCTCCGATTGCCGTTTAAAATATTTTCAAAACCACTTCCCATGTACATCGTTTTCGAAGGAATCGTCGGTTCCGGCAAGACTACCCAATCCAAAAAACTCGCGGAATATCTCCGCGAGAAATATCCCGACCGGGAAATTATCCATGTCCGCGAACCAGGTGGAACTCCCATCGCGGAAGATATCCGAATCCTCGCCCAAGCCAAGGAATGGGATGAACCGATGCATCCGGTCTGCAATGCGTATTTGTATGCTTCCGCACGGGCACAATTGCTCCATACGGTTGTACAATCCGCGCTCGAAGCTGGTAAAATCGTCATCGCGGACCGTTCATTCGTGACTTCTTTGGCCTATCAAGGTGAAGCCCAAGGACTTGGATTTGAAAAAGTATTGGCTATCAATGCCGAAGCTGTCAAAGATGTAATTCCCGACCGAATTATCTACATGGATATTCCTGTAGAAATCTCGCTTTCCCGGACATTTGATGCTGTAGGCGACAAATGGGAAAAAATGGGGAAAGAATTTTTTGAGAAAATCGTATTTTGATATCAAAAAGCGAGCCAGTTGGAAATGTTCGCTGGGAAGTGGGGGACTATTGATGCTATTTGAACCCCCGAAGAAATTTCGAAGCGAATATTGAATTTTTTGGGAGAGTAGTTTTTTTGATGATATACCGTTCATTTTTTGCTGTAAATCAGGTTTTATGGTATTTTTGTACATATAGCTTTTTTTCATGAGCCAAAAAACAAAAAATTCCGCGGAATTCAGTGATTCTGTATCCGAAAACCAAATAACACAAGAAACCATTGATCAGCGACTTTTAGTCGATTTTCATCTTACCAAAGACGAGGTTATCGTGATACGAAAGGCTTATCGAGAACGTCGAAAAGAATTGTTTCGGGCTACGAGACAGGAACTTCAGGATTTTATCAACAAGGACTACCGAGCTGCGAATGAAGAAGCTCTTTGAGGAAATGAAGGGGTGAGAACACTTCAGAAAGCTCTGAACAATGCTAATTTTCAACATAATAAGGGACTGATTACTATCGATGGAAGATTTGGTCCTTCAACGTTCCGGACGCTGATAGATTTTCAAAAATGGGCCGGATTATCTCCCGATGGAGTTGCCGGACCTTTGACGATAAAATATCTTGGCATCGCCGCGGAACTACCAAATGACGTCAAACCCTCAATCGTACAAGAGTCTTCAGTCGCAGAACCGGTCTTACCTCCAAAATTGGACGTTACCAAAATTATCAAAAGTTATGAAACGAAAGCTGATTGAATTCGGTCGAGTATTGATTCGTTGCGGTCCGCGAGGGATGAAAATACTGGTTTGGCCAATTTGCTGGTAGATGGTGCTGTCTGAATATTTCATGGTGAAACGGGAAAAATGTCGTACGAACGTCAGATGGCTGCGATTCGAGATCGGACGCGGGCGGCTTTGGCGGAACTCAAAACCGCTGTCGGAACGCATGAAATGTCCGAAAAGGAAAAAATTCGGTTCGCTCGTCTCAATGCTTCGTATTCCGCATTGATACAAGAAGATATTGGAGGTTCGGAAGTACTTGCGAGTGCAATCGCCTCAGTCAAGGCTACCCCCGAAACTCTGGCTTCCGTGGGATATGGAGCCCTCTGAATGGTAAAATGAGGTGTGGAAGTTGTTACGAGCCTTTTCGATATCACTATATTTCTCGCGAAAATGGTCTTTCCGAGTCATCGGAAAGCCGTGGGAATCCAGTGGGACCAACTCGTAGAAATAACGAACCAATCTGGCGGGATTACTCGACTTGTTACTGATGCATTTGAGAAGGAAGTTGTACGGGTAATGAGTTTACCAGCAGAACAGCAAGCCGAAGCCATCGGAAAGATATCAGGAAACGTCTTGGGAATGATTGGAGTAGCTGGAGCTGGAGCAAAGGCTGCCAAGGTAGGGGGTGAACTGCTTGCAAAAAGTGCTGCAGCGCGAGCTTCAGCAAATGCTGCAAAAGTTGCGGCACGTACTGCCAAAGAAAGTGCTTTGAGAACAGAGGAAGCCGCCCGTTTGGCGAGTCAGTTTTGAAATTTCCATCAAGCGGCTTCGTTGAGCGAAAAGGCGGCTGTTCAGAGTGCGGAAGCCATACGACATGCCGCACAGGCAGAGACGTTAGCTGCCCAAGCTTCTGCTATCAATGTTCAAAGTATTGCGATGAAAGCAACCGTAGTTGCATTGAACGGACCAGTACAGGCACTGGTAGGGAAAATGTCCAATGCTGTATTTTTCCGGACGCAACTTTTGTTGCAATCAAAAAAAGCAACGCCGAAATCATTGCAAAAATCCATTTCGAAAGCTATGTCGGATAACGTTGAACAAAAGCGTATAGCAAAGGAAATAGGGGATACCAAACGTATGAGTGAATTGGAAGCTCAAGAAAAAATTCTGATCGATGCTCAAAAGAATTTGGATAGTAGTTCCATTTGAACGAACACCGCTGTACCTCCAAAACCTGAACCGGAAATCCCAAAGAAACCTGCGAACACCCCAAAACCTGAACCGGAAATCCCAAAGAAACCTGCGAACACCCAAAAAACAGAACCAAAGAAACCTCAGAAACCTGAAAAACCAGCTGAACCACCCCAGAAAAAACCGTTAGAAACCAAAGAATCTCCAAAAAAAGCCCCCGAGCCTCCATTCAAAGAATTCACGTTTGACCCCAATGCCACGCTCACTCGAAACGAACAGATTTTTCGGAGCATTTACAGTACTGATAGGACTATTGCTCGAAATGTGTCTCCTGAGGAAATAAAACGAGTTGGAGATCTCATGGCAGCATATAATCGTTTTTCTGGACCTTTGAAAGCAGCAAGGAAGACAAAATCGGCTGACGCTATTGCATCGGCTGAAGTTGATATGCTCACATTTTTGAAAGATCCCGTGGAATGAGTAAAACGCGTTGGATCGGGGAATATGAAAGAAATGAATGGAAAAGTTTATCAGAGTACTTCCTCTCGGGAATTCAAATTTTCTGACTCTGAGCAGTTCCTAGTGAATATGTTCGAATCATCCTACAAAGATCTCGATACGGTATTTTCACCTCTTTTACATGCCGTCGGTACCCCAAAATATAAGGAACAACTGATGTTTCGCAATGTGCTCGGGAGTCTGAAAAAATCTTTATATACAGGAAAAATAGCCCCTTCAGATGCTTTGACGCATATTCATATGTTCAAAGATAAACCTTTGGAATTCGTAGAATCCACGATTGCGATGCCAATTATGAGAAATGCTTTTGAATCGTCTTACAAGGAATTGAGTCAGATTTTCTCGCCTTCATTGTATCGGGTGGCAAGTCGGGAACATATAGAACAGTTGCTCTTGTCTGATGTATTGGGAAGTTTGAAAAAAAAGATTCAAAGTGGGGCGTTAACTCGCATAGAAGCATTGAAAAATATTTCGATGTTTCAGGAAAATCCTCGAGGATTCATAGAATTAACTTTGGGAAAACCATTTGATGAGGCATTGTATTCCACGAAGGCTTGGAAAAATATGGCAAAGGCAAAGAAATAATTTTTCGTACTTTTTTCTTTTTTTCGTACCTACGATTCGGTACTATGTTCGTACATAACCTTTTCTTATGCGAACACAATTTTATACCGGACAGGAAATGTCCCAAGGCTATCCGATAGCTATGAATGGCTGATTGTCGCAAAAACGAAAACCTATTTTTGGAATGTACAATTCCTACTACAAAATCCGAGGATTGCTCGTACCTATTTCCGAAGCTCCCGCGGTAGAGGAATAGGTTGTGAAACTGGGGGTTCCCATCTGTATTTGGGCGTACATGGTAATAAATGGTATGTCGTTACGGTATTCTTTTTTATGAACTGGGCGTACGGATACCTCGAGACTGTAGGTATCGCGAAAATATCCCTGGACGTATTTTCGGATATCGTCCTGGGTTGGAGGGAGGAAAAATGGTAGGTACTTCAAACCAGAACTGGAATAGTATATGGAATGATTCTGGTGAAGGATGACTTCTATCTGGGAATCTTTTTGCGGGAAATACTGGGTAGGTTTTTTGATAGCAATTTCGTATTCCCCGAGCGTGTTTTTGAAAAGGCAGTTTTGGAATGGACTCGCGGAGTGATCGATCTGTGTTTTTGAATTTTTGGAATAGATGGAAGCAAAATCCATAATTGCCCCGTTGACGAGTCGAGAACTGTAACCACTCCGTAAGAATCATTCCATTATTTCTGATTTCTGAGTCAGGGAAAGCTTGAGAAATCGGGATCCGAGATAGTAGCGTGAATAGACCTTTTCCAAATTGGTATCAAACGAAAGGGTAGGAATATTGTAGGCAAATGCACGGATGGCTTCTGCAGTATACGGGCCGATGCCGGGGAGATTTTGGAGATTTGCGGATTCGGTGGGAAATATTCCACTATACTCTTTCGAAACGATTTTTGCGCAGGCGAGGAGATTTTTTGCCCGGGAATAGTATCCGAGACCCTGATAGTATGGAAAAAATGTTTCGTAATCGGTGAGTGCGAGGGAATGGATGGTAGGGAACCGTTCCATGACTTTTTCAAAAAATCCGATCACCCGTTCCGCCTGCGTTTGCTGGAGGAATATTTCGGAAAGCCAGACCCGATAACCTCTCGCAGCATCATCCAAATCGCCGAATTGTCTCCAGGGGAGATGGTTTCGACCGTTTTTTTCCTGCCAGGAAACGAGTTCGGCATATTCGAAATTCGGGAACAATTTTGTGATTTATAATTTTTCATAGCGTACCCGTTTGCAAAAAAAAGTAAACCGTGCAATATGTTTTTCATATTTCTCTCTATTTCTGAATTTTTTATGATAATCAGCCTTGCCGGAGATCACGGTGCCGGGAAATCTACCCTGTCGAAATGATTGGTACAATATTACGGACTCAAATCCTATTCTGCCGGTGGTATGATGCGGGAAATTGCCATGGAATGCGGGGAGAGTCTGTTGGATCTCGGACGGGAAGCGGAACGTGATGGAGGAGCGATTGATCGTTTGCTCGATGCACGGTCCATTGAACTCGGAAAAAATGAGGATAATTTCATTATCGACGGCCGATTGGCATTCCATTTTATCCCGCATTCATTCAAGATTTTTTTGACGGTTCCACCCGAGGAAGCTGCGAAACGTATCTATCATGATGGAAGCCGTGCAGGGGTCGAATCTCATGTGAATATTGAAGATACTGCCAAAAATATCCGCACCCGTCGGGAAAGTGAAAATCTCCGATATCAGGAATATTATGGTCTCAATATTTACGATATGAATCATTATGATTTTGTAATCGATACGACCGGATTGGAAATCGAGGAAGTTCTACGAAGGACTATTGCCGCTATTGATTCGCAACACGGAGTTACTTCTCATAATTTTTAAATGGAGTCCGTTTTTTCCTATGAATCGGTTACGTATCTCTCTCGGAAAGATGGGGGCAATGGGGAATTAATCCCGGAAGATTTTCCTGGGAAACTGCGGATTGCTTCTTGCAAAGAGGGGATAATGGATGATATTCGGATTTCGAACGAAATCGCATTCATATCCTTTGACGATAAAAAAATCCGTTCGTGAAATGGATTGGAATATTTTATAAAAACGACATTTGGAGGCATTCCTACCGTGATTTTTGACAATCATAATCATTCATTATTTTTCTGGTATCAGGCCCGGGAATCTGGATATTTGAAGGACGGTGCCACGTTGGTACATATCGATATGCACTCGGATCTGTGGGAAAATGAAAATATTCTCTCCGCGGAAAATTCACACCACTTAGAGTCAGTCTGGAAGTTCGCGAATTATTCCTGCAATGTCGGGAATTATATCAAACCAACCATAGTGGAAGGATTGGTCGGAGAGATGGTTCGTATCGAGGGCGAACAGGATCTGTTACGCGAATCCACGAGACTCATTCCAAGGAATTCCATTCTCAATTTAGACTTGGATTTTTTTGCCGAGGAATTGGATGACATTGATTTTGAGCTTAAAAAACGGGTAATTCATCATTTTGCGAGCCAGGTTTCGTATATTACTATTGCAACGAGTCCATTTTTTATACCGGGGGAACGAGCCATTGCTGCATTACGAAAGATTTTTTCATAGGGGGGTAATTTCCAGAGGTCTCTCTAGAACAAAAAACCCTCAGGGTGTGAGGGGTGGGTGTTCCATTGTGGAACCAATCATTTGATATAATCGTGGCATACCATACAGGATGGATGCTTCGGAATATCCATTTGAAGGGAAGTCAACGTTTCCATGAGTACCTTTTCGATACCACAGATCGAGAAGACAATCCAGTTTTTTCCGACGGGTCGGAGTTTGTGATTTTTGTTTTGAAGGAGGAGATCGAGCGATTTCCGAGCAGCGATGTGGCAGAGTATCCCCTGATCCACGCCGAGACCCGGCATAGCGGAAACGTCCCGAACCGAACTACAGTCTCCCTTGCGGGTGGCTTTGACGTACGATTCGATGAACGATTTCCGACCGATGTGCTCAGCGAGACAGCAGTAACATCCCTGACCCGGGATGGAAGCGAAAATTTCCCCTCCCATTCCGCCTTCGAACATTCCGACGAATATAGTGGGAACGGAGTGTTCCACACTGATTTCGTTCAGGAAAAATCGGGTAGACTCCGTATCGGTCGCCACGATGAGTAAATCACTCCTCGCGATTTCCGAACGGATGTTTTCCGAAGTAAAGATATCCTCCGCATAGGCGGCAATCGAGAGATTTCCTCCCGACTGCCGCATGAGATATCCTGCCACCGCATCGACTTTTGATTGTCCGATATCATCTATACCACACGGGTGCCGTATGAGATTGCCGGCATCGAGCGTATCGAGATCGAAAAAAGCGAAATTTTTAATTCCGCATTTGGCGAGCTCCACAGGTATAGGGGCACCGCCTCCGAGTCCGACCACAGTGACGCGAACTTCCGACAGGTCGGGAATCAGCGTATCGCGCCGGGCATTTTTAGCGAGGTAGGGGCTGGCGGTTTCGTCCGACATACTGGTGGTCATGTTTCCGAGTGCTGATGCGTCCAGTAATTTGCTGGGTGTGGCAGTTCTCGGATCGATGAGTTGTCCAGTACTGTCGATGTAAGCTCCGTCCCAGTTGGTATGGAGATGAGTGAGCAGCCCCGTGCTTTCAGCCGTTGCAGGTTTCCGGTTACCAGGAATTCCGACGTTTTCGAGTCCAGGAATGACGTATTCATCCGTTTGTTTTGATTTCATGATATTCTCCAAAAAGTAAAAAATGGAAGATAACAAAGGAGGATTCCTCTGTTATTCGGGAAGTGGCCAATATCCATGTGCCCGCTTGAATTCATAGGCATGGAGCCACATAATCGAGTATTCCAGGATGGTGATTCCGGTTTGATTCGGAGTCCATCCTTTGTTTACCCGGTCATTCGGATCCATGAGACAGAGTTTGAGTCCCTGTCCCGGGGTAACCCCATAATTATGGTAGGTATGACCCTGATTTCCCGACCGCTTGCAGAAGTCGATAACATCTTGGTCCCGGACATAACTGTCGGGTTTCGTGCTGGGATAATTGTCCGGATAGACGATTCGCAAGACGTATTGGTTCTTGTTGAGCGTCACTACCGGACCTTCGAGCCGCAGGGTACTCCCGTCGAGGTAAATGCGGATATGAGGAAATTTCTCGTAGAGTTCACGACCTTCGTATCTCAGTCGGTCGGCGTATTTTTTTGGGTTTTGACGAACCCAGCAGGGATAATTGTCCATTTTGGTTTCCTTTCGTTTCAAGTAAGAGTGTCCGGAACTTCGCCACTATGACGACGTCCGGTAGGGGGTTGAGGGATGGAACGGTTTCTGGGTGATGGGGTCGAAATATTCCTTACAATGGTTGGTGGAATGGTTGGTGGTACTGACGGTTGGTTACGTGGTGGTCTCCCAGGGAAATGGTTTTCCCGGATTTTTGAATAGATATCCCCGATTATATTCATGAGGATATGCAATCCGTTCGTAGTAAATACTGCGAGAATGAACAGGAGTATTCCGATAACGATAATTATCGTAATCAGAATCGGTCTGAAGAAATTCCAAATCATTGCGCCGAGGGAAAGTTCTGGCAAAGCGGCTCTTCGCAACAGCATGGCCGAGGCAGTTTCCTCGATTTGCTGTTGATTTTGTGAAACTTCTTTTGGAGTTTCCACAGGAGTGAGCTTTGGTGGATTTTTGAGTTCCAATGCTTTCTTTTCAATGGCATCCAGTTTTTCAATGGCCGTTGTTTCGGATATTTCTTCCCGTTGGAATTGTTCTTCCACACGTAATGCTTCGGCTCTGAGATCTGCTTTTGAATATTCAACGGACGACAGGGCGACTATTGGAAAACACAATAAAAAAATCCATGGGAATACGATTTTTCGCATACTTTCATAAAAAGTTTTCATAACTTACTCCGTTAAGATTCGAATTCGTCTCAATCTTTCCTGAATTTCCGCCGATGATTTTTTGATCGGTGAAGTTTTTGGGGGAAGGTTGATAGTTTTCTCGGTATTGGGATTTTCCGGTGGCTTCGTTATGGGAGTTTCCCGGGAAGTCATCGGAGAAACCAGAAGTAATCCGTTTTCGATACGGTATTTGGGTAGCGATTCGGATTCCTCCATTGAGGCGCATCCCGAAAGAAAAACGAGAATTAGGGCAATTATGGTTTTCATGGTAGGGTTTCTTTCTATGGATTAGTTAGAGATAGCTTCGAAACGATTTCTAAAGAAAGTTATTTCGAAGATGGTAATAGATGTACGCGGAATAATCGACGTGCATCAGTATCGGCTGGTCATTCGGCAGAAATTGCCGGATCCATCCGTACAGAAGCTCGACTTTCGGCCTTCCGTCAATGTGGGCAAATATCCTCAGTTGCCCGGTACTTTTGGCGACTTGGAATTCCATTGATGTGATTTCTGTCCGATGCGATATCGGAATCACATTCAGGATCCAAATGCCGTTTTCGAATCGGATTTTTTCTACCCGATCACCGTATGGTTTTCCCACTTGGGCTACTTTTTTGAGTTTGCTTCTCACAGTCATGTTTTCCGTCACGATTATCCATTTCAGGAGTCGGTATGATATGCGAATAAGACTCCAACATACATACCAACTTCCTATCATGAACAACAGCATCAGGGCAACGAACCGTGGAAATTTTCCCCCGAAAAGTACCCGTATGAGGCTTTCTGCGGCAAATTCCGCCTGGAACAAAGTCCAAAATGAATGCATAGCATCCTCCGAGTATGTTAATGAACAGGTATCCGGAAAGATACCCGCTGGAGAGCGGTAGCGCTCGCACTCTCCAGTCGGTATCTTTCCCTAGGTTTTTTTATTCGATTTTGATGTCCCACTGCTGCAATCCCGTGTAATTCTTTCCGTCGAAAACCATATTGTAGGTTCGGAACGCATAGCTGTATTCCCCGCCGTAGTCACTTTTCTTGAGTACGCATACCTTGGGATCAAGGGAAAGAGATGCAATCTGACGCTCCTGGATTCGAACCGCTATGGTATAGGGATGGGTTTCCAATCCTGGGCACTGTACGTTGATATCGCGTATTGCCTCGCTGATATCTCCACTACTTGGTCCCGTGATGCCGTCGGGATGTTTGTGCCAATTGAGCAATCGGCTCGCTCCAGTAAATACTAGTTGTTTTCATTTGGCCAGTTCTATTTCTCGTTTTCTCGTTATCATTTTTGCTTCGGTCGGCGGTAGAGTCCCGAATATCATACGGTTCGGATGAGCGAAATAGTATTGGGTTTGGAGGGCGAGATCTTTCAATCGACAGGATGTCATGGTGTATATTTGGTCCTGGAGCGGCGGATTATCGAGTGCGTCGATAGGTAGGGTATGATTTTGGATATTGTAGGTGCTCGCGAGCCAATATCATTGCACTTCCGAATTCGGAATCCGTATTTCTGGCTGTTCCATGTGCTGGTACATCGCTTGGAGATAGGATTTTGGAATGCTCACAGAGAGAACATCTTTCATATCTTCTGATTTTATTTTTTCACGTTGGGTCAGCATTTCAAAATAGAGCTCGTCCATTTGGTATTCAATTCATGATTCTGGATTTGTCGGATGGAGTATAGATTCATAGGAGGTTTGGGCTGATTGAACATAGCTTCTTGCCGCATCATGATCATACCATACGATGGTGATTTGCATCTGTATCTCGGAATAGACGACATAAATCCGATAGTGTCATCCGAGCGTAGTTCCGGAATATACGTCAACTTGTTGGTTTTCCGTGGTTTTACATTCGTCGTTTTCCTGGATCCAGCTGTAATTTTCGGTGAAATGGCTGTGAATTTTTTGTTTTGCCGTTTCGGCGGATTCCGATAGTCGAAATGGGGTCGTTATTTCGGATACCGGAGATATCGTGGGTATTTCTCATGGATTGGTGGGAGTGTTGGATTCCGTTTCAACCGGATTTTCGGGTCTGGCTATTTCTGACGTTTCTGGAATGACTTCCGAATGTTCTACCAGAGTATCCGAATCTGTAGGAACGGTAGCAATGCTTTGAATTTCACCATTCCCTAGATTCGATTTCTCCTTTTTCCATAATCTATTTTTCCAAAACCAAGCACCTCCTACTAATGCTCCGATTCCTGTGATTTTGGCAAAAATCCAATTTGAATGTTCGTTTCGTTCGGTTGGAATTTCCGTTGGCTCCATCGGTGGTTCCAAAGGTAGTTCCAGTTGCGTTTCCAATATTGGAACTTCGTTTTCCATTACCGTCGGAATTTCCGTATTTTGGATGTATTCTTCGACTATGCCTTTGATTTCATTTTCGCTCAAATGCCTACTGGCCGTATCTATTCCATCTTTCATTTCATATCCCCGATGTTTCATTGCTTGTGCTATCATCCCGTCCGGTTCGTGTACTATTTTGGAAATACTCTCATTCATGACTGACAATTTTTCACTGTGATTCAAATCGATTCCCATTCGCAGTCCTTCGACCCGCCGAACCATTTGTTCGAGCGTAATCCATCATTGCTTCGGATGATCCTGGCGAATATCCCCGGCGATAGCTTCCAAGTTATAGGTTGGAAGTTTTGGAGCGAGTCCAGGAGGTATTCATTTTGGGACAATCGTAGAGAGAGTTTCATTCGATGGTTGCATTTGACTAGAGAGTATTTCTTCACCCCCCTGCAGCGCAAGAATCCCCGCAACTGCGGCGGCCGTAACCCCGATAATATTTGATGTAATAGCATGGTTCCGTTCGATTTTGAGTTGCGTTTGGATTTCACTATCCGAATATCGGCTCTCGATATCCGTCAAAATTGGTTCCAATTCCTCGATGTTGCCACCTCATTTTGCCCGGTTGAGTAAACGCTCCATTTCGGAACTCTGTTTTCTCCCCCGTACGAGGTCATACAACCCTTTGCTTCCGGTGAATGCTCCGAGTGCGCTGATGCTTGCCCGAGTCCCAAGAATGATGCCCGCGGTGGCGAATGCCCCAGTAGCCGTCGCGATCATCCCTCCAGAGAGCAATCCGAGTCCGACGGCGATTCGCATTTTTGGATTTCCTTGCCAGTAGTGGAGTACCCGTCCGAGCGGGCTGTTCATGTTCTTTTCGGATTTCGCTATCTCGTTGTGAATAGTTTCCCGGAGGGAAAGCGTTTGTCGGTTTGATATCGAATTTGCAAGAGGGGAGAAACGATTGAGCATAAATGGGTTGATATGACGAATGAGTTATACTGAGGTGGTTTCAGAAAAAAAAGAAAATGTTACGAAATTTTAAACACCACAAAAAAACACGGCATCCCCGCCGTGTTTTCCCCTTTCTTAAAATAATATTATTCCTCCTCCTCTTTTTTCGGATTGCTATACAACACGATTGTTTCTTCCAAATTTGGCATATACACATTTTCCATTTTCGGTACCCCACGTTTTCCTTCTTTTGCTCTCCGTTTCAGATAGTTGACATACGCGGCAGTAGATTTATCCCTCTCCCCATGAACGAGCAAGAGTTTTGCATTCCGGTGGCGTTCTCCATATCGTCTGCTCCGCTTTCCGTATTCCATGATTTCAAAAAGATCTCGTTCGTCTGCATGGGCGGAGAATCCCATGAGGTTGTTGATTTTTGCTTCGACATGACATTTGAGACCGTCAATTGTCACGGATTTATATCCGCTTGTCAGCTCATTTCCAATAGTTCCTTCGGACTGGTATCCTGCAAACGCGAATTCGATATCCGGATTGTTCGAGTAGAGTTTGAGGTAGTCAAGTATGGGTCCGCCGTTTGCCATACCCGATCCGGTGACGATGATACGGAATTTCTTGCTTCGAGCGAGACCTTCTCGGTCCTCACCTTTGGAAATATGATAGGAATGCTTATTCATGAGGTTTTCGCAGAATGCTTCGTCTTCTGCATGCCGTCCTGCTACCATGGTCTGTTGAATACCGAGGGGAGAATCGAGGATGATTTCGCCATCAAAATATTCTTGTTTTTTGAGTTCGATGATAGCATGAAGGATAGACGCACACCGTTCAATCGCAAAGGTAGGAATAATAAGAGCTTTCTTCTTTTTCATATAGGCCTCACGAATGACTCGTCCGAGATCTTGTACGGCAAAATCCCGTTCCCAGTGAATTTTTCCACCGTAGGTGGTTTCATGTACAAAGGTATCAATCGGTACTTCTGTTGGTAAATGTGGTTTGCCATAGGGGTGAAAAATCCCGCGAAGTCGTCCAAGGTCTCCAGAAAACATGATACTGTAGGTAGATTTTTCGTCTATCTTGAATGTGATGACGACCATAGCACTCCCGGGGACATGACCCGCATTATAAAATGTCGCTTCTATCCCCGGTTCGAGTTCAAATTTCTCATCGTATTTATGGGTTCGTATGAAGTATTCAACTCGGTTAACATCCTTGAGATCATAGAGATTTTTCTTTGGGGCAGGAATATTTTTCTTAATATTTGCCCCAGCAATAAAGCTTCGGTTTTCGATATCATAAAATCCTTGTTCAGCGAGTAATTCTCGAGACTGTTGAATTTTTCCTTCTGGAACATCATGAATGGCTTTTCCACCGTGGATTCGGTTTTTGATTTTAGCTCCATCTTTTCCTTCTCCAAGAGACGGATCAAGCTCTCCCGTTCCTTTCATTCGATCTCCGTTCCTTTTATTTTTTGGAATTCCTTTGTTTTCTGCATTTCGTACGATTCTGATGGCTCCTTGAATATCTCGAATGAGCTTTGCGTACTTCCGGTAATCTTCTTCGTATCCGTCTTCTCCAATTTTTGCTGAATCCTTGAGTCAGATGAGTCCGCCTTCCCAGGTAACGGGAGTACAATGAATTTCTCCCGTGAATTCTTCCTCATTTTTGGTGAGGAGAGGGAGTAGCCCAAAATGGTCTAAATGCATGTGAGTTTCAATGACATGCTGTATGGTTGATGGTTTAACGGGAAGAGTCTGATTTCGTTCTTTTCCTTTACCCTGAAACATACCACAGTCGAGGAGTATTCGTACCGATTCACCAGTTTTGCGTATCGCCTCGATGAGGTGTTTTGATCCCGTGAGAGAAGTTTCCTCTCCTCCAATACCACCAAACGAAGTCCAAGTGATTTTTTCAAAACAATCTTTTCCTTTTTGTCGTGCTGCCTCAACCGTGGAGATTAATTCTTGTTTCACTTCGGGTTTTACCTCTGGAAATTCGGGTTCCACGAAAGGTTTCAATCTTTTTTTCATAGGAGGGGGAAATGAAGAATTTTATTAGTAATAAGTAATTTTTTATGAATTGCAAGTAATAATTTCAATTTACAAGAAAAGCGGTATTTCTTATTGACTTTTTTCAGTTATTCTTACATTAATAAATAGGAATTGATTTCGTCAAATCATTATTTATCCTCTCAATATATGAAAAGCTCCGCCTCAAGGATACTTTCCATCGTTACTGCAGGATTCGCCATTTCATCGTTTTCGACCGGCGTATTCGCGAGCAGTTTCGATATGGCCTACCAAGGAACTCCCGATCTAGTATTCAACGTGCTCGAACAAAAGACTGCTGCTACTTTTACTTTTATCATTTGTAATCAGGGCGACATAGGTACCGGCAATGGAAAGTTCAATATCGTTCTCCAATCCAATGAGGGGAAAATCGAAGAGCGTACATATGAGAATATCAATCTTTCTGCTGGATCCTGCACCAATCTCACGATGTATTCCGTCGATGGGTATGCCATGGGTTCGAAAAGGAAATCCGCCATCACCGGAACGGTTCGTTTCGTAGGTGACCGAACTGAATTACGGACTGCCAACAATAAAATCGTCCTCTTGGCAAAGAAATCTCGCGCGGACGTTTCCGATATCAACTACCGTTCCAATTCTACGAAGACGGTTTCCAACGATCCGGTATACGATCTCTGGGGAAATTCCGATAATACTACGAAATGGTATTCCACTCCGCAAAACAATAACTACTACGATCCGAATAATTACAATTCCAACGGATTCAGCTCTAATGGGTATTATAACAATACTACGAACTATAATAACGGGTACGTAAATCAGACAAATCCCACTTGGTCTTCTGCATCGGGAAATCAGAATCTCGTATATGTGTACACCGGATACAACAACGGCGGTTGGTACAATTATACTCCGAACGGTTATGGAAACTATACCTATACTCCGTACAATAATTATACGAACAACGGCGTATTCTATAACAATGATTATAACCAATATCCTACTTTTAACGCGAATCAGCCGAACGGTACGAATTCCTATTATATCCCGAACACGTACGTACCATACAATAACAATGGAAATTCCTATAACACGTTCGCCCCGGGAAATTACAATTCCTCTTGTCAGCAATGGCTGAAAACTTGGGATAATTATTCTCAGACGTACCAATGGAAGTGTTCCAACAACTATTCGATTCCCGTGGGAACTCCGGATCTCTATCTCGGGGAACTCCGACAGAACGGCAGTAATTTTGAATTGATAGCAAAAGTTTGTAATCAATGAGATTCCATGTCTTCCAAAGGACAAATATCTTTGAGAGTTACGAATGGAACCTATCAAACCTCGACTTCTACCGAGAGACAATTGTATAAGGGGGAATGTTATGACGCTTCGATCCCTATTGGAAATCTCAATATCAACCGAAATGGAACTTATCTCCTCTTGGTAGAAGTAGATATATATAATAATATTTTGGAATCAAGAAGCGATAATAATAATTCGTATTGGAGGATGCAGATACAATAAAGAGACTCCTGTAAAATGCGAATTTCTTGTCCATTTCTTTGCTCCTCATTCACCGTACCCCAGTATAGCTGCTATATAAAATCAGAAGTCCCAACTTCTGATTTTTTAATTTTCAGATATACTTCTCAAAATTCTCCACTTCCCATGCGAAATATTTATCTGATTGACGGTTACAATCTCATTTACCGACTGTTTTATGCAGTCCCACAGTTCACTACCCGTGCGGGCGAGCCGGTGAATGCCGTGTTCGGTGTTGCAAAAACATTGCTCGGTATGCATCAGTACGAAAAACCAGATTTGCTGTATTTCGTAATGGACTACAAGGGTAAGACGTTTCGGGAAGACCTATTTCCTGCATATAAGGGTACCCGCGACCGGATGCCGGATGATCTCAAATCCCAGGAACCGAAAATCCTGGAATTGCTCGCGCGAATGGAAATTCCCATTCTCGAAAAAGAAGGATTCGAAGCGGACGATCTCATTGGAACCCTCGTGACGAATCTTCGGAAAGATCCGAACAACCAAATCTACATCCTTTCCGGTGACAAGGATTTGTATCAATTTATCGGCGGCAATGTCATGGTATATGACACAATGAAGAAAAAAGTCGCTCACCGCGAGGATGCGATTGAGAAATTCGGCGTTCCTCCGGAACGGGTCGTGGACTATCTCTCTATCACGGGCGACACGTCTGACAATATCCCGGGAATTATCGGCTTCTGACCCAAAAAAGCCCAAGTCCTCATCGGGGAGTTCGGTTCTCTCGAGGATATTTATGCAGCGCTCGACCAAGACCATCCCAGTATTTCCGGCAAAACGAAAACTACCCTCATGGAACAACGGGAAACAGCCTTTCTCTCAAAAAAACTCGCGAGCATTCCGACGGACGTGGATATGGAAATGCTTCCGGAATCCGCCTACGTTTTCCGAGATCGCTCCCTGATGAATCCCCAGGTAAACGAATTTTTCCGAACGTTGGAATTCAAGTCCCTGATTACCGATGAAGTCGCCGAACTGGCAACGTTCGAGAGTTTGGACATCCATCCCATTTCCGTCGAGAGTCTTGATGAACTCAATACTCTTGATTCCGAATTACAGCGGCTGAAAAAATGTTCCATCGGAACTATTGCCCATGAAAACCGATTGACCGGACTCGCGATTGGCACGGGGGAGAAGTGGTACCTGCTCGATTTTTCAAAATATTCGGGAAAAGAATTTCTGGAATGACTTCTCCAATCAGATATCGAAATCGTCGGTTATGATCTCAAAGAAGAACTTAAATATCTGCAAGGCTACATAAAAAATTCCTCCCTGTGATGAGAGGAACAAATTGGTTTCATTTTTTAAAACCTCGTTTTTTTAGAGATTTTACCTATGGCTAGGCGTAGAAATACGGGGTTCCGACTTCCACATTCGAGGTGATTTTTTGTTGTCGTTTGCTGACTTTTCCGGCGTTGCTGGAAGCATCGAGTATGTCGATAACTCCGTTTTTCGCCGGCCCCATCGCGATTTCCACATGGGTAATGTTCCCGTTGGTCCGGAGGAATACCAAATCTCCCCGTTCTACGGATTCCGGCGATTTGGGCCGAGTATTCAGTGCAAGAGCTGCTGCGGTGGTATCGAATCTCGAATGTACGATGCGGTTGTCTTTGAGTGCCTCCACGACCAATTGGGAGCAATCGATGGCCACGTCTCCGTTAGCACCAAGCGAGTACCGTTTCCCCATATGTTTTTCCGCCGAAGCAATCAAATCATCCGGGGTAATCTTCGCTCCGTTGATTGCATCAATACGAGGTACGGCTTGGGCAATTTCAGCACTGCCGAGTGCCCGTTCGTAAACGTTCGCGACCCCCATTGCGTAGGCATGTGTACTCGTTCCGAGCCAATCTTTTTTGAGTGCATTCCCATTCAGTGCTCCGGGTCCGCCAATGTGCGTTAGGGCCAAGTAGTAGGAGAGGGAAGTGCCATCACGCGCCATATCTTCGGCAATCTTCGGGTTCGGAAGGATATGTTTTTCCAAATTTTGCACAATGTATTTGTCCATGATTTCTTCCTGGAGACTAGGATTTCCGAGAAAGCTCTGAATTTTTGATTCTTCCGGAGGATTTCCGAGTTCCACTCCGTAGCCCCGGAGAGTTTCCACAGTGAATTGGTATTTCCCGAATGCCCAAGCACCCGATCGGACTCCGCGGGATTTCCCAGCTTCGTCATTGCGAGCGAGATAGGCCTGGCCTCCGGATTCGTGTTTGGCAATTGCCGCTTTATATCGGTCGAAATCGATGTTAAAATTTCGATCTCCGAGGACTTCTTTAGTTTTTCTGAGTCGTGCCGTAAGGTTGGCGAACATGGTTTTTTCATCTCCTTCAGCTTTTTGACCGTAGGTTTCTGAAATAACAATCATCCGCTCGAGCCGTTCCTGATAGGTTCATCCGGATCAAGCTTCTTTTGATATCATATCGTAGAGCGTTGCCGTTTGATCTTCTGTCTTACCTTTTTCGAGAATATCGCGAAAATGAGCCATTGCCTGAGCATCTTCCGTTTGCAGAGTTTGAAGTACTGTTGCATCGCGTTCAATGGATTGGGTGATTTTGAAGTTCTCATATTCCGAACGTTTCAGCTCTATTGCTGATGGTATCCTGAGGGTATATCCCGTATAGATTGGCAAGTATTTCCCATTGGCATCATAGTATCCTGCACGTCCGCCAATGATTTTCCGGATACCAATCCGAATATTCATATCCCGGTCGAAAATTTTGACGATTCGGACGCTCGGAGGCAAGATATCCGCGGCACCGATTTTTGCGTTTGCCGAACCGTTTCGCCCGAAATCAATTATGATTTCATCGTCTTCCTGGATATCTGCTACATTCAGAGGCGATTCGATAGGCATGCCGTCTTGATCTTTGGTTCGTTTGTAGGCAAATATCTTTGAAAGTACGCCTCGTTCCAGCTGTTCCAGTGACAATAGGTCATTCGCGTTCATACTTTCGAATCCTCCAGTTTTCATGATTTCCCGAGCTTTCGCTTTGAGAGTTTCATTTTTAATCATACCATTGTTCGCCGTGAGCATCTCGGCACGCTGCGCGCGGTTTTTTGTTCGACCAAGTCCGAGAACAGCTTCCCGTTGCCCGCGTTTTTCATTGCCGATCATTTGGGATTCTTTGGATTTTGCGAGTTCAATTTCAGTATTGATACCGATGATGTCACGGGCAAAGTCTAATTGCTGTACGGTTGCGTCTTTGAGAACTTCTCCGGCAGAAGAAAGACGATTTTTGATTTTTTCGAAAATTCAGGCTTCCTTTTCGGAAGATAGAGGTTTGATAGGAGGAGTCATAGGTAAGTTTTTCTCAAGATTACCCTAAATGTGTTTCATTTACAAAAAACCCCCCACTTTTTGTGAGAGGTTATGCTTGACAATTTTTTTATAATAAATAGTTATGCCATCTGAGCGAGTCCCTCAGCTTCCGTATCCATAATGGCGACGATTGTGGTAATACCTACGAGTTCTAGAGTATCTTTTACTTCTTCTGTCATATTGGTAATGCACATCTTTCCGTTTCCGTCCTCGATGTTGCTGAAAATATCCGCAATATATCCAATAGATTTCGAGTTGAGATATTTGAGCCCTATGAGATTGAAAAGAATCTTTTTTCCCGTAAAATCACCTACCGCGTTATATACGCTAGTAAATGTTTTGTCCGCATTAGTTTCATCGAGTTCCCCGTGGAATTCAAAAACCATAATGCTTCCAACCTGTTTGGTTTTGATTTCAATAGCCGTATTCATATTTTTTAATAATGTAATATAATAGGATTCTACCAAATTTTTATGAAAAGTGCAAATAAATTGCATTATCATTAACCATGAATAGTCTCGAATGATGCAATGTATCACCATTTCTCTCTGTGAAATATCTTCCATTTCGGAAAGGGAATCCGAAATCGGGCTTTTTTGGAAATCGTTTTCAGAAACTTCATCTGAGAAAAAAATGTACCAACCCGTTTGGCAAACTTTGTCTTGGGCAAAAATGCTCATCGAATCAAAGCAGGTTTTCGATGCTATATTTTTTGGAATATACGAAGATTCTCAATTGGTCGGATACGGAATCGGGGAAATTCGTTCTGTTGGATTGTGACTTTTTGGAATGTTTTTCGTTGGATGACCACAATGCATTCCTGAAAAAATAGGGGTTCTGGATGAGTTGATACAGAATATCAAAAAATACGCAAAACAACATGGGCTTGTTTTTGTACTTTTAGAAAGTTTGATGGATTTGGATTGGGGTATATCAGTTTATAGATCTGGTCAAGCAAAATACTTGCTGGAGTCTCATACGAGATTACTCGATCTCTCTCATTCCAATGAAGAATTACTTTCGGATATGAAGCAAAAAGGCAGGTACAATATCAAAATTGCTGAAAAAAATGGATGTATTGCCCGTCATGTCGCTTCGAATTCGGAAAATATCGATATTTTTTATCGAATGCTTCAAGATACGACGGATCGAGATGGATTTTCCGCAAATAAAAAATCATACTATGAGCATCTGTTAGCCCACCGAAAGTATGTTGCCGAAGGTCTGTATTTTGTATATTGGCAAGACCAAGTTATTGCTGCTGCCATTCTGATAATTTCTGGGTCTATCGCTGTGTATTATTATGGAGCATCTACTTCCCATGCAGAATCACGCCGGCTCATGGCGCCTTACTTGCTTCAGTGGGAAATGATCCAATCGAGCAAAAAAGCAGGTTGTTCCTGGTATGATTTCCTGGGAATTGCGCCAGAATGAGAGAATGGACATCATCTCCAGTGAGTCACGGATTTCAAATCAAAATTCTGAGGCTTTGTTCAAAAATGGCCCGAGAAACGCTTGTTTGTGGCCAGTTCATGGAAATTTCTGTTATACCGAATATTGAGATCCATAAAGAATTGACTGATACGTCACTAAATTACCCTAATTTTAAACCGTATTTTCCTATTCTGATAGGAAAATACGGTTTTTTTGACGTCTATCTGAAAAATCCATGGTCATTGTTATCTTCTCTTTCTCTCTTCATTTCTTGGTCTTCTCGATGCATTCTGGGGGGCTTTCTCCGAATAATTTTATTTATGATTGGAAGGGTTCTTGCTGGAAGAATTTTTTTTATGATAGGCGCTCTAAAATTATTCGAACCATACGAGGGGAGATATCAGAATCATTCCAAAAAAATTCATTGGTTTACATTCCTTTTTGGAGGTTGTATCAGGAAATTTCTTGTATTTTTTCTCAGCTCGTTTTTTGGTAATGGTCAATTCATATTTTCTTGATCCATCTCGGGTTTTTCTTTTGGATTCATACCGGGAGGTGGCGGATTTCTGAACTCACCATATGATATCGGTACCAAACACCATGAAAAAATAGCTATTCCAATAGATAGAAGTGGAAGGGAACGGAAAGAAGCTCGTTTCATAACAGTGTTTTCTATATTAACACGGAATATTAACCTTACATTAATGGAGGAGGGATATACGTTTTTGATATTGTCACTCGAGTACCTTTTCCTACGGTACTGGAAATAGTAATAGCAAAGCCATGCAATTTTTCCAAAATATGTTTGGCAAGTGTGAGTCCAAGACCGGTACCGGATCCATTTGGTCGCATACTGTCTGATTTGTAAAATCTATCGAATACAAAAGGGAGTTGCTCTGCTGGAATCCCAGTTCCGGTATCAATGATACTGATTTCATGTTCGCTCAGGCATATTTCGATTTTCCCATCGGATGGGGTGAATTTTTTGGCGTTTCCCACAATATTTCCGATGGCGACCTCAAAGAGATCTGGATGGATATCCCATTTAATATCTTTTGACCCAATAACCGATATCCGTGGATCCTCATCGGAAAAATGAGAAAACGCTGTGGCGAGCGAAACTGGAGATTTTTCAATGTTCATTTCTTTGTTTGCCAATAGCAAAAGAGCATGGACTATTTCTCACAAATGAAGTACTTGAGCATGTACTTGTTCGATTTTATGTTTTGGATGATCTTGGAGGAGAGCAAGCTCTAGAGTACTCGCGATGCCAAAAAGACTATTTTTGAGTTCATGGGCAATATTAGAGCTTAAATCTTCTATTTTTCTGGTTTCTATTCGGACTCTGGAAAAGAGTGATTCGAGCTGTCGTGCAATCCGAACGAACTCATCATTTTCTTTCCCAAAAATCGGAACTGCGTCGTGTGATGGATCCTGTTCCAATTTGAAATTTTCGATAGCCTCGACAATATCTTGCACGGGCGAAAAAATCCTTCGGGTAAACAGCCATCCGATACTGATTACGAGTAATCACAAAATGAGTGTGCTCGTAAGTAGGTTTCAAAACATGAGTTTTTTTGCTTCCACAGCATCGGTAATATCATCTACAAAGAGTATCGTGCTACCGTCGAACAAACGTTTTGAAATAACATACAGACTCAGTCATTGGTAATTTACCTGTCGGTTGTCTATTACAATGTCTTGGGGAAGTTCTGTAAAAATTCCTTCGTTGAGCACGATGATTCCGTTCGGAGCAATAACTCGAATATCCGCAAAATATTGTTCTGCTTGAGGTATGGATTCGATATCGGAAATCAGCGCGGAAAGCCCCTTGTATTTTTGGTTTTCCCAATTTCGATTGGATTCGAAATAAAATACTCCAGAAAAAATAACCAAAAAAATGATAGCCAATCCTACAAAGGCTCAAAATACCTGGGATCTCCGGGATATATAAATAAGGCTATTTTTCATCGATGATATACCCAGTGAGCTTCACCGTTCGGATAAAATTTTCACCTCCGAGTTTTTTGCGTATATAGGCTATGTGAACGGTAATAGTAGTAGTATATTCAGAAAAATTTGAACCGTAATCCAGCCAGACTTTTTCAAAAATTTCCTGGTAAGTAACTACACGACCTTGGTTGTCCATCAGAAGTTTGAATATATTATATTCTTTTGGTGAAAGATGAATCATTTTCCCGTTTCGAGTAATCTTTTGAGACGAAAAATTTACTACGAGTCCGTTGATGTGGATTTCGTCTGTTGTTTCCGATGTTAGAGCGGTATTTACATAGCCTTTTTTCGGTCGTCAACACGAATAAGTGAGCAGATTTTTGATTCGCATGCCGAGTTCTTTGAGTTCAACGGGTTTCGTGAGATATTCAACGGCTCATGCCTCGAGTCCTTCGATGAGATCAACGGGTTTACCGAGCGCGGTCAAAAATATCACCGGTATTTCAATCTTTCGGCTTCGAAGTAATCTTACCAGACTCACTCCATCGAGTTTTGGCATCATACGATCAAGGATGATGAGATCGATTTTCTCCCGAGCGTCCAATTTTTTCTGTATCGTTTCAAAAGCACTCTCGCCGTCAAAACAGGCGGTTGCTGGGATTCATTGAATTTGCAAATATTCTACGATATTTGAAGCAATGAGTTGGTTGTCGTCGACTACTAAAATCATAGGAAGAGTATATCTTTTAAAAATTAAGAACAAATTAAAGTGAGAGTTCGTTAGAGGAATGGAATATCCCATATGAATCGTATCTCGGAAGTCCGAACGAGGGGGATGATTATATTAATCATTATTTATATGGTATCGTCAATAGATTTCTCAGTGTTTTTTTCAATATTATTTTCAGTATATAGTAGAATATACATATGAATTTCCCTATGGAAACCGATATATCTGCACAATCTCCTACGGGAAATCGTGATTTTTGAGTCGAAACGAACGAATCCAATAACGTTCGAATGAACTATCATATTAAGCTTTTACAAGACCGTATTCAGAAAATTCTTTTTGAAGTAGACCGAAAATCCACCGATTTGACGCTTCGATTACAAAAGGTTATTTTCAAAAGCCGGATACGTCCAGATATACGTCGGAAAATTTCCGGTTCTATTGCAAATATTCTTCGGGAATTTCCTTGAGTAACACAGAATAATCGGGAAATACTCAATGAACAAATCCTTTGAATTACAAATGCCGTCAAAGCCAAATGGTTATCCGATACCGATGAAGTAGTTCCTGAAAAGGAAAATACCGAAATCTTGGAACGTGAATTTCCTTTGCATCGCAAAATCCAAATGGCCGTAATGGGGGAAATTAGCCATTATGAGGCTACGGAAGAAGAACTTTATGATATTGGAGATATGAATGAGTTTTGGTATGTGCTCCTTTTGGACATTTTGGATACCCAGTCATTGCGAATGCGTGATTTGCGAATGTATCGATTGTGTGAATCTCTTATTTCTGCCGAAATCGTAAAAAACGAGCTTGTGTCAAATGTCTTGCAAGGTTGGGCATTAAAAATTTTGTTCGATCCTGCACTACATGAAATCTATGACGATATAGAATCCAGCATCGATCGAGAATCCTTATGGATGGCGAGACAGTCGGAGATAAAAATCCAATCCGCTGCTTTTTTGGATATATGAAATTCCAATTGACGGAATATGTCCTTGTTTGAATTTTATGGCCCTAGACTTTCCGAACGAAAAAAAACAGTACAAATCACAAATCTAGCCGATGTAAAAGCAGATTTTGCTTGGTCTATGGATGCACTCGTGAAAAAATATGAAAAGATGAAGCGGATTGAAACTGTCAGATAGTGAAATTGAATCTGTTTATTAATATCAAACTAAAGCTAAAAAATCCCATACGTAACTCCCCACATGGAAGAAAGAATTTTTTGACTTAAAAAAAATTTCCCTATACTCTTCCACGACATATACATCAGTCGCAGACAGAAAGCACTCAAATAAGCCTTTCCGAGACAGAACCAAACAAATCAGAACGATTCAAATCGCTCCTCCGTTTGCCACAGTTCATGCGACTCTAGCATGAACTTTTTTGTTCTGACTGATGGGTCAAAATTCTTAATTACACGAACATGGCGGTTACAAAAGCTAGAAAATGAGAAATTCTCACGACTCTCGAAACTCACATTAAGGAAGCCCAAGCAATCGCTTTCACAAGCAATCAGAAACTGACAGTTCTCGACGTAAGCAAAATGAAAAGTGAACTTCGGAAAGAAAATGCTGTATACATGATTGCCAAGAAAACGCTCATATGCCTCGCTATGAAAAACGTTCTTGGAGCGGAAATCGATATCAATACTCTTCCTGGTGCGGTTGCTATCCTTATTGCCAAGGGCGACAAAGTAGCTCCACTCGGAATCGTTAATAAATATGCAGTAGAGCTCCGAAAAGAAGAGAAAATCAAATTCGTCGGAGGGTATATTGATGGTCGAGTGCTTGGTGCTGCAGAAACTGCGAAACTCGCAAGTCTCCCATCACGAGAAGTCCTCCTCGCAAAACTCCTTGGATCTATGATGTCTCCTCTTTCGGCTCTCGCTCGATTCTTCGATGGAGCGAAAACTGAGATGGAGGCAAAAAATGCAACAAAAGTTGGCGATCTCGCAAAACTTACCGCTGCCGCAGTTTCCACTCCAGTTGCCGCTGTTGAAACTCCAGTTGAAGCAGAAGCAGTTGTCGAGGCTTCAACAGCCGAAACAATTCCGGAAACTCCTACTGCAGAGTAATTTCGTCTGAAGCCCCCCTTTTTTTTGAGGGAGGCTTCGACGAGGATATTCCTCGCAAAATACTACTTCATTATTTTTATACTATGTCTGACATCACACTCAGCGCTAACGCGCAAAAAATCATGGACCTCGTAGAGGGTCTTACTATCGTTGAACTTGCAGACCTCGTTTCTGCAATGGAGACAAAATTTGGAGTTTCTGCCGCTGCACCAGTTGCTGCTGCCGGAGGAGCTGGAGCTGCTGAAGTAGAAGAGAAAACTACTGTAAACGTTAATCTTACTTCTGCCGGAGGTTCAAAAATCGCAGTAATCAAGGTTATCCGAGAAATTACTGGTCTTGGTCTTGCTGAAGCAAAAGCACTTGCTGACAACGGAGGAGCAATCAAAGAAAATATCGAACGTTCCGATGCAGAAAAAATCAAAGCTTCTCTTGAAGCTGCTGGAGCAACGGTTGAAATCAAGGCGTAATACCTTTCAGATTTATAAAAATCCCGGTTGAGATAATCTCAACCGGGATTTTTATATTGATTATTTATTTGTTGCATTATAGAGATTCAAAATTTCAGCATCAGAAAGAGCTCGACTGTAAAACCTCTGTTCGGAAAGATCTCCCTTGAAATTAGTATTAGTAATATCATTTTTCGGTACGTAATCCCACCAAGGAGAACTTCAAACAAATCAAGCGATACCTGAGTCAATCGGATCATACCAGATAAAAGAAGCAGTACCATCCAACTTGCCATTGATATACAGATTCGCCGTTGAACCGTTAAACGTAGCACTGACAAAATACCATTGGTTATATTGCAAATCAGTATTCGATGCGAAATCGATATTCGTATTCATACCATGCGGACGAAGCGCAATCTTATTGTTCGTTTTTATATAGAAAATACTTCCATGTAAATTGGAGTAATTGGAAAAAATCACGCGGCCAATATTCCCATCCGTCGGAGAATCCTGAATCCGGAGCCAAGAAGTCATGGTATAATTTGGGGTTTTTACTAGTTCACTTTTCGAAATAGCCAATGTAGCTCATTTTTCAGAAGTAAAAGTCACATAGCTTCTCATATCATGTTTTGGTACGATTTCCGAAGATTTTGCACAGTCGATAACCGTAGCGGATTGGTAGCACGTCAAAGTATTTCCATTTTGTGAAAAATCCTTTAATACCGTTCCTGACAACGTTTCCATATTCCAAAATCATTTCAGATTTGGATCATACCCAGCCAAGATTTTTCCATCTGGTCGTTGTATACTAAACGTCGTAATGAGTATTGATCCAGTTCAGCTTGCGGAAACATCTTTGGAAAAAATCACCGTGTACCCCGTAGCAGTACCAGCAATATCAATCCCGGTAAAACTCTCTGTGAGAAGTTCTTGAACAGGCTGATTAAGCATAGTTCCGGTTCCAATGAGAATACCTACGGAATCCCCCTTTGTCATAGGACTACGAGAAGCATAGGCGGCAGAAGTTGCCGCATAACTCTCAGTAACTCCAAAAGCACTAGGGATAAATGCTGTTATCTTACTTCCATCTTCAAGGAAGCTCATAAGTTGCATCTTTGTTTGGAGAGCATTGACGGAATAGGTGGTAAAAATAGTAGGATCGAGCGGATCCTTGGTAGCTCCAGCAGAAAGCTTGGCAACGTTTGCAACTTGATCTTTGGCGAATCATTGATATCCAATGATAGTTCCAGAAGCCATGATAGTAATAGGAGATTCTGGCATGGGAAGGATGCCTCCGCCCATTTGATAGATAGAAAGACCTTTATGAAGATTCACAAGATTACTGATACGAGTACTGTCGCGAGCACTTGATGAATACCCTTGTATAGAGATGAATCCAATAGTACCGAGAATGGAAAGTATCGTGATAACGACGATGAGCTCTACTAGGGTGAATCAATAAAAACTACAATTGGATAAGAATTTATTTTTTGTAATTTTCATATATTGAAAGGATAAATATTAAAATCCAGCGATTTTTGCGTGTTGTTTGATTTCATTGTCAGAAAGAGCACGATTGTAAATCTTTATGTCATCGATAGAACCATCAAATGATTGTTGATATGGTTCTTTTCTTCATCAAATACGCAAATTTCCAGTATTTGTCATTGGAGCAGCAGAAGAAATGTTATACTTTTTCAAACCGTTCATATATCAATTAAAATTAACTCCATCATATTTAATAGCTAAGTACGTTGGTTTACCAGCAATATATCCTCACAAATTTGTAGAAATCCGAACACCGTTATTATTGGAAACCGGATGAAATGTTCCACCAATATTATATACACACATCATGTAATTTTCACACATAGAACTTCCTTCTGAGCCACAGGGCCATTCTCGCATTTCTCATTTTGACAAAAATACCATCGCGTCATAGGTAGCTTTTGAAGTAACCACTACTTCTATGGTATATTTTGTCAAATTTATTGAAGGAGCATCTGGAATTTCGATATAATTCTGATTGCTCGTAGTTCAAGATCCGTTAAAAACGGTAGATTTACCCATAAAACCTCCAGTTCCTCAAATAATTACGTTTCCACTAAACGTCCCATCATTTCCATTCCCGCTTAAATCTCTCAGCAGTCCTCCCGTAGTTG
>JAVHRB010000081.1:0-7391 GCA_036171455.1 Patescibacteria group bacterium
GATTGTAGGATCTAGGTCATACCCCGTCAGCTTGCTGCGGGGTGATTGATTTAATGCCGCGGTAATGCTTCCTATATTTCATTCCCACGTGATATATTTTAAGTCCCGATTTCGAATCCTATGGATGAGTCCATTGATTTGAGGGTCAGTATGTACAGTTGTATTCATATCCCAATCATATAACGCATCTCCCCGATGTCAAAATCGGGGAGATGCGTTATTGAATTTTGATTACTACGGCTTGATTTCCTTCCCGTTCACGAGTACGAGATATTTTTCAGTCTGTTTCACAATCGAAGTCCAAAGCGTTTCGTCATAACCGTATTGTGCATATCCGGTGTCTTCCTGATATTGACCGTAATCCTTGCCGTTTACCGATACAAAGAATCCCTTGTTGGTCTCGAACGTCACGAAGGAGAATTTTCCTTTAGCCGAGAAATACACAGTGAGAGACGAGGGGGGATTCTCCACTTATCCCAAGAGTTTTTTTCCTTCTCCAGCCCATCGAGTTGCTATGAAATCAATAATAACTCCATAAAACACTCCGGCAATGATAAAAAGTAAGAAAAAATTCCATGGGGAAATTTCCCAACTGGTATTTCCCATACTACTTGCTGCAACGGGGAGTGAACCCATAATTCACATTACTGCACCTCGGAGATACCAGGGGCAGGGAATACCAAAAATGGGATGTACGGTAAATACCCCCGCCATAGCTACGAGCACGCCAATGAGGAAACGGTCCGCGACAATACTCCACATGATTGAGCTTCCCCAAAAGTGATCGATGGCAAAGCTTGACATTACTGCGGCACAGACGAATCCCAGGAAAATACCGAGGAGGACAGCAATAATAAACCGCTTGCGAGCATGAGGACTGTTTTGCATGAGATACGAGTTAGGAAAATACGTTGGTTGATATGAATTATCTTTTTCATTATAGAGATGTCTTTGAAAAATCAATCGAAGCGTTTTTCTAATACAGGTTTTTACAATGTTTGACTTTCAAAATTTTTGTATTGATATTACATTTCAAATTCGTATATTCAAAAAAATCTCCTTACTCAATTTTTTGCTATGAAAGCCCTTATTGTCATGCCACAACATACAAAAAAAGAGAAATGACAGATTATTGCAAATATTGGAAACCGGGTTCGTGGGAAGGTAGAACAAGCCTATGACAATCTCTTTGGAACGTTCCCTCCGCATCGAAAAATGCTTCGGTTGGAACATTTTAATACCAAGGTTTTTTCTACCGATTATAAGAAAATGGTACGAAGGATTTTGCTCGAGAAGGACTTGCGGTATTTTTACAAGGAACCACAAATGGTCGAGGATCGTTTTGAAGCGGATCAGAGTGAATGGAATCAGGGGAAAATTTTGAGTCCTTGGTTTGAGACAACGAGTAAGCCGAATCCTCACCATATTATTCCGACGAGTCGAGGAGGAAATAATAATTGGAAGAATATTCGTTTTATGGACCGCCTGCCTCATAACGATTTTCATACCGTGTTTCAGAACTTAACTCCGGTCGAACAATTTATTGTGATGACGATTATTCATAAGAAAATTTTGAACCCGGATTTTATTAACGATATAAAAGCTTTACATAAGACCATGGGGGAACCTGAATGTTATAAAGCGGGAACCGTGAGTCGGAATTGTTTTAAAGATTCGTCCTTTACATAGTGCAAAAATAGCTTAAGAATTCCGTATTTTTAAGAGAATTTTTGGTTTTTTTCAGGGAGATTTTAGGAAAAGCATCGTCTCCTTTTTTGAGTTCTGAGCAGTTTTCCATACCATTGGAAAAATTATCAATCCCCTATGCTCAATTTTTTCCTTTTTGCGTTTCGAAATTTTTTCTCTCTCCGGTATCGGACTGAATTCGTCAATTTTGAAATTTTTGACGCGAAACATCCGGTCATTGTATTTCCCAATCATCCGGCGCTGGTGGATCCGCTGATCGTGGTATCGAACATCGCGAAAAAGAAACTCCTCTCGCCCGTGATGACGGAGACGTATTTTCATATTCCTGGACTCGGTGGGATTATTCGTGCTATGGGAACGGTTCCAGTAGGGGACATCGCTCGGGGTGGCTCCGCTGAGGACGTAAAAAAAGCGTTTTTGGGAATCCAGAAAGCTATGAAAAATCGGCAGAATATCACATTGTACCCGTCGGGACATATCTATGTTCAACCGTTCGAGCATATCGTCGGCAAAAAAATGGCCTATGAAATCGTCGGGATGCTCGACGCGGATACTCGGGTGGTATTGCTTCGAACCAAAGGGCTCTGGGGGAGTATGTGGGGTAAAGCCTATACCGGAAAATCTCCCGAAATGGTGAAAATGCTTGCAAAATCCATTTGGATTATTCTGGCGAATTTTGTGTTTTTTGTACCGAAGCGAGACGTGCGGATAGAGTGTATCGATATGACCGAACAACTTAAATCCTGGCACGCCGAGGGATTGGATATATTTAATCAACATCTAGAGGATTTTTATAACGAAGGAGGCGAGGAACCTTGTCGGTTTGTACGGCACTATGTATACCATAACGACGTCGCGGATAAAATTGAACCTCAAAATATCCCAGGTTCCGTCGCGGAAATCGCGATGGGAAGCGGTATCGATGCCGAAGATATTCCGACCGAAGTTTTCGAAGCCGTGCGGGAGTTGGTGGCGGGTATCAAGAAAATCGATGCGAAAACTCTGAAATTCGATACCAATCTCATTCTCGACCTTCATGCCGATTCGCTCGACATGGCGGAGATGAAGTCTGCAGTACAATCAATGTTTCCGGGCGCTTCCAATCCGCCGATTGGGCTCATTAAGACGATTGGCGAACTCTCGGCGACGGCGATTGGAAAACTTCAAGGGGAAGAAAAACTCCCGCCGATGGAATTCGTACCAGCTTCAGATACTGTCATCGATTTCCGGTATGAGCCCGGGGATACGATTCCTTCGCTCATGAAGCGGAATTTCAAAAAATATCGGGATGACGCATTCGTGTACGACGCGATGACGGGAGCGATGACCCGCGATGCGTTCTTGCTCAAATCCTATGTAGTGGCGGAATGCCTGCGAAAATACCCGGGCGAGAAAATCGGTATCATGATTCCCGCGCTCTCCGCAACTTCGCTGTTGCTCGTGGGTGTTTACCTCGCTGGTAAGCTTCCGGTCATGCTCAATTGGACGGTCGGAGAAGCTTCGTTCGCGCACTGCATGAATTTCGCGGGGCTCGACACAATACTGACCAGCCGAAAATTTTACGAAAAAATCACTTCGCCCTGGCTCGCAAAATTCGAGGGGAAAATGGTGTTCATCGAAGATCTCGTCAAGGATATCCCGCTTCCGACCAAACTTTTGGCGCTTGCGAGAAAGTCGCTATTCCTTTTACCAAATGCACGGAAAGAAGCGGTTATGCTTTTTACTTCGGGGAGTGAATCCCTGCCGAAAGCGGTGGTACTGACCCATGAAAATGTGCTGTCGGATATTGCCGGGGCGCTGGCACTCGTGCCGTTCCGAGAGCGGGAAACCCTGCTTGGATTCTTGCCGCCGTTCCATAGTTTCGGGTTCACGCTCAATACGATATTTCCGCTCGTAGCACCGGTTCAAGTGGCCTATACCCCGGATCCGAGCGACGCCCGGACCATCGGTAAAATTCTCGCGCATACCGGGGCGAGCATCGTTTCCGCGACCCCGACGTTTCTCCGGATGATTCTTGCGGGCAATAGCGCCGGGCAATTGCGTTCGTTGCGGTATGCCTTCGTCGGGGCGGAGAAGTGCGGAGACGACGTGTTCGCGCTGTTCCGGGAGAAGTGCTCGGAGGCATCGATCCTGGAAGGATATGGCATTACTGAATGTTCACCCATCGTGACCGTCAACCCGCTCGCGAAACAGAAAAAATGAAGCGCCGGGAAATTCCTCCCGCAAGTGGATTTCGTCATTCGATCGCTCGATGGCAAGTCGGATATGCCGACGGGAGAACAGGGGATGATTTTCGTGGCCGGCCCGAGCATTTTCTCGGGATATCTCGATACAGCCATCGAGTCGCCGTTCGATGCAATCGACGGAAAGAATTGGTACAAGACCGGGGATCTCGGGTACGTGGACGACGAGGATTTCCTCTTCATTACAGGACGTCTCAAACGGTTCGTGAAGATAGCGGGGGAGATGGTTTCGTTGCCGTTCGTCGAGGGGATTTTGCTTCAAAAATACGGGAATCCGGAGGTGACCACTCTCGCGGTCGAGGCCCGTGAGGAAAACGGGAACGTGACGATCGTTGCATTTACGACGTTTGAGGTCGGAGCGGAGGAACTCAATGAGTATATTCATGCGAACGGGGCGAGCAATCTGGTGAAGTTCGCGAGGGTGGAGCGATTGGAAGCGATACCGGTACTTGGGACGGGGAAGACGGATTATAAGGCGTTGAAATCTCGAGTCTAGTGTAGAAATCATGTCCTACTTTCACTTCTATCACGGTAAATCCCAGGAAATCCCCCTTCTCGCCTGGACGAAATATCCGTGGCTTTCTCACTGAAATCTCTCGAATGAGAGCATTGAAGCTCGGTATTATTTATTGGAATATCTCTCCGAATCATATGGGTTCTCGGGAGAATTGGAACAGGAATCAAACGGAAAGCCACTCCCTATCATAATTTCCCCAAAAATTAAGCTATACTGGTCCATATCCCACTCCGAGAATTACATTGCCGGTATAGTATCTATTGATCCTACCGGCATCGATATCGCCGAATATTCTGAACGGCACTATTCCCTGCTTGATACTCATTCCACTACTGAATATGATCGAATCGGCAGCAAGGACTGGCGGAATTTTTATCGCTTATGGACGGGGAAGGAGGCGATTATCAAGAAAATGGGAGCGAAGCTCGATGACATGAAAAACATCTCTTTTTTGTGACTCGAAAATAATCTCGATTATATTTTTGAATTCCATAGTGATTTGCATAAAATTCGATGCGAATCGACAGATACGGTAATACTGGCGTATATCGCCCCATAAATGCAAAAAGTCCTCCTTTTCCTGGTGCTGACCCCCGTAATAGTTTACGGAGCCGTTTGTATAGCTGCATATTTCTGGCAAGATAACCTTCTGTTCTTTCCACAGCCTCCCGAGTCGCTTCACTATGCGACCATGGCACGAAATGCCACCCTGGAGAATTGGAAGGTTCAGACTTCCGATGGGAATTCCCTTGATGGATGGGCTCAAATTTTTCCAAAAAGCCGATTTACTATTCTGTATTTCTGAGGAAATGCGGAGGAATCATCATTTTTTGTCGACGAAACGGCGTATAGCGGAGCGAATATTGTCAGTTTTAATTACCGAGGATACGGGAAAAGTACCGGGAAACCTTCGGAGAAAGCGCTTTTTTCCGATGCGCTTGAAATCTACGAATACCTCGTGACTGTAAAAAAAATTGCTCCCGAGAATCTCATCGTCATGGGACGGAGCCTCGGATCTGGCATTGCGACCTACCTCGCGAGCCAAAAACCCGCGCGAAAAGTCATTCTCATTACCCCGTATGATTCCATTGAAAACGTAGCCAAGGATACCTACGGATATTTGCCGGTTTCTCTCCTGATACGTCATAGGTTTGAATCTGCCAAATATGCTATGCTCAAAAGCAATGAAATGCTCTGCATTTATGGCGGAAAGGATGATATAATTCGCAATCCACGCACGGAAAAGTTGCTTACTTCCTGGAACGGCACGGTGCAAAAAGTATTTCTCCCAACCGCCGACCACCACTCGATTCTCCAGTTCAAAGAAACGAAGCAAGCCATAGACGATTATATCAAGTAATCGGTTATTCGTAACGTTCATCCCATGCAAAAATCACTTTTTTCCCTCCTCGGTCTCATCGCGCTCTGGAGCTTGTTCTATGCGGGATTCAAATACTTTTTCTGGGGAGTCTACGAGCATGCCACATTCGCGCCGACGCTCGAATCGATTAGCGGATACGTACTTATGGGCAGTATGGTTGCCTATGGAGTCGGAGGGTCTCTGTACTCGCGTTTCAGCGAACGGGCGATGTTGTTCGCTGCAATCGGAGTCGGGGCCGTTTCATTTCTCGGAGCTTCATTTCTCCCATCAGTATTTCCATGGTGTTTCAGTGCCTCGATGGTGGGATTAGGGTTTGCATATAGCCTCTATGTCATAGGTAAAAATACCCTTATCGGTCGGGAGATTGCTACTTCTTCGCTTGGATCTTCGAGTATCGGGGCATTCACGACGGTCACATTCATTGTATTTCTTATTACTGGTACCATTTTTGGCGCAAAAATTGGGGAAACTACTTCGCTTCTCCAAATCTGAATCCTGTATTTCCTCGCACTTTTAACCCTTGCGGTCGGGGTACTCTTTGTTACGGAGACCCGACGAGAACGAACAAAATTCGTATTTTCGTTTGACCGTTATGCCAAATTGCTGGCCCGGTATGGTATTTTTATGGTTGGACTTGGGTGTTTCTGGCAAATTTCAGTGGAGGCTTCGCAAGTTGCTATCAATTATTCCAAGGAAATTTTTGAGAAATCGAATTCCATATCCTCACTTCTGCTTTTGTTTTCGTCGGTTGGAGCTATTCTGGGCAATGTGCTTTCGGTACAACTTTCCAAGAACCGGTTGCCGTCATTCGTTTGGATGACGGGTATTTTTATGATTATTATTTTTTTGTTTTCGACGATTCTCGGTTTTGCGAAATCTATGGATAATTATGTGATTGTCCAAGCTTTGGCTTTTGCCGTAGGATTCTTTTTTGGTGGGGCGGTGAATCTCTCAGAATCTTATTTTTTTACCTTGCTCGGTGAGGATACAGAAAAAGACCATGTTTCGGCACTCTATGGTTTTGTCCTGTCGCTCGTCGGTGCAGTGACGATGTTTATTTCAGAAAAAATCATCCATACGGGTTCTTATTTCGGAATCTCGGTATTCCTTTGACTTCTCGCCGTTATAGCTCTATATTGAGGTTATCGTGGTTTGAGAATGACGGGATCGGGATAGATTCAAAGTTGAAGCAAAGGAATATATTATTAACCTCATGGTTCGCTATACCATACACTTATGCGAGATGTCACCGTTTTCCGACGAGACGATAAATCCGTCGGAATGATAGAATGGGCAGATCGGGAAAACCCGACCCCAGAAGAATATACTCCAGAAGGCGCTACGAAGATCTACCACACCATTTTCCCGTGATCCATGTTGGAAATGTTCCGATCCTTGAAACAGGATCAAGTAGGTGAAATCCTCATGCGGATGATTCCATAAGAGACAAGTTGATGTTCGACGATTTTGAAATTGTTTTTGAAATTGTTGTTAAGTTGCAGCGTCAAGTTTACATGCAAAGAAATCTTCCTACCTCATGGTT
>JAVHRB010000082.1:0-7249 GCA_036171455.1 Patescibacteria group bacterium
AACCAGATGCTAATAGAGTAATAGGAGATTCTGGCATCGGGTAACTTCCTCCTACGGTTTGAAATAGAGTGAGTCCCTTATGGAGATTGACGAGGTTAGAGATACGAGCAGAATCCCGGGCAGAAGAGGAATATCCTTGGATGGAAATGAATCCAATGGTACCAAGAATAGCAAGTATCGTGATAACAACGATAAGCTCTACGAGGGTAAAACCATAAATAAAATTTTTCTTGTATGACTTTTTGAAATCAGGATTCAACATAGGAATTTTTGATTATATGTCATAGCATACCACAACTTTGAAAAATACAAATTTTTTCGCCTTTGAAAAATTCCCTTTTCGGATACCATATGTGACTATTAAATACTCATTTACCGAAAATTTACCTTCATGAATATTTCTATTGCATTCTCTGGGCCAGCCGGCAGCGGTATCAATACCTGCGGGACCGTCCTTGGAAATCTTCTCTCCGAATACGGGTATTTCGTCTACGGCGACAAGCAGTATTCTTCCCTTATCAAGGGTGGGAACAATATTTTTGTACTGTATATTTCTGATTCTGGCCCATATATCAGTAATACTATTGACCATTATCTCTATTTCGATGCTTTTGCGCTCGGCAAAAACTCATCGATTTACGACATAAAAACTCAGTATTTTATCGACAAAAAACAGTTCAAAAATCAGAATTCCTATGCTCTCGGACTCGTCACGAAATTGCTCTGAATAGACATGGAAGCGATAGAATCTGCATTTCTCGGCCGACTCCCCGAAGTTGCGAGGGAGCTGAACCGCGGATTTCTCCTATCCGGATATACCTTGGTGGCAGAACCCGTAGTACGACTCAAATCTGTTTCCCTGCCGAAGAAATTCATGTTCGGCAATGAAGCTATCGCCAAGTGAGCCATGGATTCTGGACTCGAATTCTACTCTGCCTATCCAATGACGCCTGCGAGCTCGCTCATTGATGTGATTTCGCACGATTCCCGAGTGATATTTTTCCAGTGAGAAGACGAAATCGCGGTCGCCATGTCGATGCTCGGGGCGAAGTTTGCCGGAAAGCGGTCCATGTGCGGGACGAGCGGGGGAGGGTTCGCGCTTATGTCCGAGAGTATTAGCTTTTCCAATCAAGCGGAATTAGGAGGGGTGTACGTGTTTTCACAACGGGCCGGACCGTCCACAGGAACGCCGACGTTCACGGGACAATGAGACCTCAACTACGCGCTGAACGCGAGTTTTGGAGACACATTCCCCATCGTGGTCGCACCGTACACGTTCGTGAACGGTTATAGCCTCATAGGTAAGTCGCTCAATTGGAGCGATATGTACCAACACCCGGTGGTTTTCCTCATCGACAAGTCATTTTCGGAGAGCTACATGTCCGTCGATACGTCTCAACTGCTCGCGGAAACCGTCCACCGGGGCAAGCTCGTCACCGAACCGCACGAGTCGTTTGTTCGGTATGCCGTGACCGACGACGGCATTAGCGGATATACGGTTCCTGGCACTCCGAATGGCGAGTTCATCGCGACTTCCTACGAGCACGATATTTACGGCAAGGAAACCGAAGATGAATCCATCAAAATCGAAATGGAAAATCAGCGCTTCCTCAAAATGGAAACGTTCGTCAAAAACGAATTTGGCTATGGTTTCTCCGGATTCGACATCGTCAATCCTGGAGCCTCAAAATTTTTCGTGACCTACGGCATCAACTATTACGGCATCAGTGGATATACCCAAGGACATCTCGATGAAAATTGGGGAATCATCCTCCTCAAAGTCATCCAGCCGCTCGATCCGGGACTCAAAATATTCCTCGATGCCCATACCGAATCCATCGACCGCCTCGTGTTTATCGAACAGAACCAATCCGGACAGCTCGAAACCTACCTCATCCCCCGGCTCGGACTTCTCCGCGACCGATGGGACGGCAAGATTTCCCACGTCCGATCCCAAAGCTTCTATCCCATTTTTCCAGAATCCCTATGAGAAACGGTCTAAACGCAATCCAATGGTGCCCGGGCTGCGGGGATTTCGTCATCCTCGGAGCCATCCGCAAGGCGGTCCAAGAATTGTGAATTCCCAAAAGCGACCTCGTGTTCGTGAGCGGTATCGGTTGTAGTGGAAAAATATCTCAGTATCTCGACGGGTATGCCGCGGAGACGCTCCATGGCCGGGCTTTGCCATTTGCCACGGGCGTAAAACTCGCGAACCCCAAACTCACGGTCATCTGCATCGGGGGTGACGGCGACGGCTATGGTATAGGACTTGGGCATTTTTTGCACGCCTGCCGGAGAAATACCCCAATCACGTATCTTGTACTTGATAACGAAAACTATGCCCTGACGACCGGACAGGCTTCTCCGACGACTCCGATTGGCGCCAAGACGCTCACTACCAAAGGGGGAAATGCCACTCCACCATTCGACCCGGTGTTGCTCGCCCGCACGGCGGGATGCTGTTTTTCGGAGGAGGGGAGTGATACAAATCTCTCGGTACTCAAGGAATTGATTAAATCGGCGATACTCCACGACGGATTTTCTCACGTGAATATCAAACAGGCTTGCCCGAGCTGGAAGAGCTGGTAGTAGTGAGGAACCTTGGTAAAACGCGAACTCCTTGCCGATTTTTCCGTTCCTCGTTCAACGTACTAGCGTACGCCTCGCTTCGGTACTCAAAATTGGCTTCGGATTTCATCGTTTTATCAAGGTTCTGGGAGTTTTATTGATTTCTAGGAAAAATATACTATAATTCTTTTAGTTATATATTTTTATAATTAAAGGAAATGAAATACATAGATATTCAGCCATTTCTCGTAAAACTCCAAATTTTTGGAACCTCCGATCTCAAAATGATCGATACCGAATACAATCCGGCAAAAATTTCAGCCTGGAAAAAATCCGGCCGTATCCGTCAGATTATCCGGGGTTTTTACCGGTACGGGCAAACCGAAGTCAATCTTGCCCTGCTTTGCAAAATGTCGAACAAAATCTATGCCCCGAGCTACGTATCCCTCGAAAGCGCCTTTTCCTATTACGGATTGATACCGGAACAATCGTTTCGCATTACCGCCGTATCCATGGACAAGACCATCGGGTTCGATACCGATTTCGCAAATTTTTCCTATAGGAAAATGAAATCGTCGCTATTTTGGTGATACCGAACCGTTACCGTGAACCAAACGAAATTCCAGATGGCGGAAATCGAAAAGGCCATCGTGGACTATTTGTATCTCAATACCCGGATTCGGTCGGCTGCCGATTTCGAATGACTCCGATTGAACCGGGAAGTATTTTTGGAAAAAGCTAATGGCGAAAAACTCTCGAAATATGCCGAAATGACCGGGAAAGGTACGGTAATCCAGGCAGCGAAGCAAATTCTTGACCATATCAAAAATGATCGACCTGAACTCTATTAAGTCCTTTTATCCAGAAAAGGAACGGGGTTTCGAACAGTTTCTCCTCAAGGAATACCTGCAGTATACGATTTTGGATATCGTTTTTTCATCGAAATATTCACAGGACCTCGTATTCATATGAGGAACCGCAATTCGCCTCATGTGCCATTCGAACCGGTTTTCCGAAGATTTGGATTTTGACAATTTCTGACTTTCTCCCGATTATTTCGATAACCTCTCGATTATTATCTGACAGGAGCTAAAAAAACAATGATACGAGGCCGAAATCAGAAACGTCTTCAAGTGAGCTTACCATTGCCATATCAAGCTTCCGAAAATTCTCAAAGAACTCTGATTTTCGAATTTCGAAGATGAAAAAATCCTGATACAGATCGATACCGTTACACAGGATTACCAATATCGGCCGGATTTGAAAATCCTCGACCGCTTCGACGTGTACCGGATGATACGGGTTTGCCCGATGCCCATACTTCTGTCTAAGAAAATCCACTCGCTCTTGGATAGGAAGCGAACGAAGGGGAGGGATATGTACGATATCGTCCATCTCTACAAATTCGTACAACCAGATTTTGACTACCTTTCGGATAAAAGGGGGATACGGGACATAACCCAAATGAAACAGGTTTTGTTGGAATTCTGCGATGGTATTTCCCTGAAAGATCTGGCTAACGACGTCTGACCATTCCTGATCAATCCAAATGAAATACGGAGGATTTCCGAATTCCGGGAGTTCGTCGCGGGAATGTAAGCCGAAAAACATGGGTATCTTACCGAGATGAAAGAAACCCGATAGGCTTTCTTTGGAAAAAACTTTATTTTCCAATGCAGCCGTATACAATACAGTTGTATTGCATTACATATTCAGATACATATATGAATTTTTATACCACCACAGATCTCCAGAGGAATTCCTCAACTATCGCAAAGTCAAAAACCCCCTCTTTTATCATGCGAAGGGGAAAACCGGAGGGGATTCTCCTGCCATTTTTCACAGAGTGCGATTCTTATATAGAAGAATATATGGAAGCCTACGAAATCGAAACCAACCGTGAAGCGCTCGTAAAAAATTTAAAAAAATCCGAAGCTTCCTGAGTTTCTCCATTCACCGTGTAACATGATTCTTTTTCAATTTACCAAGCAAGCATTGAAAGAGTTTCATTCCCTTGATACCAATGTACAGAAAACCCTAACGGAGTCTCTCAAAACCATGAAAGATGAGGATATGTTGGCACTTGGAAGCAAACGAGTCATCAACCTGCTTCCCGCTACCCATAGATTGAGAATTTGAGGGTATCGAATGCTGTATGCCAGAGAAAAAGATGTAGTCACGATTCTAAAAGTGGGTCATAGGAAAGAGATTTATAGATAGGACTTTCATTTCCATATACCTATGATTTCCACGTACCTATAACTTCATCATTCCAATTTTTCGAGGAGGTTACTTTTTTTTAACATCTACTATAAAATTCTTGACTGTATTTGGTAGTAAGATATAATAATCTGGATTTTTCTCAATATTTTCCCATGAAACGATACCTCGATTCCTATATCCGCACCGACTTGGCGAAAAAAATGGTATTCATCGGATGACCAAGGCAAGTCGGCAAAACTACGCTCGCAAAAAGCATTGGGGAATCTTTCGTAGCTCCCACATATCTCAACTGGGATAGTCGCGATGATCGGAAGGCGATTCTTTCGGAAACCTATCACTGAGGAACCAAACTCGTGATTTTTGATGAACTGCACAAGTTCCGGGATTGGAAGAACTTCATCAAAGGCGTTTTCGATACGAGAAAATATGATTTCTCCATTCTGGTCACGGGCAGCGCGAGACTCGATCTGTATCAGAAATGAGGCGATTCGCTATTGGGGAGGTATTACTATTACCGACTTCATCCGCTCACGATTGCCGAGCTGGTCGATCGAACGTTCAATCCCGATATCTGACTCGTTTTTTCCGAGGAAGTTTCCCTGCGAATTTGGCACGATCTCCTGGAATTTTGAGGATTTCCGGAAATCTACGAGAGCCAGGATCCGAGGGATTTGCGCCGTTGGCACAATGACCGTGAAAAACGTATCATCCAGGAAGATATCCGCGACGTGAGCACTATCCGGGATCTTTCCACGCTAGAAATCCTCGCGAGTCTCTTACCGGAACGTGTGGGGTCGCTTTTTTCCGTCAATTCGCTCACCGAGGATCTCCGTGTTACCCATCGAACCGTATCGGCCTGGCTGGATATGTTGGAACAAATGTATTTCTGCTATCGCATCTATCCCCACCAATCCACGAATATCAAATCCCTCCGCAAAGAGCCAAAAATATATCTGTGGGACTATACGGGAATCGAGGATACCGGAGCGAGATACGAGAACGTGGTGGCGAACCATTTGCTCAAGTACGTGCATTTTCTCACCGATGTGCATGGCAAAACGGCCGAGTTGCGTTTTTTGCGTGATATCGAGCAGCGCGAGGTGGATTTTTGCGTCATCGTGGATGGAAAAATAGATATGATCATCGAGGTAAAATCCAAGAAATCATCCATTTCTCCGCATCTCGTCTATTTCTGGGAAAAGCTTGGGAAACCTCCCGCATATCAGCTGACGTTCGAGGAGGGGATTGACTCTGACCATAGGGGAATCCGCATGATGAGCGCTTCGAAGTTCCTGACGGGGCTCGTTTAGCGAAGTTCTAAACATTTTACCAATCAAAACTATGGCAACTCGTATATTTGATAGTATCAAACGTGAGAATGAGCACCGAAAAGAGTTTTGGCGTGCTCGTGAGCTCTACAAGTTACTCGGTTATACCGAATATGGGAAATTCCTTCCTGCTATTGAGCGAGCAAAGGAAGCATGTAAAAACAGCGGACAAACCATTTCCAACCATTTCGCTCACGTGAGCGAAATGGTTTCTCTCGGTTCTGGTGCGGAAAGATCGGTAGAGGACTATCGTCTTTCTCGGTATGCCTGTTATCTCATCGCTCAAAACGGAGACCCGAGAAAAGAAGAGATCGCTCTCGCACAAACCTATTTTGCTTTTCAGACGAGAAAACAAGAAATTCATGAACAACTTCTTGAAGATGGAAAACGAGTATTGCTTCGTGACGAGATGAAAGAACATAATAAAAATCTCGCCAAGGTTGCAAAGGAATCGGGAGTCATAAACTATGCTGACTTTCAGGATGCTGGATATATGGGACTATATGGTGGATTCCGACAAAAGGATATTCACACGAAGAAGAAGTTGAAACCGACTGAAAAAATCCTCGATCATATGGGATCGGAAGAACTTGCTGCAAACTTGTTTCGTGCAACTCAGGCAGAAGCAAAACTCAAGCGTGAGAATATATTTGGTTAACAAAAGGCGAGTAAAGCACACTATGATGTGGGAAAGAAAGTCCGAGAGACTATTATCGAGATCGGGGGAACTATGCCAGAAAAACTTCCGACTTTTGAAAACGTAAAGGAAGCCAAGAAACGCTTAAAAGCAGAAGAAAAACGTCTTGCAAAAGAAAAACCATAAATAGTCAGAACTCATCACGCAATGCAAATTTATATTATTAAATGTGAGTTTTAATCTCCGAATTTCTCACCCACCCCCTATGAAATGAATCATCCTCGCCGGCGGATCCGGCACCCGGCTCCACCCGCTTACCCTCGCGATGTCCAAATGGCTGACCCAAAATTTATTAATTATCTTAAATCCCCCCAGAATTTCCCAAAATAATCTCGAATTTTCGCTTGACAAAGGCAACGGCGGCATAATGAGAGTGTGATATATTATCACTCTTCTTATCATGGTTATCGACATACTAAGGCACACGATTGTC
>JAVHRB010000083.1:0-1551 GCA_036171455.1 Patescibacteria group bacterium
TGTTTCTTGTTTGCAAGAGGGAATGATGTAAACCTAATTGCTGCAATTGTAACACATGATACCTTTGTTTGTTTTTGACAACAAGGACTATATATGAGAAACTATCGCATATATCATCATATCATATGAACCACGCTGTCCTCGTCACCCTAATTATGGAAGTTTATATCAAACTCAACCACATTGCGGGAAAAGTAGATATGAAACGGGAACATCTCCAGGAAATGGAGTTCAACCTGCTGAGATTAGAACTGGAAGATCTTCAAAAACTCTATGTTAATCTGGCAGAAAATGCTATCGAAACACTTCAAAAAATCGATATTAATGTACAAACGATAACCAATAAGGGTATGCAAAAACTGGAATCAATCGAACGAGACAAAGATATGGAAGTCAACGAGATGGTGGTTCTATTTTAGTTATCATTTAATTATACATATATGGGAGTTCTAGAAAATGCAGCAACCCAATTCCGGGGCGTCGAAGCGGTCAGAGAACGCGGAAACGAAGATATCGGGGAACAGATTTCCAAGTTGAGCAAGGAATTCGATAAGAAATTCAAAGAAGCACAATCAAAATTGGAAGGAATCAATGGCAAGCTCAATTCCCTCATGGGGAAAAACGCGGATCCGGAAGGAGTGCGTACTGCCTTGAATACAGCCATCACGAGAGCTATGAAAGAAGGATGAAGCGATGGGGCATTCAAGGCGGAAGAGGCTATTTACAAGGCAATAAGTGCCCTAAAAACCGCCGGAGCCTCAAAGGAGTTCATTGCTGATACAGCGCGAGCAAGCCAACCTGAAAAAGTGGCTGGGGTATCGCCACAGGTGAATTCTGTAGCTCAAGCGAATGTAGGCGATCTACAAAATGGTATCAATACTATAAACCGCCTGAAAAAAATGGGTGGGCGGACCGCTCAGATCGATGCGGCAGTTAACGGAAGTATATAGCTTCCAATGGAAAAAAGTGCATTCGAGCTCGAACTCCTCGCTCAATTCATCGAATTTGAGAGTGGAAAAGATAAGGGTCTCCAATGAGCGATAACGTTCATCGTACAGGAACAACTCGCGCTCATGAAATCAGCCGGGGAACGTGATATTCTGAAAAAACAAATTTCCGAGGCATTAAATTTTTCCAAAGCACAAGAACATTCGATTTTGGAAAAGCTCGATATTCCGAACGTTCCGGGGAAATACTATTTCAATTTTGATTTTACCGACGAAAAACAACGAATGTCCTTCCTCTCGTTTTACGGAAATGTGACGAAATTATTGCAACTTCGATATATTCATAATTCTGAAACACTTCAGGATATGACAAATTTGTTGGAAAAATGATTTTCGGAAAACCATCCGATTGTAGTAGTGATAGAAGTAGAGGTAATCAAGAAGAGTAACCGACATATACGGAATATTAGAATCCGTGAGAAAACATCCGATGCCTCGCCCGAATTACCTTTAGTTTCAAATAATATCTGACTTGCGTAATACAATACTTATTCCTTGGATTCTAAACTGAAATGCAACTTTCTCACTCCTTCTGGAAGGCTTC
>JAVHRB010000084.1:0-7173 GCA_036171455.1 Patescibacteria group bacterium
GGATTGTAGGATCTAGGTCATACCCCGTCAGCTTGCTGCGGGGTGATTGATTTTTAAAAAATCAATTTTATTTACTCCAGTCGAACTAGTCTCCTCGATTTACGGTTTCCACGATTTTTAGAAGTATGGGATCTTCCATATTTCCTTGGATTTTTATCGTGCCATTCCCAAGTTTGAGGTAGGTCATATTTGTACTGGGGTCTTGATAAAAGCTATTTTCTTCATTTCCGAGCTCTGGTAAGAGCTTATGAGGAAAATACCAAAGTTTTACGGGAGCTTCGTCAAAACTCGTTACTCCAGTCCCACTCGCAAATCCCATAGTGTGTGCTGCGCCGTCTCTACCTCCGTATCCTGCATAGTAGGAACCTCGAGGAAGGCTCAAACCATAATCCAAATAGCTGTTATAGTAGGTAATACCTCATGATTGCGTAGTTCCGGATCCAGTAGGAATTCCTGGAGTCTCTGCAACAGGAGTTGTTTCTATGATAGTGGAAGGAGGAACATTACTGATAGATCCCGTATCTTCCAGAGGGTTCATCTCACTGCCAGTGAGAGTTGTTTCGGTTACCGATGGAGTCAGTATACTCTTCACAGGTTCTGGCTTTAGCGTTACTGGAACTGGTATGGGTTTCGGAGATGTAGGAACGATAGTTGGAGTGGTACTGGTTTTCCCGGTACTCGTCACCGTCCGGTCCAGTGGGGGCTTCGGTGTGCTTTCCATTTTCCAAACGTATAAAAATGCAATGAACACTATCACGACTGCTATAGTGTTTCATTTCTTTAACCAAGAAACTTCTTTGTTTTTTTGAGACATGGTACGAAAAAAAAATAATAGTGAGGATTTGAATCCTCACTATTATAACCCCAATTCCAAAATCTCTAAATTAATATGGAGTCTCGGCAAAATGCGAACTTCTCGCCATTTTCTGTGTTCCTCGTTCAACGTACCTACGTACGTCTCACTACGGTACTCAAAATTGACTTCGAATTTCATCATTTTTCCGAAACTCCAGCAAATGCGAACTTCTCGCCATTTTCTGCGTTCCTCGTTCAACGTACCTACGTACGTCTCACTACGGTACTCAAAATTGACTTCGAATTTCATCATTTTTCCGAAACTCCAGCAAATGCGAACTTCTCGCCATTTTCTGCGTTCCTCGTTCAACGTACCTACGTACGTCTCACTACGGTACTCGAAAAGGTTTCAAAAGAATCGAAAGCAATTTTTTAGAACCCATCGATAGATTCAAAATCTGTAGGAGCTACGATTTCCATAATCCCTTGTTCAAATTTTGCTGCGCCTTCTCCACCTATTTTAATGCTTCCGAGCATTCCAATATCCGTCCCGAAGTCGAATTTGAAAGAACGAGAATCTGGTTTTGCCTGAATCATGAGGTTTCCGTATTCTTTGGAATTTCCAATAAACTTGAGATCCATGTTTCCGGTCCAGATATCGAGAGGTCCTCGTACTTCGAATCTTTCTACTTTACTTTCTTCGTTAAAATACGATTTTGTTTGACTTACCGCTTTTGCTGATAATTGGTTATTTTGCCATGATACATCGTACCAACTCGAAGAATATGAGTTAATATCAGCTACTTTGAGAGTGAGAAAATCCTTTTTCATGAGCATTTGGAAATCGCTTCTGGTTTTAAGACGTCGATTAGATTCCGTACTTTTCGCTTCCAGAGTGTAGGCTCCATTTTCGCTCGTGAGCATGGTATAGTTTTTCTTGTTCTTTTTGCTTACAACTCGGAGAACTCCACCAGTTGGATTTTTTTGGTAAGTTACCTCAATCGCGTCTTTGGATTTCGGATTATTCCAGTTGTTTAAACTATCGTTTTTCTTTTTTCCAATAGCCAGATTGATAGCCTGAAGTGTGGATTTTTTTGGTTGCATCAGGTAGGTATTCCCGTGACTTTTTGTTACCGCAAGTAATGATTTTGTTTCGAGAACCTGAAATATAGCTTCTGCTTGTTTGATGGCTTGATTTGGATTCTCTATGCCACTTGTTGCCATGGAGACTTTGTAGGTTTTTCCAACATATCGATCGATCTCACGTAATCCATCGTCGAATTCTTGTACTTCTGTATCGGTTCCCGTTCGGTCTTTTTTGAATTCTGCAAGCGTGAAGTACAGGTCTTTTCCAATAATTTTTACATTGCCATCGAACTGGATATTCGCTGATAGATTCATATCCAACTTTTTGTAAACATTATACCCGTCACTATCTTTTGTGGGCTCTGAATTATAATCCGTTCGTTTCCCGGTCATATTGAGCTTGATAGTACCTTTAGCTCCAAATTCCTGTTTCCCTTGGAGGTAGCTGAGAATCTTGACGTATTTTTCAACATTCACTTCCACGTTGATTTTGGTATCTCCTTCGTTGATGTCAAAATTCCATTTTGTGTTTCCGCTTTCTTTGGCATCTTTTTGAACGTAGGTGTTAATGAGTTCCCGTAGGACTTTTACTCCGTCTTTTTGCATCTGGATAATATCAGCTTCAACCGCGAGATTAGCAGTTTTATTTTTGGATGGGAGAGTGACTGTAAGAGATGTTACTGCTACTGATTTGGTATTGACAGTTGCTGCAAAAGCTCATGGTATGCTCGCGAATCCGAGTGTGATAATAGTGAAACAGCTGAGGATCTTTTTCATAAGAAATGGTTAATGATTTGTTGAAGTATAAATGATTCGACTTCCAAGGTCAAACGGAAGTTTGAGAAATTCATTGAAGGATTTCTGCTTCCGACAACGATTAATATTTTAGAGACTTTGCGTATTCCAACTGATTATCAATACCTTTCCGATATTTCTCCTGATCGAGTACTACTTCATAATCTGGTTGGATTCCTACTTTATTGATAGAACGGTCATTTTTTCCACTGTACCATTTGGCAATCGTAAATTTGAGACTCGAGCCATCGGAATAGTTATAGAATTGTTGTGCCGTTCCTTTTCCATAACTAGTTTCTCCGACGACTTTGGTTTGTTTTGGGAGATAGTCTTGGATAGAAGTGACGAGTATTTCGCTTGCGGATGCCGTTCCTTTGTTAATAAGAATAACGATTTCTTTGTCTTTGAAGTTGTTGTCGAGTCCGCTCGAACGTGCTGTTTCGATGTTTTCCAGGGTTTTCATCGAGAATTTATTTTGGTTTGCCGGTACAAAGTAGTCGAGAATATCTGATACTTCCTGAACACTTCCTCCACCGTCATTGCGGAGGTCAATAATCACTCGTTTCGTTTTATCCGAATTCATCTGTTCTACAGCCTTGCGGAATCATCCTATAGTTCCATTTCCGAAACTATTGATTTGAATGATAGAAATATTGGAATCGACTTTGGTATAATTCACCATTTCCGTTTTGATTTTCGCGCGGGTAATATTGAACTTGAGTATTACCCCTTTTCTTTGAATTTGGAGATTCACGGTTGTTCCGGCCGGTCATTTGATTTTGGGAATTACCTGTTGGACGGAGCTCGTTTTTACGATTTCATAGTCGTCAACTTTGAGAATCCTGTCGCCACCAAGCAATCCGGTTTTTTCCGCTGGACTTCCTTGTAATACTGCGGTAATCATCAATTCTCCTGGGAGAGTCATATCGAGCATGGCACCGATTCCTTCAAATTCCCCATTGATTTCGCCTTCAAATTCTTGAGAAGCGGCTGGGGGAAAAAATACAGTGAATTGATCTCCCGTCGCTTGGGCCATGCCTTCGATAGCTCCGTACATGAGGTCTTTTTGGTTGAATTTGGCACTTTCGATGTGTTCGGTCATCAGTTTCTGGTAGGCATCAGCCAACAAATAATATCATTCGGCTCCCTGAATCGTTCCGTCGGTGGATTTTATGGTGAGGTAGTTATTCGCATAGAAGGTGAGATCACCATAGTTCAAGGTCTTTTCCATGGCTTTGAGTTCTGATCCGTTAACCAGGATGACCCCATTTTTCTTTTCTCCGTAGAACAGGTTGGTATATTTGACCAATTTCTTATGTGTTGCAGCGCCACTGAATTTGAGAGGAATTTGGGATGGCTTTAATATATCAAGATATACCGCCTTTTGATAGGCTTTGTAGGTTCGAGAAATTTCAGATTCTCCAGTGTTTTGGAGCTTAATGTACTTGTAGCTGGCTGGAATTTCTCCGTATTCTCCAATGATGTCTACCATTGTGATAAAGAGTTCCCGATCGCTCGGAATTTGTTTTTGGTTTTTTTTCGAGAGTTCGGCCACGATATTACTTTTTGCTTTCGTTGGTTTTGCAAAAGTTGGGGAAATGGTACTCATGCCAATCAAAAAAACGGCGAGCATCAGGGAGAGAAATCGAAACATGGATAAGAGTAAAAGAAATTATTGGCTATTCGCCGATTGAACATTTTTTGGGGAAAAATTTTGAGTGGTTGATTTTGGGATTGTCCCAATCTCGAGTTTACCGAAAAATTTGACCACGCCGAGACCAATCATGAGGCAGGCAATAAGGCAGAGTGCACTCATAGTGCCTCATCTGCCGAGATAGTGTTCTGCCCATCACCAGCCCCCCGTCCACTCATGAATAACTTTCCGGTACTTGAGAATTGCGATTCCGCCCCCCATGAGGAGGAATCAATAAAATATATTTGCTAACATAATTATATGATACTTGTTTTTTTGCTCAAAAAAAGAAAAAATGTTACAATACCTGAAATAAGCATTTTTTTATGGACAGAACGTATCATTCACTCTCGTCGGAGCGTTACGACCGCAGCTCTGTCGATACTGACAAAGACTGGGAACAACGAATTTTTATCACGGAACTTCTCCATGATAAAAATTCAAAAATTCCTTTGGAACACGTACTAGCTTTTGAGCGTTTTCTTGTGCTGCCAGAAATCGATGAAAAAATCGAGATAGGAGCAGAACATCATAGGTTCCCTGGTTCCCACGCTGCCTACCAAGATAGTATATATCAGGTGGCCAAAGAAAATTTCCCAATCCCAGGAGCTAATATTGAAGCACTCATTGAAATTCACAGTTTTATTTATAACTTTTCCAAAAGTTCCGAATTTAAACAGCGCGTGCAAGAGATTATCGCTATGAAAGAATTGGAACGTACCCCGACGGAAGTTCCGAATATCCTTCTCGATGAGATTCTCGAAGAAATCGAAGAAATTCATCTCAAAGAAATGTCTGATGAAGACATGACTCAATATAGTATGAAGAACCGGCACGACCGTTTGGCGATTTGGGAAAATCGCCTGTTTCCGAACGATCCTCTGTATTGACGACTAAAGTTGGCTAAGAGTAAAAATGATGAAACAGTGTAATTGTGGATTTTTTCTAATTCGCTTTTCTCAAACATGACATTTCTACTTTTTCTCTATACAACATTTTAACTTTTTACTCTACAGGCTCAGTATGTTTTTAAAAAACTCCTGAATTTAACTAGTTTCATAAAAAACTTGCCTACCACCCAACATATACTACAATACCTCAAATTCTCATTCCTATCATTCTTCTATGATTCCACAGAAAACAAAGAGATCATTGCTTCCATTTGGTTTCACCCTAGTAGAGCTCATCGTTGTTATCACGATACTTGCGATTCTCGGTACTATTGGATTCATATCTATACAGGGATATTCCTCTTCTGCCAGGGATTCTGCTCGTATCTCCAATCTCGTTAATCTCCATAAGGGACTGACTCTATTTCAAACCGTAGGTGGAAGTTACCCTATGCCAGAATCTCCTATTACAATCACTGCCTCAGGAGCTCCCATAGGATACCAAGGATTCGCCAAAGACCAGGTAGCAGGAATAGTGAAGCTCTCTGCCGGAGCTACCAAAGATCCCCTCGATCCAACGATATATACTACCTACTCTGTTAATAAGAATCAAACTAAGATGCAACTCATGGTATTCCAGGAAGATGGAAGTACAGTAACCGCATCGCTTGAGAAGGATTTTGGAATATTGAAAACCTATGCCGGAAGCAATGAGAACTATGTTTACCGTACTCCCATGACTAAATGAGATACTCTTGGAATTCTTCTTGGTTTCACAGGATCTTCTCTCAATCAACCAGTACAGGAAGCCTGAATTTGAGTAGATGTTGTGTTGACGAATACAGGATATACAGCAGTTTTTTGAAATAGGGACAAGAAAATCAACTGAACAGGTTCTATTCTTCAAGTTATGAATGATAGTATGAACAATCGAAGTATAAACCTTATTGACGATGGTTGCTGTACATTTGAGAATGATACAACAAATGGATTTGATCTCTATGCTTGATGAATAAGCGATGTGTTATTTAATGTGGTTAATAGTCATAATACGCTTACTCTCAATAACAAGAAAGTTCTCTATGTTAAGACTTCGACAACTATAAATTGAGGTGGTACCTATGGCGGCGTATATAGAGTTCTTAATTCAAGTAGAATCATTCATGGTATTGATTATTCTATAATATATTCAGCCAAATCATTATCTTGATCGTATCAAATACATTTTTCCTTACAAAATGGGGGAGGAGACGAAAATTGCCTTTCAAATACACCAACAATAAACAATAAATGGAAATCATTTGCTTTTTCGTGCAAACTTGACTTCTTCAAAGGACAGCTGTATATTTACACAGACTCTCCATCTAAGGAGTTCTTTCTCGATGATATAAAAATACTCCCAACCGTTTTAGTGCAATAGCCACATTTAGAAGTCTCTGCCCTTTACTAGTCGACGAAGTAAAAATTTCTCATGCACTCCATTATTTTCTGAATATCTCCTCCTATGCAAACAAGAAATACATTCTGAATACCTACAAATGCTCTCAGCCAATTCAAAATTCAAAATTCAAAATTCAAAATTCAAAATCTGATCAGTTCCTGAGGTGGGCTTTTTCCAAATGAATGATATTCCTGTGAAAAGTGAGCATCGGAGTGAAATATGACAGAACTCCATTAAGTGATTTGTACAGGTCTGAACAAGAAAGTTGTTATTTTGAAAAGCCTTTGGTTTCACCCTCGTAGAGCTCATAGTTGTTATCACTATACTTGCCATTCTCGGTACCATAGGATTCATCTCTATCCAAGGATATTCCTCCTCTGCGAGGGATTCTGCTCGCATCTCCAATCTCGTTAATCTTCATAAGGGACTGACTCTATTTCAAACCGTAGGTGGAAGTTACCCTATGCCAGAAT
>JAVHRB010000085.1:0-7066 GCA_036171455.1 Patescibacteria group bacterium
TTTCTTTGAAAAAACTTGTATACGGCATTTTTTATAATACTATATAATTCGTATACAAATTACCGATTCGGATTATGACTACAGGAAAAATCATTTCTCTTTCTCGAACCAAGGCATTTACTTTGGTTGAATTGATAGTAGTTATCACTATACTCTCCATCCTCGGTACCATAGGCTTCATCTCCATCCAAGGATATTCCTCCTCAGCACGTGATTCCTCACGCATCTCCAACCTCGTCAATCTCCATAAGTGACTGACTATTTTTCAAACCGTAGGCTGAAACTACCCCATGCCAGAATCTCCCATCACCATCACTGCCTCTGGTACCACCATCGGCTACCAAGGATTCGCCAAAGACCAAGTTGCCAACATTGCCAAACTTTCCGCCGGTTCCACCAAAGATCCTCTTGATCCAACGATCTCCACTACCTATGCTACCAACGCCCTCCAAACCAAGATGCAGCTGATGGCTTTTCTTGAGGACGGCAGCAAGGTAACCGCTCTCCTCACGACCACGACCAACGCTGCCACCAACACCACCTACGCCACCCGTTCTCCCATAACCAAGTGAGACACTCTCGGAATCCTCCTCGGTACCGGAACTACCCTCAACCAACCCGTCCAAGAACTTCTCACGGCTACCTTTACCGGGATTGACGTGGTGAGTACGAGTACTGGGTATACGGCGGTGTTTTCCAAAACGAGTACCATCTCCGGTACTGGCAGTACGCTTGCCCAAATTAATCCCACCTCGTCCTGCAAACGGATTCTCGAATCCGGACTGAGCAAAGGAGACGGAACCTATACTATCAATCCCGAGGCAACTTCATTTCAGGTATATTGCGATATGACGACGGACGGAGGCGGATGGACTTTGATAGCCAATTGGAACACCCTTGGTACGTACACGACGTTTCCGTGAAATTCGGATTTTGACAAGAATTACAGTTACGGCACGTATTCCCCTTCATGGAACCACGCCACGAACTATTACCTGAACCATGCAGGCTTCGCGTTTTCCGACATCAAATTCGTTACCGGTAACGGCAATTATGCTTGCGGTTTCGACTATGGCCAAATGATGGAATTGAAAAACAGCGGTTCACAAGCCGTCAATATCGACATCAAATATGCGAAGAAGACGGTAAAATGAATAGGGGAAGCAACAAATATCCTCTGGAGAGCCGCCAATTTGGAAGATCCTTGGATTGGATGTTCGGGCTCGCATACGGCAAATACTTCGGATTCGATGATTTTTTGGTGAGAAAACAACGTGCAGATATTGCCCGCGGTAAACGGCCATACGGTGCTGGCAAACGATAACAACGGTATCGGGGTTTTTATCAGATAGCGACGATATCCGATAAATCCAAAATTACTTGCGACTCGTTCCCCCCGGACTATACTGTGGCAATACTCTCAGACACCAGTAATGAAGCGACAGCAAATCGTCATCTCCGCCCTCCAAATCCCATTGGACATCATCGCGTTTTCCAGCGCTTTTTTCGTGGCCCGGAGATTGAGGGAATTCACGGATCTCATCCCGTGAATCCATTTGCCGTATCAGCATATCAGCGAAACCGACCTGTTTTGGTTCGTCATATTCGGGACGCTGCTGTTCGTGTTGATACAGTCGGTTAAAAAGGCCTATACCTACCAATACGAGCAGGCGCTCGGCTCCAAATTCTCAGCGCTTTTTTCGTCTTGTTGGACTTGGTTTTTGTTTTTCATCGCGACGGTATACTTGGGGAACGGATATTTGTATAGTGTGGAAATTCCCCGTCTCGTTATTTTCTACACCGTCGTTTTTGCGTATTTCTTCGTAGCTTTTGAACAGACAGTGATTCATTTCTGACTTGAATACTTCCATAATCGGAAATGGCTCAAAAAAACGAAAATCTGATACGCGGGCGAAGTTTCCAAAACCATACTCGATGAATATCTCAAATACGGGCACATCGAGCTGGTTCAGCTTGGGCTTGCTGAACTCAAAACCGCCATTCGGGAACAACGGATTGATTCGGTACTCCTGTGACCCAATGTCGTCGACCCGAACCAGCGTGATATCCTTCACCTCTGCAAGATTTACGGGGCATCGGCGCACTTGGTGCAACTGCCGGACATACTCCTCCAGAAAAGTTCCGTGGAATTCGTCGGGAATTTTGCCATCACCCAGATAGAATTCGTCTGAATGTCGGTTTGGTGACGCATCGTAAAACGATTGTTTGACGTCATCGCGAGCGCCTTTGCCATCGTGTTCCTGGCGCCGGTATGGGTAGCGATTGCCGCGCTCATCAAGTGGGAAGATCCCGACGGGCCGATCATTTTCAAAAACCAACGGGTAGGGAAGGATGGGAAACCGTTCACGCTCTACAAATTCCGGTACATGTACTGGAAGTACTGCGTCAAGGACGCCTATGGGGTAAAGCCCCAGGACGACGATGCCCTCAAATTTGAGCAGGACCTCATGAAATCAAACAAAAATACCCGAACTGGTCCTATTTATAAAATTACCCGAGATGACCCGAGAAAGATGCGTATCGGGAGAATCATCGAACGGTTTTCTATCGATGAACTCCCTCAGTTATTCAATGTGTTTCTCGGCAGCATGAGCATCGTCGGTCCACGTCCACATCAGCCTCGAGAAGTCGAAAAGTACGACGAATGGCACCGACAGGTCCTGACCATCAAGCCAGGAATTACCGGAATGTGACAGGTGTATGCTCGAGAAACCTCAGAATTCGATCGGGAAGTCGAACTGGATACCTATTACATAGAAAATTGGAATATCCTCTTGGATTTCCAATTAATTTTTGGTACACTGCGTGTACTTTTTTTACGCAACCGATAATGGAATTTGCCCCTCCGACACGCCGTGCCAAACCTATAACCAAAGCGGAACTCAAGAAGCTTCGGCAGAATTATGCAGATTCTGCGCAATATTCCGAGGAAAACCGCAAACGCGAAGCTGATGAGAAAAAAGCTTTTGAAGCAGAATTTGACGATGAACTCAATACCTTATAAACCGACCATGCCATCCGAATTCGACTCCCTCTACGAACGATTGAATACCAAACAGAAAGAAGTCGTGGATGCTCTCTATGGCTCGTACATGGTCGTTGCCGGACCTGGTACCGGAAAAACCCAGGTACTCGCTGCGCGAACCGCGAAAATTTTGGAGCACACGGATGTATTACCAGAAAATATCCTCATCACCACGTTCACAGAAGCGGGCGTAATCGCCATCAAAAAGCGTTTGCAACAGTTCATCGGGGCTTCGAGTTACAAGGTCCGGGTTACCACCATTCACGGTTTTACCAAGGATATCATCGAGAGCTATCCGGAATACTTTCTCAAATACCGAGCACTTTCCCTCATGGACGAACTCGAAAATTACGAGCTCGTGGAACAGATTATCGAGAATGGTGAATTTCCCCAACTGTACAGTATCCACCAGCCGACCTACTGGATCAAAGATATCGTCAAACGGATAAAAAACCTCCGCGAAGAAGCCGTAACCCCCGAGAATTTTACCGGTCATATTGATCGACTCCACGAACAGTTTGATCGGGAACTTTCAGAAATCAATCCGGAACGTGCCAAGAAGACCTACGCCAATGCCGTGCTTCGCCACGAGAAAATTTCCGCCCAGATGAAGGAATTACAGCGTATATACGCCGAATATTACCGAATCAAGCGGGAATGGGGAAAATACGACTTCGTCGACATGATATTGTACGTCGCGCAGGAAATTACCGAAAATGATTTTCTCGCGAGCCAGCTGGCCGAACAATATCAATTCGTGATGGTGGACGAATTCCAGGACCTGAGCAACGCACAAAACCAGGTTATTATGGGACTGCTCCGGACAAGCGATATGCCGAACATTCTGACCGTGGGAGATGACGATCAGAGTATCTACCGGTTCCAGGGCGCCAATTTGGAGAACATGCTCCATTTTTCGCAGAAATTCGAGAATACCAAAATCATCGTCCTCGAGGTGAACTACCGATCCGGACAACCGGTGCTCGATACCGCCCGCATCCTCATCGAAAACAATACCACCCGCATCACCAAACTCATCCCGAATCTCAAAAAGCCGCTCGAGAGCGGAACGGGAAAACTCGCCCAGGTAAAAATTCTCAACTATCCCAATCCGGAATCCGAACAGGCCGGGGTTATGGATCGGATTCTGGAACTTCAAGAAACGGGAATTCCCTATGTTGACATGGCGATACTCGTCAAGAAAAACGCGGAAATCGCTGTTTGGACCGAGGTGCTCGAATCCCGAGGAATCCCGGTGACTTCACGGCAAAAATACAATCTTTTCGATACTGAGGAATTCCGGTTGATCCAATATCTCATCGAAATCGTTGCCCTGCCAAAGGTTCCAGATTTTGCTCTCATAGAACTCCTCCGCATTGGTATTTTTGGCACCGATCGGATCGGGTTGTACCGCATTACTAAGTCATTGTCTGAACTCAATTGGACCCGCACCAAGAAGCTGACGGTTTTTGATCTATTCCTGTATCCTGACACGCTCGAAGCTATCGTTCCAGATACACTTTCTCAATGGACCGAGACGGGAAAAGTCATACTGGAACTTCGTTCCTTGCCGCAATTCGACATCATCAGCGTGCTCCGTACCATGCTCGGACGTCTCAAAATTGAACCATTCGTACAAAATCAGAGTGGAATCGTTGGAATTTCGAGAATCTACAAGGTACTCCAAGAAATCCAATCCCTTGCGCAAAGCGGACGGATAAAGACCCTCAAGGATATCCTTGATCTCTGGAAACGGATGGATACCTATCATATTTCGTTTGAAGTTCCCGATTTGGATTCCAAAAAGAGGGGAGTGCAGATTATGACCGCTCATCAATCAAAGGGTCTAGAGTACGAATGTGTTTTCCTACCGTGAGCACTCAATGGCGTCTGGGGTAATAGCCGAAACCTAGAAAAACTGAATCTTCCCGAGAGTATTACGGGAAATGCACTCGAGGCTTCGGAAAAAAATGAAGAAGAACGCCGATTATTTTTCGTGGCGCTTACTCGTGCAAAATCCGTATTGGAAGTCAGTTTTCCATCAAATATCCGCGGTGCTGCAAAAATCGCATCAGAATTTGTTACAGAGATGGGCGTTGTACCCACCGATGGCAAAGAAATCGAAAATTATCAAATCGTTTCCCTGCGAGATACTGGAATGTTTCGTCTACAATTCGAACAAGAAGATCTCATCTATCTTCGCGAAGTCCTCGGAAACTACCGACTCTCACCTACGGATCTCAATAGTTTCATCGAAGACCCAAAGATTTTTTTCAAAAAGGTCATCTTAAAATACCCATTTGAAGATCATCCATATTTTATTTTCTGAAGGTGCTATCATACCGCACTCGAAAAATTTTTCCTCAAGTGGAAGGCTGATACCACGAAACCTAAAATTGAGGAACTTTTGGAAATATTCGAATTGCAAATTTCCCATGCTTACCTCACTCCCGCAGAACTCGAAGATGGGAGAAAACGTGGAGAAGCCGGACTTCGATGATGGTATGATCTTCAACCTATTGATGCGAATCTCCCTGCCGCACTGGAGTACAAATTACGTCCGAGAAATATTTATTACGATAAAATCCCATTGACTGGAAGTATTGACCGAATCGATCTACTCCCGAATGAGACGCTCCGAATTATCGATTATAAAACAGGAAATATCAAAAGCTCCGGTGAACTCCTCGGAGAAGGATTGAACGGCGACATTGGATACTACCGCCAGCTGATGTTTTACCGAATTATGCTCTCACTGGACAGTAATTGGTCAAAATATCCAGTAGACGAACTCCGGGTTGATTTTGTTGAATGAAAAAAATGAGAATATAAGAGTGTTATCCTACCGATCGACCAGGAAAAAGAATCCCAATTCCAAGAAGAAATGAAAAAAGCCTGGGAATGTCTCTCTCAACCGGAATGGTGGATGGAGTATTTCGGAAAAGCTAAGTAACTATTACAGGCTGACGTGAGATTTTTGGGCTCAACGCATCAGTTCTCGATATCCCCACTCCTGAGCATCGACATACCCCATTTCACCTTTTGGGTAGAGTTTTTTTCGTACGTTAAAGAGTTGCTCACGATATGTTTCGTGTTCTTTGGTACTCGGCAAATTCGGATCAGTTACCGTTGTTGCAATGATACGCTGCACCAAAATGATGGCTTGTTGGCGGAGTTCGTTACGTTTTGGGTTTCTTGCTCCACAAGAAGCCAGTAATTCAGGATTATTCTCGAGATATACAAGTTCCGCTTGAAATAGCGAAACATATTGCTCCAGCATCATCGTTTCCTGACTTTTCCCAAGTGTATTGGAAGTTCCTACCCGAATCAGATTCTCTCATTGCATCGAATTGGCAGCAGGGGAATACGCAGCATTGATAATTTTGATTTTTTCTGGATCAATAATCCTTCGAAGCTCCGATAGGGAATCAACATCAAAAAGAATCACGAGATTGAGCAGTGCTACATAGGTCCGATCTTCAAATGTTTTCCGATCAAAAGTCTTTTGATTCACACTATCATACTGTGCTATCAAATCAGAAATGCCGGTATGAAGGGCTATTCGGTCTTGATGGCTCATACCTTTCAAAGACAAGCGTTCTACAGATTTGAGACCGCTGATCAATTTGCTAATAGCGACTTTTTCTTTTTCAATATTCCCGTATTCATTTTCTGGAACCAATTCCAAAAATAAATCACCAGCTGCAGAACTCTGAGCTGATAGGGTATTCGTTGATTTGGTCATGTCACCATTTTTCAGAACTTTCGCGATGAGTTCTTTGTTTTCCGCTTTGAATTTTCCGGAAATATTAGCGATTTCATCTCGGGCGTCCGTTGAACTTTTAACTCCGGCATATTGGGGAAGCAATAGGCTTCCAGCCAAGAAAATTCCAGCAATTGAAGATTTCATGAAGTTGGGTTATTTCGTGTATCATAATAATGATATGAATATTGTCAATTATCGAAGGCCCTATTCCACCCAATGGGAATTTTACCCTACGAGATTGACGGAAATAATCC
>JAVHRB010000086.1:0-6874 GCA_036171455.1 Patescibacteria group bacterium
TGAAGTGTATATTGAAAAATGCGAAGAAGGGATTATTTCCGTCAATTTCGTAGGGTAAAATTCCCATTGGGTGGAATAGAGCCGAAAACCTCGATTTGCTTTCCTGAAATAACCGTCATACAATAACAATTGTTTCTTCCATCCTCATTTCTTTCATATGAAACAAATACCTCTTTTCGTCAGGCAATCCTTGATAGTTTTCGCTGCTTTCGGCGTTATCGCATTCATTTCATTCTTAGCCGTAAGTAACGGACTCTTGCTGAAATCCACTCCCTACCAGTCGAGGAATGCCGCAGCCGATGCACAGCTCTCGAATCTTACCCAAGGCAAGGGTGCTGGGATCTCGACTGAATCGTCGCCAATGTCAAAACGAAAGCCATAACGCAGGCAGGAAATCCCGTGGACAATAATACATACGTGTCATACCTCGACAATTACCTTTCGAAATTGAGCAAATTGGATGATACGGTTAGATTACAGTACGGATCGGATTATACGTTCCTATTTCAATACATATATCCGAGAGTGTTCGAACTTCGATCAGCTTATTCTACTTCTATTCCTGATATTATTGGGCAGATAGGAGGTATTTCTGGAACCGGAACTTCGGCTAGTACCGATATTCCCACTGCATCATTCACGATAGATGGCCTTCAAAATGCGACCCTTACTGTAGGTCAATCCCATCAGAAAGTATGGACTTCGACCAATGGAGCGTCTTGGAATACAACGTATACATTCAGTCAGGATCCAGAAAATACCACGCCTTGTGTCCAGAAGGATTCCAATGGCAACTGGCTGTCCGGTACCTGGGCAGGAACCGATGGATTGGCTGGTAATACAGCCCAGGGCTCAGTAACCAATGCCCCGATTGATAACAAAGTAGGATGTATAGCTACTTTCGTCTATACGGTCACGAATGCCGCATGAAGTGCGAGTTCGACCGCGACCATGAAGGTAGTTGCTTCAGTAGCAGAAACCCAGGCTCCAAAAAACGTTGAACCACTCGTGATAACTACTCCCGAATCTCTTCCGCAGGTCATTACCTATCAGACTCAAAATATTCAGCTTGAATATTCCGGAGGAGACGGAAGTGAACCATTTTGGATGCCATGTATCCTAATACCTTCTTTTAAAACCGACGGACTCAAGGTGTCATCGCATGGGATTATCATGGGGAGCATCGCTGGATCGGAGAAATCGGAAGATCACATTTGTGTTACCCTGTGGGTAGGGAACCAAATGACACGAAAAAATTTCTTTTACAAGATTATTCCCACGACAAAGGCTACGATGTCGATCCTGAGTCCGGAAAAACTCCATACGGGCACGATAGGAAAAAAATATATCGAAGTCATACAAACGACGAAAGAAATCGACAGTTATGGAAATTATTACGATGCTGAGGGCAAAAGGGATTGTAATCGAACGGCGAGTATCGAAAAAGTATCCGGAACGCTACCTCCCGGACTTGCCATACACAACGAAAACGATAGGCCCGGAGGATGAAACAAATACGGGCGCAAGGATATCAAAGGAATTCCCACTACGGCGGGGACATATGATTTTTCTCTCAAATATACTCTAGAGAACAGTTGTGAAACCGTCAAATTCACTGATACCAAAAATATGACAATCGTCATAGAGGCTCCAGGAAACGAAGATCCGGATGCTCCGAAAGTTATTTATTTCGATACAATAATATATTCGTTGTGAAGCCATGCTTCGACCAATGGTGGCTTTCTTCAAAGTAACAGCACGTTTGCAGTACCGAAGAACATGAAAATAACGTTCACTATGCAAACGAATTGCGAAATAAGCCGGGAAGCTTGGTATTATCTCATCAATATCGACGGGGAAGACTTTTCGAAAAATGGTGAAAAAGTAAAATATGAATTGAAAGGATCAGATTTGAGCAACTTGTGCGAAGTAACATGATATTCGTCCAAAGGATACAATACCTACAATAGGATCTCGGTAACTCCTGAGGAGCTCAGCCTCGCTGAAGGTTCGCACAAAATCGTCATCCGCGGCTGTACCAAAGACGGACACTGCAGTCCAGTAAGCGATGGACTTCCCCTTTGTACCAACGAGAGTTGCAAGACTGCCGTTGAGACGGACGAAATGTGTAGTATGCTCTGATATGCCTGTACCTGGCATCCTACCGTAAATATGCCAGCATTCGTATTGAACGTTGCTCCGGTAACCCTCGGAGCGTATACGTCGACTACTCCCGAGAATTCTTTTGATGAAATGTCTTTGATTCAAGATCAATCATTTTCTAACATACGTTCGGTAATCTTCCTTGGGCTCGACAACAGCAAATCCCCAAAGCTTTGCCGGGAAGCCCCAGGATCTGATCTCTGTGCCACAGGAAAAGGTTTCTACCATAAGCCAGCGATCATTACGAGTTACGCGCAAGACAAAAATGTTGCCTATGATATCGTCGTGCCGGGTGGTAATGTCACTTCCGGTGGTACTGCCGAACCGTACGGAAGATATAATTGGTTCGTGAAATACGGCAATGAAACCCCAATAAATATCGGAGGATATACTACCGTTCCGGATAATCGAGAATTCGAATACAAATGGACCTGCTCCAGTCATTTCGTAATGGTGAAAAGCGAAATGCCTTGGGATAAATATGCGAGCATTACTGTGCCAAAAAATGAAGCCTGCAGTTTGGACTATAGAAAAAAACATCTTGGACAGGTCGTTGCAGGAGGAGGTGCAGTAGGGAGTTACAATCCAATCTTCAAAGATATGGAGTGACGGGAAGCATATTGTAGTTGTGAAGAGTTCGAGAAGGGAGTGACGCCGATATACTGGTAACATTCGGGCATTTTCCGTAAAGCAACCAATCCCGTTTTTGTCGATATGCTGCAAAAGGCTCGGTACCGATGGTATTTGGTATGGCGTATTTTATCGACTATTTCCCGCACCCACGAATTCGCTTCCAGGCGAGGTACCCACCCTTCCAAACCCCGTGTTCCCGAATTCGTTCCTTCGCGAACTGGCTGCAGCTCGGTTGCATTTTGCAAACCCTCCGCGTGCCGGAATTTCGCCAATACGAATGGTCATGGCTGAAATAGGCTTGCCAGATTTCTATGAGGGATATTGCGAACTTCGCGAGCATGCGAGGAGGTCGTTTAGAATTTTCCAATGGCAATTTTGACACCGATTCCTTTCCACTGGTCCTGCATCGTGACGAAGGTTTTCCTCTGCATTTCGAGGCGCTGGAGCTGGGTTTCGAGGGGAATTACAAATGCCGGTTCCTTCGTATTGGCGATTTGCTTTTTGAGTGCCGTGATGGTGTCGTCCAATTTTTCGAGTCCGGAATTGAGGAGGGTAATCATTTCGTTGATGGGTTCCAGAATTTGGCTTTTGGTCCAAGTGTCGAACGTGTCGTAGTTGAAAATATCGGAATATTTGGAATTCTCCAAGGTGGTTTTCAATTTTTTTACGAGGCTAATTCCATCCCAAGCCTTGCCGATAGTCATGTCGAACTTGTCCACTATACCTTTCGTTCACTCGTTCCAAGCTCATCGGGTCGCGTTCCTGAGCTCTTTGACAATCAAGGTTTTGGAAGTGGCCAACTCCGAAGAAACCGTTTCGAGCCGCTCGAACATTTTTTGGATTTTGATTTCCTCGCGTCATTGGACGTGCAAGACGATTTTCATGATGCCAACGAACGTATACCCGATAACGAATGAAAATATCCATCCGATTCCGTAAAATACCCGGATGGAAAGCCAGTATACGGCCACGAGCAAGAATACCACGATAACGAATCAGAAGGCTTCTCCACTCCCTTCCCCACAGCCGTCGATATCCCCGCAATTGCCGACGTCCAGACAGCCGTTGCTGGATTTCTTTGATTTTCTTTCTTCTTTGCTGGCTCCCCAGGCAAAAGCCCGCGCCTTGAACTGCCCGATTTTCTCGTCGATTTTGGACGGTTTCATGAGTTCTTCCTCGAATTCGTCGCCCCATTCGTGGATTCGGTCTTTCAGGGTATCGTATTTTTCGTAGGGTACGATTTCTCCCCCGATACCGATATGGGTGTCGGTGAACACGATGTTGGAAATCCGGAGGAACGTCCAAGAACGCAAAAACATCCGGATGATGATTCCGAGAAAAATAAGCCCATATGCCGCAATCAATCCTACCACCGTCCAGAGGAAGTACCGGTTGTTCAGGACGTAGAAGTCGTATATTCCGCCGCATACGAGGACGACCCCGAGCGGAATGAGCATTTTGGAGAGCAACCAAAGATAGTCTCGGGCTACCGTCTTGCGGAATTCCTCGAAGGATATCCAGTTATAGAGGTAGAATCCCTTGGTATCGATGGAAGTTTCGATGAGGGGATTCCGTTCGAAGAGTTCGATGTTGCGTGTCATATTCCACAAATAAGAATGCTGGTTTTCCGTGAGTGAGGGTTTTTAAAAACTTCTCGCTATGATGACCCGAACGGTATTTTTCCCACGGAGCGGTAACAGTTCGTCGGTGAATTGTCCATCGAACGGGATGCATCGGGTCGTGGCTTTGAACTTTTCCTTGATTTCTTTTTCGAATTCCGGATTTTGATCCCATTCGTAGATGGCGAATTTTCCGGATTCGATAGCGGTTCCGATGCCTTCCATGCTAAAACAGGCCACCGTGTTTTCTTCCACCCGTTTCCGGCTGTCAGCGAGGAGTTTTGCTTGGCCTTCCTCGTTCATTCTTGATACGGTCGCCATGACTTCAGCGAGGGTGATGATCACTTTTTCTCCCGTAATTCGTGATACAACGACACATTTTCCGGCTTCTCGGTCGCGTTCTCCACATTCGATTCGGATGGGGTATCCGGAGATTTCCCAATCGGTGATTTTCTGTCCCAGTCTCGCATCTCGGAGGTCGAGTTCGACCTTGCCGTTAGTACCAACGAGCGCTCGGAAATATTCTCATTGTACCGGAACCTCGCTCGCGTTTTCTCCAACGATGAGTCGAGCGATTTGACGGGCATATTCTCCGATAGCTTCGGTGTTTTCTTTGGTGAACAATGGGAGAATTACTGCATGGAATTCGCTCATTTTCGGAGGAATTATGAGGCCTCGATCATCGGAATGACTGGAAATAATGCCTCCGATAGACCGCGTTGAAAGTCCCCAGGAAGTGTACCATGGATGGGTCAATGCCCCGTCTCGGTCTTGGTATTTCACGCCGAATCCTTCCATAAATCCCTGTCCGAGCAGGTGAGATGTACATATCTGGAGCGCCCAACCGTTGCTCATCATTGGCTCGAAAGTATAGGTAGTGTCGGCTCCGGCGAATTTCTCGCTCGCAGATTTGCGTCCAGCAATACCGCCAATAGCCATAACATCTTGAATCGTTTCAATATAGACTTTCCAGAGAATATCGAGTGCGAATGCATTAGCTTGAGGTCGGTTTTCGTGGAGGGTGTGGCCTTCCTGCCAGTAAAATTCTGCGGTGCGAAGGAACGGACGGGTGCGTTTTTCCCATCGGAGCACGGATACCCACTGGTTGTAGAGCATCGGGAGGTCTCGATACGATTGGAGTTTGTCCTTGAAGAAATCGCAGAATAGGAGCTCCGAAGTTGGTCGAATAGCGAGCGGTTCCTCGAGGGTTTTTCCTCATCCAATAGTGACAACGGCGAGTTCCGGAGCAAATCCTTCGACATGGTCTTTTTCCCGTTCGAAAAAACTCATGGGAACGAGCATTGGGAGGTAGACATTCTGCACGCCGAGTCGATCGAGCTTCTCTTGCATAGCTTTTTGAATACGAGTCCACATGGTTACAGATTTCGGGAGAAAGGTGATGCAGCCGGGGGTAGGCGAATATTCGAACAGGTCGCCGGATTTGGCAACATCGAGGTACCATTGGGAGTAGTCGGTTTCGCGAGAGGTGATAGCCATGAGATAAATGTTTTTGAAATATGAGCTGGATTATAGTCAAAATAAAAATTCCTCAAAAGGGGAATTTTTACGAAGTATCAGAATGTCAAAATTTGCTTCTTTTCGGCTTTTGCTTACTATCTGCACGTTTTTTGGTGTGATTGCCGCTATTCATAGCATTGGCCCAGGTGGTGGAATGGTAGACACGCAGGTCTCAGAAGCCTGTGGGAGCAATCCCTTGTGAGTTCGAGTCTCATTCTGGGCACCAAATCATCTCCAAAACAACTAGATTTAACTTTTTTTTATGAAATTCGCCATGCAGTGCCGTGTTGGTACGGTCGTTAAAATTGGAAGTGATATTCTCTTAGTTCTCAAGTTTGAGCTCCACCGTGGTGGACGAGGAGCTACGAATATCAAGCTTCGTCTCAAGAGTCTTCTTCAATGAAATTCTGTAGACAAGATGTTTGACAGTGAAGAAAAAATGGATGATATTACGCTCGAGCGGGTAAAATTTGAATTCCTATATGAATCTGCGGGATCGTACGCATTTATGAACCAAGAGACATTTGAACAGATAGAATTAACGGTAGATGATATAGGAGATGCCGTGAATTACCTGACAGAAGGTCTGATAGTAGATATTCAGAGCTATGAGGGAAGATTTATTGGAGCTATGCTTCCGCAACGCGTTAAGCTCAAGGTTATCGAGGCGGATCCTGCCGTAGCCGGAAACACGGCTGATGGAAAAGTCGATAAGCTGGTCAAGCTCGAAACTGGTCTTGAAATGCGAGTTCCAGGATTTATTAATAATGGCGAATACCTCATTATTAATACCGAAACTGGAGAATATCAGGAACGAGCAAAATAATTTTTGATTTTAAAAAATCCTTTCGGGAAACTGGAAGGATTTTTTGGTGTTTCTAAATAAATGTTAAGTTGCAGCGTCAAGTTTACATGCAAAGAAATCTTCCTACCTCATGGTT
>JAVHRB010000087.1:0-1478 GCA_036171455.1 Patescibacteria group bacterium
GAAATCACAAAGCGGTAGCCCACGCAGCAAGCTGACGGGGAAAAGAGATTTTATCAATTTTAGGAACCATTGGATTCATTTCTATACAAGGATACTCCAGTTCAGCACGTGATAGTACTCGCATCAGCAATCTCGTAAATCTTCACAAAGGTCTCGATATCTACCGAATATCCTCATGAATCTACCCAATGCCAGAAAACTCGATAACCATAACGGCATCAGGAGTCATAACGGAATATCAGGGATTCGCCAAAGAACAGATTGCAAACATAGCAAAGCTCTCAGCTGGAGCAACGAAAGATCCTCTAGATAATTGAATCTCTACGACTTATGCCACGAATGAATTGCAAACGAAAATGCAATTAATGGTTTTTTTGGAAGATGGAAGCAAAGTGACATCACTTATTTCTAATCCTCTATTTGCATCAGAAAGTTTCGCAAATGCTAGTACGAATTACTCAAACAGGATTCCAATGTCGAGGTGAGATTCTATAGGGATACTTCTCGGAACTGACTCAAATCTCAATCAACCCGTACAAGAACTCTATTTTGCCAACAGTTTTACTGGAGTAGATATTATTCAAACAACCAAGGCATATACGATGTATTTGAACAAATCCCAACAATTTTCAGGAACGGGAACTGCTTTGAAATCCAGTATAGCCGGAGATGGACTCGTCGGATATTGGAGTTTCGACGAATGAAATGGAACGACTGTAACCGATAGTAGCTGAAATGAAAATAATGGGATTTTTAGCGGTGGCATTTCACCGACTTGGACAACGGGAAAAGTGGGCGGATGATTGAGTTTCTACTCGAATTCATGAGCAACGAGCGCAAGTTGATGATTCGTCGAGTTCTGAATGTTGAAAAATATGATCCAAACGTGAAAATGAACTCCACATACCATTACTTCCTGGATGTATATTCCCCGAATGCTTTGCACGGATTCGAACGAGTGCCGCCAGTGGGTATTATTACTCGGTTCTCCATGAACCTGATCCCACCATTGGCTCATTTGAGGCCTCCACTGACCATCTCAGTTCTGAGTGTGGTCATGACCACAAGTAAATGTCCAATATGATATCTGAAAATGGGTTTTTATGGCAGTTACTTTTGATGGAACCAATCTCATCCGATACATTGACGACAAAAAAATTCCAGCAAATACCAATTGGGGGTCAACGGACAATTTCAATCTAAAAGATTCCAGCTTTTCCATCTGATGAAAAATCCAGGAAGCTAGCTATGATGGACTGATTGACGAAGTACGCGTTTATAGTCGTGCACTTACAGAATCAGAGATTTGAATTTTATATAACTCTTCCAAATAATTATTATCCCATGACTTCCATATTTCATATCGACGATTCCAAAAATCTCATTGACGGTTTTACCCTCGTCGAGCTTATTGTTGTTATAACAATACTTGCAATATTGGGGACCATTGGATTCATTTCCATCCAGGGATATTCCTC
>JAVHRB010000088.1:0-1466 GCA_036171455.1 Patescibacteria group bacterium
CAGTACCTCCAGTATAGGCTGTAGCTCAAAATGGTAGAGGAGCAGTGCCTCGTTCCACCAGTGCCAGCTCTATGGCTTTACTGATAGTAGCCACGTCCGATACCCGAGCGCTGTCCCGAGCAGACGATGAGTATCCCTGTATCGAAATGAACCCGATCGTTCCAAGAATCGAAAGTATCGTGATAACGACGATGAGCTCTACGAGGGTGAATCCGGGGAGGAGTTTTTTGGAATGTTTGGTATTGAAGTGGGTAATCATAAATATTAGTTAACGTTATAGAGGTTCTGTATTTCGGAATCCGAAAGTGCCCGATTGTACATGCGCACTTCGTCAATGAGACCGTTCCATTTGTTGTCCCATCCGTTTCCTCACAAATTAAATTTCGTAGCGGATTGAAATAGATTATTTGATGAAAAAGGAACGTTTCAGATCATGGTACCATTTCTGAAAAGCTTGGAATTCGTACCGTCCCATACCGTGGCAATTACATAATATACGTTTGATGGATCATTTTTGTATGGCGGCGTTTGATTGGTGTTGACGTTTACTCCGTCTTTCGTCAGATTAATCATCCATCCCCCCGAAGGCTGATGAAAGGCTAGACCGTATGAATAATCCGTAACCCATCACGCTCATTTACAGACGATGTGTGAAGCTCCCGCGAGCGAGTAGGGTTTTACGACCGAAACGATAGTAAAGGCATTCGTAGTAATGTTCAAATCCCCAGTACCGTTCGCCACGAAAACATCGTTGTTTCCGTCAAATAGGGTAGCGTTTCCATATTTCCCCGGGACCATACCAACGGTAACTCACCCATTTCAGATCAAATTATTCCCATTGCCACTCAAATCTGCCAAAAGTCAGTTCGGAGTAACGGTTTCCATATCCCAATATCAGATGAGATTCGCATCGTACATTCAGAGTTTCATATTGTTTTTAAGTCCAACGAGTACCGTCCCGGTTCCCGTAGACCGTTCACTGGTTCTATTTCAATAAATTACCGTGTACCCCGTACTTGTATTCACGACATCCACCCCGGTAAATGCACCTACTGTATAAAGTTCTTGTACCGGTTGATTCAGGCTACTTCCCGTGCTTCCCAATAATATACCCAGGGAATCGCCTCGAGAAACCGGACTTCGATTTGAGTAACTGGTTCATGCTACGGCAAAAGCATCCTGTATTTCAAATGTTCCTGGAATGTAAGCTGTTACCTTGCTTCCATCTTCCAAAAAATTCATTACTTGCATTTTCGTTTGTAAAACATTCGTCGCATAGGTGGTATATATACTGGTATCCAATGGATCCCGAGTCGCCCCCGCCGAGAGCTTCGCTATCCCCGCAACTTGATCTTTGGCAAATCCCTGATATCCAATAACGGTTCCGGAAGCATTCAGGTTTATAGAATCTCTGCTGGATTCTAACCCCAAACGCAACTTTCTCACAAATTCAGGATAGGATATAA
>JAVHRB010000089.1:0-6505 GCA_036171455.1 Patescibacteria group bacterium
AATCGAATACAAAAGGCTCCATGTCTCAAAAGATCAGTTGAAACTCGGATTGTAAGATCTAGGTCATACCCCGTCAGCTTGCTGCGGGGTGATTGATTTTTCTTTTTTGTTACATCGGAAAAATATGTAAAATACGCCCATGTCATGGCCGGTTATATCCGTAATTTTCGTACTCAGCATACTTTTTCTCATTATCGTATACGGTCTTTTTTGACATCACCCAAGGAAATTGTCTCAGTCAAAAAGAACCTATTACTCCGGTGTGTTGACTAACGCATCCAAGAAAGAACCACATTCCGCTCTCATAGCCTGCGATACGATACTGGAACATATCATGAAAGATCTTGGTAATCGTGGTACTATGGGAGAAATGCTTCAGAAACGGAGTAACTACAAGAACATCGAATATTTTTGGAAGTATCATAAGCTCCGAAACAAGGTGGTGCATGATATTCATCCTCCGAAAATTACCATAGAAGACGTAGAAACGTTCAAGAAAAAAATCGAGGAACAATTCCTGAACGGCTAGTCCGTCTTTTCCGATGTGTTTCCGAGTCATTTTTGGTAAAAATTGCACCACTTTCGAAGTTCGCAGGTTGAACATTTTGGATTTCTTGCGGTACAGTGATATCGACCAAACAATACAAAAGGATGGTGCATATCTTTTCTTTGCGTCAAATTTAATCTCCGTTCGATAGCTCTGTCAGTGGCTTCTGGGGTTTTCGTTTTCACGATTCAGAGCCGGTTGCAGACCCGATGTATATGGGTATCGACCCCAACGAAAGGTCGGTCATACAACACTGACAACACTACTTTTGCTGTCTTGATTCCCACTCATGGGAGAGATTGTATAAGTTTGAGACTATCCGGAATCACTCCGCCGAACCTATCGGCGAGAATATGTCCGCTCAGCCACAAGTACTTTGCCTTGTTCCTAAAATAGTTGATGCGTTTGACCATTTCCGTGACTTCTTCTAGGGAAATTCGTTTCATGTCTTCTGGGACTCTTACCTTCTCGAATAGTTTCGGTGTTGTTTTATTCACGCCTTTGTCCGTAGCCTGAGCAGACAGAATGACGGCACAGAGGAGCTGGAACGGGGTTTCGTAATCGAGCTCTATGATTTTCCCAGCATAGAGATATTCAATTATTTTGACGATTTCGGTTATTTCCGATGAATTTTTCAGTCGCATGTTTTTTTTGAAAAGAAGCTCGTAACTCGTAAGATTTTTTGTATACTCTACTCAATTTTTTGATTTTTCCTATGATTTTTGATACACATTCCCACTGTTATTTTGATAAACTTGCCGTACGCATCGACGAAGTCCATCAAAATATGATCAATTGCGATGTTACCCACTCGGTACAAATCGGTTGCGATATCTCGAGTTCCCGATCTGCTATAGAACTTGCTCGCAAGTACTCCAATTGGTATGCGACCGTTGGATATCATCCAGTAGATGCGCAAAATCCCATGCTGAGCAAAGATCGGGCTGGAGGTAAAAAAATCCACAAGTGAGAAGTCGCTCCAGAATACGAAAATATTTCAGTCGACCTGGCAAACCATCATTTGGAGCAGGAAGTCGGACTCCGGAAGCTGATTGATGAACATCGTGATATTGTTGTAGCTATCGGAGAAACTGGCCTTGACTGTCATTATCTCAGTAAGGATCCAATCCAACGTATACAAGAAATTACTGAGCAAAACTACTGGTTTGAACGACTCGCCCAAATTTCCATAGATTACACACTTCCTCTCGTTATACATTCTCGCGAGGCTAGAAGGGAAACCATTGATGCTATCAAGAAATTTAATATCCGCAACGCGGTCATCCATTGTTTTAGCGAGGATGTTGCATTTGCGAAAGAACTGATGGAATTTTCCGACGAAATCTATTTTAGTTTTAGCGGCATTCTTACTTTTCCGAATGCTCTGGAAATCCAGAATACCGCAAGGAACTTGCCGTTAAGCCGAATTCTTGTGGAAACAGATGCTCCTTTTCTGGCACCCCAAGCAGTTCGTGGTAAAGTGAATGAACCGAGTTATACCCGTCATGTTTTGGAATACCTCTTCAGTATCAGGAGCGAACCGGCGGAAGAAGTCGAACGAACGGTTTTTGAGAATAGTCTGAGGTTTTACGGTTTGAAAGCGTAGTTTTTTTGATATCGTTATTTTGCGATTCCCGACTTTTGTAGCCACCAGAATCCAGTGAGCGCAGGAACTCCGAACGCGACGGCGCTGACGCTCAAATCTATGGCTATTGCCAGCCATTTCACGTGTTCCCGGATGCCGAGGTTTCACAAAATCGCCAACCATCAGCCGAAATGTAAGATTCCGTTTCCAACGCCCGACAGAGTTGCAGCGGAAACCAACAGTATTCCTATGACGCCCAAAGTCATCCGCGGATGGAAATCGAACCCTATGACGTCACGGGTCGCAATGGCCGTGCAAACAATCAGTAATATCTGTGATACGACCGTTGCCCAAGCCGATCCCACGAAGGAATAGTGGGGGATAAGCAGGTAATTCCCGACGATATTTACCAGGGCAATACCACCGTTGATCCACAAGAGGCGCCCCTGTTTCCCGCTCGCGATAAGCAAATAGTTGAACAGCGAACTCGTGAAAAACAAAAAGAATACGAAACTCACGATTTGCAGCGCATCAACCGAGCTATAATTACCAATCGGAACGAGGTATTTTTCGCTGGCAATGAGTCGGAGAATCACCTCGCTTTTCAGAGTGAGAAAGAGTGCCATAGCTCATCCAAAAAACAGGAGAATCCCATAAGATTTTCGCACGAGTAATTTCAGCTTTACCTGGTCAGTGATAGACTGAGTGATAAGCGGGAGCATAGAATTAAGAAACACCGTTCCGAACATCATACCGACTTCTATAATTTTCATCGGCAGGCTGTATAGTGCTACAATACGGTCTGCTGACTCCGCCGGTTCCATGAGCGAAAGCATGACGACGTCGGCTTTGAAAAACAATACGTTGAAAAACAAAGCCAGCCCGTAGGGAAGCGACTCAATTAGGAGTTTTTTGGTATACGGACCATCCCAGAAGAATCGGATGGGGAGAATCCTCCGGGAATATCCGTACAGGAGTGCCGTCATCACGATATTTCAGAGAAGTCCAGCTCCGAGTATCGCGAGAAATGCTAGGTCGTGGGTTTCAAATCCTTCAAAATGTCACACCAGAGGTTTCGGCAGAATCATCGATACGACCGCGAGTACTGCCAAAAAATTAACAATTTTACCGACGGTAACCGAAACAAATGAAAATTCTGTTTTTAAATAGGCCTGGAGTACCGAGAGAATCGCGCTGTTCATGAGTCCGAACAGTGTGAATATCCCCGCGATGAGTACTCCGACGAGCGCCACGGGACTGTCGTATCCCGGCAAGACGAATGCGAATCACAAAGAAACGAACACGATGATAATACCGAGCAGTGTCCGGAGCGTAAGAAGTGTCCCAGCAATGTGAGCGACTTTTTCCGGATTTCCCAAGTTTTTGCTCATTTCCCGGACACTGAGTGTGTAGAGTCCGAGATCCGCTATTACGGAAAATATCGAGAGGTAATTGTAGATTTTTGCGTACAGTCCGTATCCTTCGACATCGAGATAGTTCGTGAGGATCTTTATGAGAAATATCGAAATCAGCGCCGTTGCGACTTTTCACGCGATTTGCGCGACAGTGTTGGTATAGACGGATCGATTGGCCATGGATTATCTAATATTGAGAAGTTGTCGGTCGCCATTCGTTTTCTGAACTCAGAAAGCATTGTCCCAATAGAGCATTTTCACGTCAGAGACTTCGGCATGGAGCAATTTTGGAGTTCCCGCGACGGAAATATCCAACAGGAGATCTCCCGGAACGGCCTGGAGATTATAATATTGTTTCTTTTGCTGGCTCGATGACCGAATCAGAGCGATGATGCTGCCGGACGGACTGGTCTCGATATCATCATAGGATTTGAGTTCCTCGAGCGCTCTGGTATCGATATCCGAGAGATATGCCGCATTCTTGGTATAGAGCACAAATGATTTGTGATTGGCGAGCAATTTTATGTGTGTAGGGAATTCCGGCAGGGTCCAACTAATAAGTCGAATCTTATGCGTTGCAATTTCGTAGATGGTAATGACTCGATTCGCGTCGAACATCATAAAATACCCGTACGGTAGAGAATCCGTGGAATACCCGACGGCACTCTCGGAACTTGTCAGTACCAATTTGTCGCGTTCCATGTCGAGGAGCCGTACCGGTTGCGTACGTACCTGGTACCTTTCGGATTCCTCGGCAATTTTTTGTACCACTTCTCATGATTTTACGTCGAGATTGGATTGCAGCAGGATGGTATTGATCTTCTCCCGTAGGATATCCACTTGCTCCGTCTTGACGAGCCTACCAGATGATGAAGCGGTATACTGGTATCTTCCTGCTGGAATGTCAGCGAACGTACAAGCCTGCTGGCAATTCAGGCTACTGACTTCTATGTTTGCTTTCTTCAGGATGACGAAATACGATGAACCGTCGAGCACTTCGAATCGCAAGGAGCCGATATTGAGTAAGAATACATAACGTATTCCCCAGTAGGAAAGGACCGCGATAAGGCCGAGAAGGACGAAGCCTACGGAACGATTCGAGAGAGTTGGAATTTGCATAGCGATATTTTCCCATACAATATCCACCTTACCCAAAAAAACAAAACCCAAAATGGCGTTAGAACGATATATCGAGATGATTCAATCAGGACAAGCCACTTTGCCGCTCGTCCTGAGCCGTGCCGACATCGCCCGTGTCGTATCGTCCCGCTTCGGTTCCAAAATGCGCTACGAGGAGCTGCCGGAATTTGCCGACGCGAATTTTTTGTATTTTTCCGGAGAGAAGGATTCTATCGGGGTCGAAGAAATACGGACGCTGATTGCCCGAATTCATTTCATTACCGGCACGGGGGTTACCCGGATTATCGTCATCGACCGGTTCGACCTAATCACCGAACAGTCGGCGAACGCCTTGCTCAAAACTTTGGAGGACGGAATCCCCGGAGTGATATTCCTTTTACAGGCAGATTCGTTCGTGGGGCTGCTCGAAACCATAATATCACGTGTTGTTTGTGTATCATCGGATACCAGTGTACTCACAGTACGTGATGCTGATCTGGAGTTCGCGCGGTGAGTCATGGATCAACAGCCGGAATATTTGAAACGGTATGTCGATGCTAAATGGAGCAATCGTTCCGATGCGCTCGTTTTCTTGGAAGCGATTTTGCAGATACTCAGGAATCGACAGATAGGGGATAGCATTCATCATACAATTTTGGAGGCTTACTCAGGAATCGCGAATACGAATGCCGTACCGAGATATATTTTGGATGGGGTATTGTTGAAACTCATTGGATTGTCCAGTAGATAGTTGTTGTTAATTCCGATGGTTTTTGTTTTCAAAAAAATTTGCGTTCAAGCACTTTTCCGATATATTCCCCGCACGTTTGGATCTGTAGCTCAGCTGGTTAGAGCGGAAGACTCTTAATCTTTAGGTCGTGGGTTCGAGTCCCACCAGGTCCACCAAATGGGTATTTCAATTTTTTGTTTCGATAGAGAGCTCTACTTTGAGCTCTTTTTCATTGTATACGGGTAGTTTGGGTTTTATAAGTTGTATCAGTTTTGTAATATCGCTCTCCAAAGTTTCGTTTTCCGCTTTGCTAATGGTACGCCCTGCGAGTTCGAGTATTTTATCGAATATCTCTGGTAACCTTTCCAAATCCTTCTCAAAATTCGTGGATTGAGAGAGTGCTTCTATTCTGTTTTCAATCTCGCGTATTGCGTTGTCTTCGTCCTGTTTTCTTTCGTTGGAAAATTCTGCGGAATATCCACGGTTATAACAGTCTAATTCAATTAATTTTGCTTTTGCTTCACGTATTGCCTTTTCTTTTTTCAACCGTTCCATTTCGAGTTCCTTCTCCTTTTTCTCCTCGTCATTGGTGTTTTCTTTTAAGGTTTGTCGTATTCCCTTGTATTGCTTTTCTTTAAGGGCTTCTGTCGTCCCGTGGAAAATTCAATAATCATATTCCCCTGGATCGCCTTTGACTGTGTCAAATCCCGAGTTTATTACTTTTAAAATTATGTCCTTTTTTATAGTTTCCATAACTTTCTCTATAACTGTTTTCTCCGATACGTTTACTCTCTTTCCCACGTTGGTTCGATAGTTATAGTATTCTGTTCCGCTTTTTTTCTTTCTTGTTATACCTAGAGTAAACTTTTTTCTGTCATTTGGATCCATGTGTCTCTCCTCTTCGAGGAATAGCAAAGGTCAAATTATTTCGCCCATGCTTTGTAATTCTCCGTATCCCGTTCCTTTTTTTCAAAGTACGCTCTGGACCTTGTCCCATAAACTGCGAGGTATCGCGGGTTTTCCGCTTATAAACTTTAGGTTTTCAAAATCTTGTCAGAGAATATAAAAAATACTGTGTAAACACAAAAAAGTCAGATAATCACACCATC
>JAVHRB010000090.1:0-1411 GCA_036171455.1 Patescibacteria group bacterium
GCATGGCGCGGGAAGGGTGAGACAGTTTGGCGGAAAGGGGTGAAGCGGAGGGGAATTTAATCGGGGTCTGTCCCCTATTGTCACAAAAAACCGATTATATTTTCCTTTGAATTAGTTTTTGTTCCAGTTGTGTGATAGTCTGTATGGCTAAAGTGTACGCTTTTCAATTTTTACCCCACTCATCCTCTCTGGAGTTTGCTAAAGGAAGCGATTCCCATTGTTTTTTAAGATTACGAAGCCCTATCATATCAGTACGAATATTTTCAACGAGTTTCGTATCATTTGGTGTATTAATAAGAGCCCTAAGATTTGTATAAATTCTCTGTAATAATTTATTTGTTGCCCCCATAAGTTGATTCTCCTGAGCCAATTGATCCGCCTTCTGTTTCATTATAGTATTCTCCTGAGCCAATTGATCCGCCTTCTGTCCTAATTGATCCGCCTTCTGTCCATTTTCTACTATTCTCTGTTCTCGTTTTACTCACTCCACATATGTATCTGTCACGATTCCGAGATCGTGAGCTGCCGCCTCGGGGAGAGTGTCGGTGTAGGCAGGAAGTATGATACCACGATCTGTGAGCATCGTTTTTGTCACTTGTTGGTTGGGGATACGACGACTCAATGCAGTTTCTATCGTCTTTCCATAGGTGAAACGAGCGACCGTAAAGTCTGTATCAGACGAGAGGAGCATGATCTTCCAGAGCTGCTCTGCAACGATGGAAGGAGCAGGAGTTACCTTCAGAGAGGTATTCTGGTAGGCATATAGCGAACTGGTCGCGACAATAAGCTGCTTGAGGAGGTCTTTATTTTGTACAGGCATTTTCTGGAGGATGCTATTGAATGTCTGGAACCATGCTTTTGCAGTATCAGGACCAAGTTCTACGACACGCTTCTTGTACCCTCCGCTCTGGAGTCCGTCAAATACTTTCTCATAGTTTGCGAGAGTGAGTTCATTTTCCCTAAAAAGTGCCGAAAAAGATTCAGTAGGATTATTGGAAAGGTCTTTGAAAATCTTTGGCTTGTCGGTGGTACTATTGGATGTCATGGCACCAAGTACGACATTGTTTCCGAGGGTTGCACGAGCCGTTTCCATATGCACCACCGATTCCTCTACCGCTTTAATGGTTTTTTCATCATAGCCAAGTTGCCTGAAGAGCGATGCCATGCCTCGTGGCGGAATAAGTTCGCTGTTGTTACGCGTGGACGGTATTTTTCAATTTGAGGCGGGTGATAGCGACGATACTTCAGCGAATGCCGAAGTATTTGCAAGCAGTGCCACGACAACAATTCATGTTGTGACTGCGGCAGGAAATGAGCGCAGAGCGCATTTTTTCCATTCTAAAAAATCAGCAAGTATTTTTCAGTATTTCATGTCATTGGCGTTCGGCTTGCCATACACGGCCTGTCAATG
>JAVHRB010000091.1:0-68101 GCA_036171455.1 Patescibacteria group bacterium
TAGCTCAGTGGTAGAGCAGTTGGCTGTTAACCAATTGGTCGTCGGTTCGAATCCGCCCCGGGGAGCCATTCAACATCAAGCGAAGAAATCTCTCATTTTATGGGAGATTTCTTTTTTGTCAAATCCTGTTTAATCAGTATGTCAAAGGGTTTCTTCCAGATAATCTCGATTTTACCATCAGTAAAAATTTGGTTCGAGCAGACGGAAATCAGGAGGTTGCGTTTTGGTTCGAGTGAGATTTTATCCTTGTTTCAGAAAACTTTTTTCATTTCGAGCATGACGTTGAGTATTTCCCAAGCCTTCTCGAATTTATCGTCCAAATCACCCTCCAGCTTGCGCAACCTCTCTTGGTATTCCGCGATTTTTATATCCCTCTCCTCAATTTCATTAGCCGCCACGTCCATAATCGTGCCGTCCTGTGACAATTTGGACGATTTGTCCAGCAAAACGTTTTTACGAATCAGTATTTTTTCTTCTTCGGTCATGCTTATCCTCTTCCGAATGGTCTTTTTTTCTTTTTCCATATTTCCGTTTTCCTCCAACCAAAGGGTGTACATCCTTTTTCTCAAGACGTCGAAAAGGCTGTCGGAAATGGATATCTTTGATAGTTCGGAATCTATTATCCCCTCTATGTATTCGGCTTTTATGTTCCTCATAGGAACAGAGCTCCCAGCATAGATATGGGCGAATCATTTCGGGCATACGTAATAACGTCGTATTTCCGCCTTTTCCTCGACCTTCTGTGAGCGTTCCGTTTCACATTTTGGACAAACGGATGCACTGGAACGCGTATTGCACTTATCGCAAGTATACCGTATCTTGACGTCCAAGAACATTTTCTGTTTCGATTTCCCGCAAACGAGCAAATCCCGCAAGAGATTATCATACGTCGGATTCGCAAGAGGTTTTTCGTGAGAATATCAGGTTCTAGCGAGTATTTGTTGTACTTTCTCAAATAGCTCATCGCTCACCATTGCTTCATGTTTTCACTCAATCCATTTCTCCGTTCCATCCTCATTCGTTCCGGTTTTTACTTTCCCCGTGTAGTACCTATTTCGGAACATGCTTCCGTAGATATTATCACTAGGAACCGCGCCACTGCTTTTGGTGAGCCCCTCATCCTTGCCTATCTGTGCGATTTGAGCTCTTGTATAATTACCGGTTGCAAACAGTTCCCAGTAAGTTTTGAGTTTTCTAAATAGGTCGTTTATCGTATCTGGGACAACAATTCTTTCACCTTTTTCACCTTCATCGTTTATATATCAAAATGGTGCTATATTCGCAGTTCATCAAGCCCCTCTTTTTCGCTCACTTCCAGATTTTGTACTACTTCATCGGTTGTCATTCTCATATTTTGCGATTGCGAGAAACATTGAAAAAGTAAAGCGGTCGGTATTTATACTGGCGTCAAATCTCTTGCTGTCTGCTGTGTAAACGTATGATAACTTTCTAGGCTCCCCTCTCTTTGTCTCTTCGAGAAAATTAGCCAGCATACCGGAGTCTATGGGATTTCTTGCCAACCGCGATAAGTCAGTACAGATGAGAACATCGTAGCGACCATCCTTGATGCGCTTGGTCATGGCAATAAATCAGTCCCTGTCGGTTTTCTTTCATGACACATCATCGAAAAAATAATCCGCTTCACCGTTAATAAAAACAAAACGTTCCTCTGGATTGCATGTTTCATTATGTTTCCCTATAAATGTTTTTATATCGTTTTCTTGTCGCTCTTTAGAATACTTTTGCTTATCCTCGCGGCTGTCTTCACTGGATTTTCGCATATAAACGACGGCCCTGAGCATAGATTTGGACGTAAATTATAAAATGGGAATCTTGTACGAGATATATGAAAACCCCCTTTCGGGGGCTTTCGTTATGTGGTGAGAGCCCTTTTGAGCATCGTATCGATATTCTGACGAGAGATTTCTACATCTTCTCGGGACATCCTGATTCAGTAGTCCTTTTCCAATACGGAGCAAAGCTCTTTCTCGAATTCATCATCTGAACGATACGCAATTAGACAACCACGGTTTACGGCCGGCATTGGCATACAATGTTTTGCCCCGTATTCCCTTTTGGGTTTAACGAGACGGCCTAGGTACTAGCCTCTTTAGGAGGCATGGTCATTGTATGTCAAAAATGCCTAATTGGAAATTTTTCTTGCAGGTGCTTTTACATCCGGACGATAATAAAATTGCTTTACAACCTTGAGATACTGCCTCTTTCATCCAAATTTTATAGGGGCAACTCCCCCGTTGGTTTCGGTAAACTCTTCCATTTCGGAATACCTTTCCATATTGGCTGAAAATTCGGTTTCCATATGGGCGATATTTCAATTTTTTATCCTGATTCTCAGTTCGCCTCCGCTCTCGATTTTCGACCGAACTTCGTTGATGTTCTCGAAAAGCATGGCAAGGACTGCCTCTTGGCTCGTTCCCCGATGCTCAGATTTGGCAATTTGGGCACATTCCTTCGCGAGTTCAGAAAATCACGGGATACCGGCGAATGCCTCCGAAAGGTCTTCCGAGGGGAAAATGGGGAATATCATCGCGCTAGGGTTCTTTGAAAAAATATCGCCGAGGGATTCCAAATCAGAAACCACGATACTGTCGTCCGCGCTATCCCCATCGTCACTCTCGGGAAGCACAACAAGATACAGGGCGATTCGAAAAATCGATTGTAAAAGGAAAATATGCTCCATGATATACGTTTTCTCTCGCGGCGGAATCACCGGAATGAATTTTCTCAAAAAACTATCATACTCTGGGCGATTCCAAGCCAAAGAGGTATGCCCGACTTCGTGATACATCGATAAGTCCAATGCAATGGACTCCAAGGAAAGGTCTGGTTTCTCGAATTTCATGGCATACTCGGCTCTCTTTTCATCAGAGGCGTGTAATTCTTCCAATATGCGCGATACTTCAATTTGACTCGGTCCTTCGGTGGAAAACAGGATTCCCCCATCTCAATAGAGTTCTCCGAAAATGCTTCAGCCTATTTCCATGACGGCCATTTCAGGCTCGTCGAAAATACGGAGAGACCTTTGGAGAATCGAGGAATCCCACAAGCCGTTCCACCTGTCGAAAAGCGCGCCTATTATAGCGAGAAGCGGCGGGAGACTGACGGAGTCCCCATTCCGTCATAACACGAATCAATCCAGCGGTATTCAAGCGACTCAACACCGAGAATGCAGCCCCTTATAAAAAGCCTGGGCCTTGAATTCATTATCAAATTTGAGCGAACAGGTCGTATTAGCGAGGAATCATTCGAGATTCTCCAAAACTTCCTTATTTTCCAAAAGTTCCTCGTATTTCGGAATGGAAGGATTGGATATCTTGAAATCCACACGGCTGGGATATTTCCATCATAGTGACATAATTTGTATAGATTAAAATAGTACCACCCTACTCAATTTCCTTTGTCGTAGCTGCACATTACCCCAGAAGTACATCTGTTCCAGTACTGAATTACTTTCCGGAGGCTTTCACCTGCCGATGTATGAACTCATACATCTTCCCGTTCACGAAATCCTTCAACTCGATGTTTTTGTCGATTTTTTGAAACAGGTCGAAATTGCTCCGGAACATCGATACGAGCTCTTTCGTGAACAGTTCGTCGAATTTCACCCTCACTGCGTCCTCGCTCACGTTATTGTTCATGGCACCAACCAAGGCCTCGTTTTTGAGAAGCCTGGCGCTCAGGGTATTGAGCATGATGCGGTCCTCTTCCGAGAACGTGGTCCCGAAGCGCTCGTTCACGTCCGAAAGGATTTTGGACAGCGATTCGGTGTCGTCCTCTTTTTCCCCGCGTCCGCCAGCTCCCATCGGGTCGAGCTTCCCGGTTTCGTTATCGAGAACGATTGACGTCTGCGAACGCTTCGGGACTTTGATGCTCTCGAGGTTCACGAGGTCCAGGAGTTCGGTCGGAAGGGGGTTCGACGACATCGGCAACTTCTTTTTGTAAAACCTGAGGAACATGTACATCGCTTCGAGGTCCGCGTCGGTGAAGTCGATGATTTGCGATACGAAGGCGTATTTCCGGACGTAATCGGAAATCTGGACCCGGCATTCGGCCTGTTCCTCGCTTTCGGTTTTTTCGTCTTCGTTGAGTTCTTTCCACCGCTTCATGAGGACGTCCAGGAACGAATTCAGTTCCGCCGGCGTTACCCCCCGGTGCCACATGTCCGCGAACTCGGCTATCTGCGGTTCTCCGAAAAGCTTGTGACCGAGGATGTCTCGCCGGAGGTCGTAGAGTATTCCCGGTTCGGTAGCTTCCGAAAGGACCGTGGTAGTGTAATACGGCTGGAACGCCTCCTTAATGTCCCCGGTTTCGTTCACGAAGTCCAGGACGAACGTCTCGCCCTTGTCCGGATGGGTCCGGTTGAGCCGGGAAAGCGTCTGTACCGCGTTCACACCGCCCAATTTTTTGTCCACCGCGGAAAATCCGAGGAGGGGTTGGTCAAATCAAGTCTGGTACTTCTCTGCGACGATGAGAAATTTGCAATCGTCCTTCTTGAACTCTTCCTTGGTCTGGGATTCGGGTATGCCGTTCATGTTCGCTTCGGTGTATTCCATTCCACTGTCTTTCACCGTGCCAGAGAACGCCACGAGGGTCCTATGGGAGAGGCCCTGCTCCCGCAGGTATTTGTCGATGGCGATTTTGTACCGGACGGCATGGAGGCGGGATTTGGTAACCACCATGGCTTTCGCTTTGCCCCCGATTCCGCTTTTGACGTGCCTTTCGAAATAGTCGACGATGATTTGGGATTTCTTCCCGATGGCGTGCTCACTCTTTTCCACGGCGTTGACCAGCACCCGGGTAGCGAGGCTCTTGGAATATTTCGGGTCGTTCTCCGCGGACTTGTGGAGGCTGAAGAACATATCGTAGGTCGTATAGTTCTTGAGAACGTCAAGGATGAACCCCTCCTCGATGGCCTGCTTCATGGAATAGACCGAGAACGGCACGAAACTGCCGTCGGACCGCATTTGCCCGAAGAGTTCGAGGGTCTTCTGTTTCGGAGTGGCCGTGAATGCGAAATAGCTCACGTTGGGGTTTTTCCGGCTCCGGTTCTTCATCTGCTTCACGAGCCAGTCCTCCCCGTCCTCTTCGGGAAAGGCTGAGTCTGACCGGAAAGCGCGTTCGAGGACGGTCTCCTCGTCCTCCCCGCTTCCCGCCGACAGCACGTCGTTGACCGCGCGACCGCTCTCGCCCGACTGGGAGGAATGGGCCTCATCGATAATTACGGCGAACTTCCGGCCCGGTATGGTTCCCATCTCGTCCGCGATGAACGGGAACTTCTGGAGGGTGGTAATTATGATTTTCTCGCCGTCCTGCAGGGCGGTCCTGAGTTCCGCGGAACCTTCGGTGATGGGCTTCACCACGCCCCGGACCTGTTCGAACTGGGAAACCGTTTCCCGGAGCTGCTTGTCGAGCACCCGCCGGTCCGTAATGATGATAACGCTGTCGAACACCTTTCCGTTCGAGGCGTCGTGGAGGTCGGCGAGCCGGTGCGCCGTCCAAGCGATGGTGTTGGATTTTCCGGAGCCGGCGGAATGCTCTATGAGGTAGTTCCTTCCCGAGCCGTTTTCCTGCGCGTCGGCCACCAGCTTCCTCACCGCGTCGAGCTGGTGGTATCTGGGGAATACGAGCCGTTCCGTCTTTTCCTTCTTCCCTCCCTCGAGCGTTTTTTCCTCCTTCTGAAGGCATATGAAGCGTCCTATGAGCTCCAGAAGGGTGTCCGGCGTGAAAACGTCTTCCCACATGTAGGACGTCTTGTATTTGCCCGCTATGGCGGAGTTACCAGCGGAGCCGTCGTTTCAGCGGTTGAACGGGAGGAAATAGGTTTTCTCCCCCTTGAGTTCGGTCGCCATGTACGCCTGTTCGGTGTCGATGGCGAAGTGGACGAGGCAGCGCTTGAAGGCGAGAAGCCGTTCCTTGGGGTCCCGGTCCGTTCGGTACTGCCGTATCCCGTGCTCGACGGACTGCCCGGTTAGTTGGTTCTTGAGCTCCACCGTCGCGATGGGGAACCCGTTGAGGAACAGCACCATGTCGATGCTGTTCTCGTTCCTTCCGGAATATTTGAGCTGCCGGATAACGGAGAAAACGTTTCCGCGGTACAGTTCGAGATTCTCCGGGTTGAAATCCGTGTTCGGCTTGAAATGGGCGAACCGGAACAGGATGCCGTCCAGCGTGACGCCTTCCCTGAGGATTTCCAGGAGCCCGTACTTTTCGGTGACCCGGACGATTTCCGCGAGGAGTTTTTCCCTGGCCCGGTCGAGCCCGTGGAGCCCGATGAGCTTGTTCGACTGCTTCGGCTGGGTGGACGAAACGAAGCGCCAGAACATCTCCGGGTCCAGGCAGGTCTCCCGGTCGTAGTCCGAAGCGAGCCGCTTTAAGTAACCGGCTTGGGTCACGAGGAAATTTTCGATGAAGGCTTCGAATCCGATTTCTTTGGTATTGGTACTCATGGGAATTGGTTAACAGTAAAATGGAACGGGTTCTTGGGAGCAGATTTCGTAGGTGGCGATGAGCTCCGCGAGCGCAGCGACGATTTCCATGGCTTTTGGGTCGGCGGAGTGCTTCCGGAAGAATTTTCGGTCGGCACGCTGCCATTGGGCAAGCAGGGAGAGCGATTGGGGCGAGAGGTTCATAGTGGTGCGTTATTGGTTTGTAGGATATCGTTATTGCGGTATTGTAAACGAAATTTGATTTATAATACAGTTTTTATTATAATGATTCCAGCAGTTGGCAGAGGGTTTCCGTCAGGGAGCTCCGTCGCAAGACAAAGCCGATTGCTTTTTTGTGCCTTGGAGCGGGAACGAGCTGTTAGTGGGTGACATGCTTCGGCTCGATATCACAATAAAGGGTCTTGGCCGCAAACAGGGCATCCGTCCCTTCGAAGAGGCTTTTTTTGAAGAATCCGAGCGTATCCGCTTTTCCCATCCGTTTGGCGAGCACGTGGGAAGAATACACGTACCCAATTACGTCGGAAAACTGCATCGAATAGGAATTGAAGCTTTCCGTGTAATATACGGAATCGACAAGGTGAACGATGTCTTTTTTCGCGTACCCGTAAGCGGTCCCGTTTCTCTTGTACGAATGGAAATCGTTGATAATCCCCTGCGCGCGGTCCTCGTTGTTATCCATGATTATCAAGCCCTTCTTCCCTTCGTTCTTGAGAAAGGTTTCCGCTTTTTCCACCAGGTACATGAACGCGACGTTGTGCGGGTGGATGGGATATTTATATTTTTGGGCATGTTTCAGCTTGTCGACGCCCTGCGAAATGAATCGCACGTTCTGTTCGGAAAAAACCTGGAGTATCCCTTTGAGGGCTTGTAAACGGACTTCCACCTTGAAATGCTTGAAATATCACTTTCCGGAAACCATATCCGTCGCATGGAATTCGAAATCGAAGTTTTGTGAATACGGCATGAACATGACTTCGATGGAGCGAAGCCGCTCTTCGATTTTCGGTATTTCGTCCACGGGGATAATGAGACCGGATATGAAATGTACCGGCTGGTCGGCATCGTCCAATTTCGCTCCGGTGTTTCAGGACTCGTCTAGGTATATGAGGTACATGGCGTAAATTTAAGAATATGGGGTTTTATCTCAATCTGCAACGGGACTCGCAAATAAGGAAAGCGTATGCCTATTCAATCTTGGCAAAGTAATCCATCATTTCCAGCGTTAGGTATTCAGGATTTTTCGTTTGGACCTCCCCAAGGAAAAATCGCATGCTTCAATCCGCTTGGCTGTCTCATTTGGTTTTTCTGAATATCCTTTCCAAATCGTCGGCGTTGAGAACGTCATAGAGCACTACGAGCGTAATGAAGAAATCGTCGGAGTCGTTATAGCAATTAATCTCGAAATTATCTATCAGTTCGTTCACGAGCATCCTCTTGAGGAAAGCGTCCAAAGCTCAGAAAAATTCCTTATACCCAGGAATAGAGAGTATGTAATCCCTGTCGCGGAGTCATCTGCAGACAATCTTTCAATTTGCACCTTCTCAATACCGGATATATGGCAGTTTGGATTTCTTCGCCATGCAACGCTCAAGCCGGGTCTTCTGATATTCCAAGACGTCGTAAAGAAAATCGACTATGGTTTTGGTCGAATTGACCACCAGCTTCGCGTGATGCCTGCTCGGGGCGGTCTCGCGGGTATGGCTGTCGCTCATGGTATTCCGGACCGCGGCTATGCCGTTGACAATGGAAGTGATTCAGGAGGTGACCATTTTTAGGGCAGCGTCCGCCTTTGTGCCTTCCGACAGGTTCAACAAGGCCTTTATTTTTTTGTAATAATCCCCTAGGTCGCCGGGGGTCTCAATCTCCTTTCCCGTAATCTGCTTGTGCAAATCCTTGGCCAACACGTCTTCGAGCAGGGCTCGCGCGTTGGTAATGGCTCAGTCGTAATCTCACTCGGCAAGTTTCCTATCGCATTTTTCCAATTGCTCTTTGATGAAAGGGCGGGATATTTTTCCGGAATTTTCGATTTCGATACGGTTTTCGTCGGTTTTTACCATCTTGAAACGCAGTTTCCTGCCCAAATTCTCCGGCATCATGGCAAAGCTGTCGTCTTTCAGGTAGTCGTTGACGAGTTCCAATAGGCCGTTTCGCTCCGTTTCGTTATCACGGACGAGGGGATGTAGCATCTCCGCGAGGAACTGGGCAAACGTTTCGTCGCTTCACTTCATCAAATCAAGCCGGGAATCGTCGAAAATCCAATGGTCAGGCCAATCGTTGTTATTGAACCTGTGCTGCCAGATATCCCCCTCCATGTCTTTGTAACGGCCATCGGTCGAAGGCAGGTCACCAAGGTTGAAAATGCGCTTCAGGAAAGAGGTCTCGTCAAGCCGTCAATGCCAGGCGATATTTTCGATGCGGAGCTCGTCGCAGATGTTCCTCCTCGTTTTTTCCGAAATCAGCATAAGCGTTTTATGGTTACGGTTTGATTTTCCCGCTCACCGCGTGCGATATGAGCGAAGTTTTGTATTCTTGGAGCAGTTCGATTGACTGTTCGATTTTAGATTTCATCGAATCGATGTAGGCGGTTTCCTTTTCGAGATAGTCGACGATTTCCTTTTGTTCGGCAATCGGCGGTATGCCCATGGCGAGATTCCCGATAAATTCCCAATCAGCGCGAGGCATCTTGGTGCCAAGTGTCGAATTATTGACCTGCGTGATGAAATCGGAAGATACGATTCTATAAAAAAGGTAATCCTGGGTTATCTCGCTGGAAGGACGCAGTACGAGGAACTCGCCGACGCACAATCCACTGCATGCGGCTTTGTATGCTTTTGCGAGGTACGGGCGCAATTTTCCGAATAGAACATCCCCCTGCTCGAAAGAGTTCATATTGCTCTCGAAAGTCCTTTCCCCATCGATAGGAAGATATTTCCCTGTCCAGCTTTCGATATTTTCCATTGCCACGGAAAACAAGTCACCGGAAAATGTAGTTTTCTGGTTTGTATTCGGTGCGGCATATTTCAGCTTCTTCACTTCCCATTCTTTCGGAATCATGCCAATCCATTCAATCCCACTGTCTTTCATCTCTACATTCGGGTCTAACCCCTTGGTAATGGCGTTATTTATGAGTGCACTTCTGTGCTCCGAGAGAAGGTCGATTTGTTGCCTCTTTTTCGCAATTGACTCGTCCAGTAGAGCAGCTTTTTCGTCGAGATATGTAACAATCACAATTTGCTCTTCTAATTCTGGCGTCGGGAAAGAGATATTTGCTAGTATTCACTGGGTCATGCTCGGTATTGCCGACCCCGACTGATGTTCACTGAAGTTAATTCCGAGACATAGGTAATAGAAAAATTTCGGATAAGTATTGCCGAATATCTTCGTGTAGAACATCGTGTCTACCGTCCAGAATGGTTCGGTAACGAAAAGCGGTTTGTCTATGGTCCCCTTCCTTCAAAGTAAAACCGAAGGTTTGTTGTAAACGAAAGCGTTTGCCCTCGCGAATTCGCCGCCCGAACCATAAACAGGATATTCGCCATCTTCGGCTTCGATATCCTTGTAATCGCTCCCATTGCACACCGAGGCCATGTATTTCAGTTTCTTAACTTCCCAACCATCGGGAATATTCCCAATCGCATTCGTGTTTGACGGCTTGTATTTCGGGTAACGGGGATGACATTTTTTAAACGTTATCATTGAATGTAAGAAAAAGTGCAGAAAACCAGAATCACATACGACAGCGTGAGGATTATCGGCCAGCCCCATGACGCGACCAGCTCGCCGCAGGCCTTTATCCATGCGGCTTTCGATTGGAAAAAGGTTCACGAGCGTATGTCCATGGCGAGACGGATGAGCCGCCTCATGTTCTTGTGTTCCTTTTCCGTTGCCGGCTTGTCCTTTTTCCCCGATATTATTTTGAACGATTCGAGCAGGTGGGTAAGGTATTCGTCGTCGATACGCTCGGGGTTTTGAATCGGTTCGGCAATCGATGCCAGGAAATCCTTGAGGAAAGCCCGTTTCTGTTGCTGGTAGGCGTTCCTAGCGAACACCCAGGCGAACACGAGTACGACGTACAGGAAAAACGACGCTACGCCGAAATAAAAGCCCGAATGGGGAATGCTCGCTATGAAACCGGGAATATCCTTATTGGGAGCCGCAACGGTAACGATGAGGGTTATTGAAACGCAGAGCAATACCACGGAATTGAACGTGACGTCGTAGTTACGGTTGGTATACGTGTCCATTTCGTCGGAAAGCTCCCGCACGTACGGCCCGTAGAGCTTTTCCAGGGAGAATCCCGGTATGAAAGCGCTCCATTCGGCTGCGGTACGGAGTATTTCCACGATTTGCGACCGTCGCTTCGGGGAATCCAACAGGAATTCGCAAAACTCCACGCTCAGGAGCTTCGTGGCAATAAGTCAGGCATCTTTGACTGCTGACAGGAATTCCAGCTGGGAAACGTCCTTTTTCTTTAGCTTCGAAACGATGTCGGCAAGTTTTTCCCCTTGACCCGAATATTTTTCGGTCTTGGTCTCCCTCGTGAAATCAAGAAGGATTTCAATCCCGTTCCTGATTGGGGAAATATCTACATTTTTGATTTTCGGTCATTCTTGCGACCTTGCCTGCGATACCGCTTGCTTCCTGAAAAGTCGGAACAGGTAAACCGCAACCCTCGATTCGTCGAGCTCGTTTCGTACTACCGGTCGGAAATTTGATTGGTCTGCCATGGTGCCGTTATGTTATTCGACGTTGAAAATGGAGTCGTTCCAAATCCTTTCGCAAATCACCCGGACCAGTTCCGCTCTGGCGCGTATGGCGACCTTCCCATACGAACCGTAAGCCGTAAAGGCTAAATCCTCGGTATCGATAAGCTGCAGGAAAGCAGGATGCTTCTCATAACACTGGGAATTGAGCGACCAAGCGAGGAGGTTCTGAGAGAGGTAGTGGCTAACTTTCGTCTCGTACGGGGCATCGCTGAAGCTCTGGTTATACCCCCGAGGGAGCAGCAGGAGGTCGCCCACGTTGTTCCTCCACTCCTGAAAGTCATGCTCGTCTTCGTATTCCGTCGCGTACCGCTCGTATTTGTCGGCGGTTATGTGCTCAATTTCATACGGCTTTTTTATAGACAGTGACAAATACTGTTCCACGCTGCTCGGAATACCGGTTTTCTCTTCGATGTAATGGGTAATCCGGGCCAGGAGGAATTTCATGGTATTGTAGTTCCTCCTTCCGTCCGAGAGCTTATATTGGATGATTCCGGTGAAATCCTCTCACATCTCGGCGATAAATTCCCGACACGCATCGGAAAGCTCCTCCAACGAGCAGTCCCGGACCCGTTTGGTGAGATTGAACATGGTATAGCTAATGGCGCTGCTTCAAAGGGAGCGGTTGTTCGTAAGGCGGAGCATGATGAACATTTCCAGGAATTCGGAGATGAGCTTCAGCTTCTTATCGACGGTATCTTCATCATCCCCGTACTTTACCGCGGAAAGCATGATGACGTCCTGATACGGGAACGTATGGTAGTCGTTGTAGAACACGGACGGGTATTTTGTGTCGAGTACCGATTTCGCCCTTTGGATTTTCAGGTAGAGTCCCGAATAGAATCGGAACTGCTCGTCGATGAAGCGGAAATAGTCGTCGCTTCTCGCGAATCAGATATCGCTTTCCCCATTCTCTCTTACCCACTTGTGAAAAGCGGTCCCTATTCGTTCGTAGTCCTGGTTCATCGAACCTTGTTGCCGTTGGCGCAAGGTTTTCGCGTATTTAGCCCTGAGCCACTTCTTAAAAAATTCCTCGTCTTCCCTTTTCTCGATGGAAATGAGCTTTACTATTCGTTCCTTCCATAGGTCGTTCGCGGCTGCCCTTTTCTGTTCATCCCGTATGTTCGCCAACAGGTACCCCTTGAGCATGTCGGTCGCCGTCAGGCTTAGTCCACGGTCGTTCATAGTTTCGAATATGGTGTACGCGTCGTCGTCCGAATGGGTGGTAATCTCCACCATGTCGACGTTGCCGGTGAGCCAATCAACGAAAAACGGCAATATTTCTCACTTTTCTCAAATCAGGCTGTCCGGGAAGTTCTCGGCTATGTCATGGTACCGGTCGAGGATGTTCGTTATCGATTGCGGCGCGTCGTCCGGCAAAACGACTTCCTCTTTTCCGGAAAACAGGCTTTCGATTACCGATTGCCGCTCCGGCGCGTCGATATTGAAAGATTTTTCGCCGTAGGCCTCCGAATATATCAGGGATTCTAGCGGGGTTATCGCGATGTCTCTTTTCGTGGCCAAATTCCTCAGGTAAATCAACAGGAGGGTTATCGAGGTAAGGCGTTGCTGGCCGTCTATGATGAATTTCTTGCCGTCTTTCACGCACACGATGAAAGAGCCGAGAAAATAGTGGGGGTAACTCTTGACGTGCGGGCGTCCGCGTTCGATGTCGACGACGTTCTCGAATTTTCCGGACAGGTCGCTCAGAAGGGCTTCTATGTCCACGGCACGCCACTTGTATTCCCGCTGGTAGAAGTCGATTCCGAACTTCTCGCCGGAGAGGATTTTCTTAATGGACAATGCACTGCCATCGATTGGCAGTACGCCGCCGTCCGTTCTGTTCGTTTCTCCCATATGTGTGTTTGGTAAAATTACAACCGCTTCATCAGTTCGAGGAGTTCGTTCTCCACCGTTTCGATATCCGTCTCTATCGCTTCCAGGCTCCGCGGCGGTTCGTATTGGTAGAAATACCGGGTAAGCGGGAACTCATAGCCGACCTTCCCAACCTTCCCGTCTTTCGCGTCGCGCTTCATCTCGTCTATCCAAGCGTCCGGCACGAACGGTTTAACTTCCCGCTCGAAGTACGCGTTCACGTCTTCGTGATACGGGACGTTCTCGGTATCGCGGAGTTCGGAATCGGGTTCCGGGTTTCATTTCCCGTCGACGCATATGTCCGCCGATTCGTCCCGTTTTCACAGGTACGCCAAGAGTCGGTTTTTCATCGGTTTTCCATAAATGGTTCCAAGCATGCTCAGCGTAAGCGCATCGAACGTTTTTTCGAATTCGCCACGGTTCAAAAACACCTTTCATTCCAATTTTCATGCAATCCGGGTCAACGCCTCGTTCATTGCTATCGCAGCATGTCGCTCCATTACAAATTTCGTAGACATCGATTCAAGAACCGTTCACTTGCATTCTATTTCCTGATTCATCGCTAACCGAAGGTCGTTTTCCAATTCACTCGAAGCGCGGATACCGAGTCCGCTGAACAACAGAGCCTTGCCTTCTTCGCTGCTGAAATCGTATTTCAGCCTCAGCGGACGCTCTATAGTGATTTGCCGGTAGGCGAAGTCGGTCGTCTTGAAAATCTTGGAACAGTCGCTATCGCGGAAACCGCGGTACAGCGACAAAATGGTTTCGATGTCATTCCCGCCAATCTCGTGCCGCTTGTTTCCGAGGCTCTTCCGCATCTTCACGAAGGACTTACGGGCGTCGATGAGCTGGACGGTATTTTTCCGCTCCTCGGTTTTCCGGTTCGAGAGAATCCAGATATAGGTCGAAATCCCCGTATTGTAGAACAGCTGGTCTGGCAGGGCGATGATGGCTTCCAAATAATCGTTCTCGCATACCCACCGGCGTATCTCGCTCTCGCCGTCGCCCGCGTCCCCGGTGAACAGGGGAGAGCCGTTGAAGACGATTCCGATACGCGCTCCCCCCTCCTCCCGGTCGCGCATCTTGGAAACCATGTGCTGGAGGAACAGGAGCTGTCCGTCGGAACTCCGCGGCAACCCAGCTCAGAAACGCCCGGCATAGCCCCGCTCCGCTTCCGCTTCCACGGCTTCCTTGTCCTTCTTCCAATCCACTCAATAAGGGGGATTGGCAAGGATATAATCGAACTTGAGGTCAAGGAATTGGTCGGTCGAAAGCGTGCTGGCCACCGTGTGGTCTTTGTCTCCGCCCTTGATACGGTCTGCGTCTTCTCCCTTCATCAGCATGTCGGCCTTACAGATGGCATAGGTGACGGGGTTGAGTTCCTGTCCGTAGACGAATATGCTGGCCTTAGGGTTGATGTCCGAAAGTATGTGTTCCTTTCCTGCGGACAGCATACCGCCAGTTCACGCACAACAGTCGTACATGGTCTTTATAACGTGTTCCCGCTTGAGCTCCTTGGCATCGGGCTCGAAAAGGACTTCCACTATGAGTTGGATTACTTCCCTCGGGGTGTAATGTTCCCCGGCGGTCTCGTTGGACTGCTCGGAAAACCGGCGGATGAGTTCCTCGAACACGTACCCCATCTCGTGGTTGGACACGGCGTCGGGATGGAGGTTTACCTTGTTGAACTCCTTGATTATGAGATAAAGCATGTTTCCGCCTTCCATCCGGGCGAGCTGTTTCTCGAATTCGAACTTCTCGAAAATCTGTTTCACGTTGTCGGAAAAACCGCCGATGAGGTTCCTGAGGTTCTTCGCCATGTCGCGCTGGTCGTCCAGGAGCTTGTGGAAATCGTAGGGCGAAACGTTGTAGAACCCGGTTCCGGCGATATCCTTGAGTATCATGCCCATGTCGGAAATCTGGCCGTCGTACTGGTTGAACGTGGAAAGTACTTCCTCCTTGGTGTCGGAAAGGACGCTGTCGAGGCGTTTCAGGAGCGTGAGCGGTAGGATTACGTCCTGGTATTCGTGCTGTTTCCAGCTTCAGCGGAGGAGTTCGGCGATGTTCCAAATAAGCCCTGCTTTGGAAGCGGAGCCGGTATTGGTCGATGGGGTATTTTCTTTTGGTGCCATACGGAGCGGGTTTGTTATCTAAACGAGCGAAGTATACGCGAAGGCAGGGGGAAATCAACATGGGCAGGCTTATTGTTCCGTCAGGGGTATTTCCAGATGCCAGACTAGTAGAAGTATCAACCCGTCGTATCTCACTCGTTATCACGCATTATTGCCAAAAGGAGCTCCAAATCGCTCAAAACGCAGAACTGATAGCAAGACATCATTCCCAAAATATATGGCTCTACTGTCCCATGCAAAAAATTCTCCAGGCTTCCGCCTGTATGGTAGGCTAATATTCCCGTTACCATTCCGTTTGCCATGGTACATCGCGCATAGCCGCAACCGTGATATTGGTCCTTCGCTTCCTCCGTGAGTGCGTAAGCTTTCATGCGTCGTAAATATTAAAAAATAACTTGTGACTATACTTTTGAACGTGCTTCCAGTATTCCGGAACGTGCTAATCAAATTGCGCCGATTCCCGTATTAGGGCCTTATTCTTCGAGGCTCTCTCCAGATAAATTTTCCATAGCAAGAACCGGACTATCGCTTCTTTGCCGTTGCCGCGGATGGGTTCGGATTGTAGATACCTCTTCGTCTGAAGGATTTCCTTCTCGGCCTCGCCGGTTCCGAGCCCGCGGGACAAACTATCCAAACGGGTTTGAATGACCTCCCGAACGTAATCCTCGCCATCCTCGGGCCATATCGGTTCCGCCACGAAGGGAAAGTTTTTCGAGATGAGTTCCTCGGTATACGTCAGCTTATTGTACGCTTGTGACAATGCACGGGAGTCGCTGCCGGTCGGAGCCGTACGCATTGCCGCGCGAATTCGAATTATCAGCTCGAATTTCTCCCGGTACTCGAGCGCCAGTTCCATTCTCGGAAGTGCGGACGCGTGGAATTTCCGGTCGGAAAGGGCCGCGAATAGCCCGGCAATCAGTATGCTGGGGCGTTCGAACACGGATTCTTCCACGGAATACGGGAAAACGCCGTATAACCCCTCAAATCCGCTTGATTGTTCTTTACCCTTGCTTTTTGTCGTCGAGACGTTTGAAACACTGCCATTCGAGGAATTTTGGGTATTCTCACTGGTATCTGCTAGCATTCGCGCGATAACGCCGGCGGTATTTGCGCGACGAGCAAAATAGAGGCTCGCGGCGGTTCCTCAAAGGATGAGGGATTTCAATAAGGTGTTCATGTGGTTTGGATGGTTGGAAATGATACGATGCGTTTACTTCTATCTTCTCATAAGGCTTGTTCAATCCTGTTATTCCAAGAGAACTCAGGCACGATGGAGGAATTCCCAGAATTTACTCCGGCCATGGGTTACGAGGTAATCGTTCAGGTCGCTGACGGTGCCGCCCCATTCATCATCGTTCCCGCTGCCGAACCGAATGCGTTCGATGGGAACTTCCCGCGAGAGCTTCTCGAACAGGCTCTCTCCTGCCGTATCGGAATGCGGTACCATGGCGAACGTACAGCCGAGCCGGTTGAACTCCCCGAAGTCCTCGCAGGAGGAGCTCGCGGAAGCGACGCCGATAACGTACGGGGTGAACTGCCGGACGGAAAGGTAGTCCGTGAATCATTCGACGACCAATACTTTGCGCTGCACGGCACCGACTGCCCCTATTCCTGACGGGAAGTCGTGGAAGTACCCGTGCTGCGTGCCTCAGACAACAATCCTGTACCGATAGCCCTTGTCGACGCTGCCCGCCGCGCGGGTTTGGATACCCATGACTTCGTTCGACGACGAGTTCTTGATGGCGAGTGCCAATCGGTCTTCCCCTGCGAACCGGAGTATGCCCCCGAGCGCATCTGGCGAGAGTTGCCGTTCCGCCGCGTACTCCGTCTGTGAGCTGGTCGGCATCGCCGGTTCGAGCGCATCCCATTTCTTCGCCTGCTCGGGATTTTTGGTTGGTCGTGCTTCTGCAAGCAGCGGTAGTGCTTGCACGGTAACCGCATGCGCTGACGGGCCGGACGACCGGAAGTCATCGATGCGGAACCCGAATTCCCGCGAGGCGACCCCGATTATTTCAGCTCAGGTGGAAGCCTTGTACAATCTCTTTATGAGGGCGACCGGCTGGCCGCAGAACCTTCGCTTCTCGGTGAAATCCCGGACGTAGTTGTCACGGACGTTTACAATGTGACCACGGGTCTTCTTACCGTTCTCATAGATGCCCAACACCCCTTTGTTCCCCGTTCTGAACGTCTGATATCCAAAGCGATTGAGTATGTCCATCACGGGAATCCTGTTGATTTCTTCAAACGCTTCCCTGTAATCTATAGTATAACTATAGTTCTTACTACTATTTAATTCCTTACTTGTATTGCTCACTTTTCCAGATTCGAGTTCCTCCCATGTTTGGTCCGAACCGACGGTTTCCCGTTTATGGCAAACGGAATCCATCTCCTCCATTATTTCGGTTTTCATTCCCCCCTCTTTTTGCGCTTCCCGGCGGAGCGTGACGAGGGTCCCATCTTTCGACGTGGAGTAGTCGAGCCATCATTTTTCCTTCATTTTTCCGAAGAATCCCCGTATCCATTTTTCGGAACGTTTCCAGCGCAATTCAAAGAATCTCACGCTCCTGAGAAGCTGAGACTCCGAAAGGCGGATTTTCTTTCCTCGCTTTGTTATAACATAGGTCTTCCACGTGGCGAGGCAGTGGAGGTCAACCATTGCCTCGAGTTGACTGAACCTTACGGAATGTTCAAGCATGCTGAAACCTTTGCTGATGGTTACGAATCATCATGTAACTTGATTGTCTTCTGGTAGAATCTGAAGCATTGCGAAAATTTATTGGTACGAGGGCATATTATTCGCTATAAATACAGCCGTCAAAAAATTGGAAGCCAGACAAATCGGTATTTTTTTTGAAAAAAGTGAAAAGTATTACCGGAAAGTAAAAAACCCATATGAAAAGGGTATGTTTTCGTAGTCCGAAAAAATCGTTGTACAATTCGGATATTTATTTTCTATTTTTCTCCCAGAGACGAAGCCTGAAATCACAATCCAAACAGGAATGTTGAAAACTTGGAACTATTTTATTCGCTTGTCATTATACCGAACCGAAAATCGTTTTTGGATAGACGAGCATGCAAGGTGAAAAAACAGAAACCCCTCAGATGAGGGGTTTCTTAAAGTTGAAGAGCTGACAATGAATTTATGCATTGTAAATTATTGGTCAGCCTCTCTTGGAGCGTGTCGCGTCAATACTACCATAGTTTAGTCAAATGTCTTTTTCTCCGGCGGCTTCGGCTTTGCGGATGGTTTCAATGCAATTCTAGGCTAGTTAAGTCAAAGGTTTTTCCGGCAGCTTCGGCTTCACGGAGGGTTTCGCGTCAATGCTATGCTAGTTAAGTCAAATGTCTTGAGAACCGTTGGCCTCGAAAGGAGAATACCCCTATGCGTGCTTTTGTAAAGGGGAAAATGCTTGCTGTGCCATAAAACCGTGGTATAAAAAGTTTTTCATTTTCGGGTATTCGATTTACCCATGCGGGAAAAACCCGAATGCCGATATTTTCTCGAAAATCCGTGTTTTTCCAGGAAACCCCCATGCCGCTCGCCGGTTCTTTGCATTTCCCTCGCGGATATGATATCCTGCTACCGGTTTCCCGTACCCCGCCATATGCCGACAGAAGTAGACCTCGTCCGCGAACCCGAAGGGCTGGACGGACTCCTCGCGGAATCCGTCCTTTTGGGCGCCGCGACCAAGGAAGTCCTCATGGCACGGGCAAGGACATGAGGCGCCGAGACGCTTTCCGCTATCCGTCGGACGCTCTCGGAACAGAAAACGTTCGTCGTTTCGTACCTCAAGTCCCGCCTCCGGGCGGATTCGCTCGGAACCGACGCCGCGACGCTCGCGCGCGAGATGCGGCTCGAATACCTGGCGTATCTCCGGTCCGAAGAGGAACGGTTCCGGAAATCGGAAACGCTGACCGCTACGGAACGTCTCGAATCCGCGAATTTCCGCGCATAGCCGACAAAAATCGTACAACTACCTAACCATTGACTACCTCCATGGCCAACCCGAACGAATCGACCGCGACGCAGGACATTCCCGACATGCCCGAACGGGCCAAGGCCATGGAATTGTCGCGTGCCGAAAGCGAACGGAAGGCCCGCGAGCGCGACCTCGCCTCGATGGATGCCATGCTCGACGCGAACCCGAGCAAGACGACGTTGGAACTCGTCCTCCGCCGCATCGTGGAAAAAATGCCCGAAGAGCGCGCGACCCTCGAACTGATGTCGGTCGGCGCCGATATCCAGGTCCTGGAATTCCTCGCGAAATCGTCTCCGTCCGACACCGAGGCTTCCGCGCTCCTCGAACGCCGGAAGAAACGCCGCGACGAGCTTTCCAGAGCGGCCGCCGGAGCTCCCGGAACGGAATCCCGGGCACCGACGGCCGAACGGCACGCCGCAGTAACGGCTGGCGGCAATGCCCCAGCGAAAGAGAAGCCCGCGGCTCACGACAAACCGAACGGAACCGCCGAACGGCCGGAATACCCTCCGGGAACAAAAGTGCTCTCGGTCGAGGAAATGCGGAAACTGGAACAAACCGGAAAAGCCCTTTTGGAAAGAAAACCCGGCGATATCCGGGAATCGTCCCCGGAGCGCGAACTCCTCGAAACGAAAATCGGGCAGGCGAATCTCCTCCTTTCGGCCTGAGAAGCCTACCGGGACTATCTCGCGAGCATCGAGGCGAACATCCGTTTCAAGAACGTTTCCGACAAGCCGAAACGGTACCAGGACCAGGTCCGCGCCATCGACTCGGCGCTTTCCGAGCTCGGCTCCGTGGCCTCCTTGCCGGAATCCGCGCGCGCGGAAGCCCTGAAAAGGCTCGACGTGAAAGCGCTCGCCGACCGGGTCTTCGTACCCGAAACGAAGCTCTCCACGCTTTGAAGCGGCCTCATGAACCAGCCGATGCTCGAGGTCGACGCCGAGACCGGAGAGAAGCGGTTCCTGCCGAATATCGCGTCCACGCTCGCCGAAACCGAGGGTAGGTACGCGAGGATGCGGGCCATCGTCGCCGAAGGGAACGATTTCGGTCCGGCGTCGGCTTACGCGAAGAAATACGAAATCCTCGGGCTCCTGCGTTCGAACGACTCCCGGGACGACGATGGTCTCCGCCTGAACTCCGGCGAAGCCATAGCGAAACAGGCGGAGGGCGACGTCCTCGGGAATGCGAAGCTCCGGGAGAACGACTCAATCCGCCGGGCGTTCGACATTGCCATCTCCATGGAAAAAAACCCGAAAGCGGCCGCTGCCGTCCGGTCCCTCGCGTTCGGGAATTCCATGCCGAACGCCCAGTCTTTCGGGCTCCTCTTCCAATCCTACGGGGTGGATTTCCCGAAAGGCGTACTTTCGGCGCTGGGAAAGAAAGCCGCGGAATACCGGAGCGCCCGGAAGGACATGGTGGAAAGCCGGAAGGACGAGCTTTCCAAACTGGTAGACCGCCCCGGGACTTTCCCGGAAGGCTTCGTCCGCGAGTTCAAAAAAGACCCCGTAAAAACGGTAACGGAAGCCTTCGAGAACGATGCCGCGCGCAAAATCCTCTCCCTCTCCAAGCATGAAATCATCGCACAAGCGCTCAAGTCCGACGCGGCAAGGGTCCGCGAGCTCCGTAAGGACGACCCGGCGCTGGCGCTCTATACGAATATCGAGGGAATAACCCATACGCCCGACAGTACGGTAAACGGACGGGTGGACACTTCGCAATTCTATCTGGAGCAGCTTCTCATGTTCTACGTTTCGTGAACCATTGGCAACGCCATTGCCCGCGCACCGATTTTGGAAAAGCCCGTCGAATATTTCGCGAAGGGCGCGAAGCTCAAAACCGAAGCCCTCGTCTGAGCGGGGCGAACGGCGAACCTCGCCGGGAAATCCGCAGAACTCGTGGGAACCACCGTTACGGAGTGAGTGCCATTCGCGCTGTTCTACCAAACCCTCAACGGGCTCGCGAACCAGGGATACGTCCACGCCGACACGCTCGGCACCGCCATCGAGGTATTTTCGGCCTCGCACAACGTCAAGGACGATTCCCGCATCATCGCTTTCCTCGCGGTCATCAAGCTGATGCTCCCGGTCGTCTCGAAGCTGCCGAATCCCCAGGCGGCCGTCGAAGGGATGCTCGCGAGGGAATTCCCGGAACTCGCCCTGAAAATCGCGGGGAACCCCGCCGCTTCGAGGGGGTTGGAACTGTCCCGGACCGCGGTCCAAACCGGACAGAACGTCATTCTGGATACCGCCGCCCTCGTCTGAGCGGACACCGTCATCCGCGGGCTGTACGGCGAAGACCTCCCGAAGGATTCGGGCGAGATACCGAACTACCTCACGCAGGAATTCAAGGTCGTCATCGGATACGTTATCTGACTCAGGACCCTTACGGACAAGCTTTCGCACGGTCCGAAGCCCGCAAGCATGTCCGATATCGCGAAACGGCAAATCGAGGTGAATTATCAGGAGAACGGGGATATCGCCATCCGCATGGCCGAGGGGCGGGTATTCGTCATCAGGCGGGAGCTCAGGAACCTCGGTCAGGCCCACGACCGCTTGAAAAACGGCGGAACGGACAAGCTCGACAGCCGCGCCATCGCCGCCGGAAAGCGAGAGAAGAAAACGGAGCTCAGGGGCGCTATGTCGGACGTGGAATTCGTTCGCCGGGAACTTGCCACCCATGAGTCCGGCATCGCCGCGTCCCAGCCGAACGGAACGAGGCCGGGCGAAGGGGTATATGCCGACGCGGCAGCCGGGGTCGGCGCGCCGAAGGGCTACGTGCAGCGGGCGCTTCCGGACGAGAACTTCACCCGAACGGGTACGAACCACACGGCGAACAACCTGAAAAGCCTTGAAATCGACCCGAAATCGATTAAGCTCAGCGATACCCTGTCCGGATTTTCGCCTTCCCTCGACGCGGAGGCAATCGGGGGGACGTTCCGGTCCCTCCGCAAGGGCATGGGGAACGTCGAAAGCCCGGAGCTTCTCAGAAAACAAGCCGAAACGGCGATACGGCAGGAACTCCAAACGAAGTACGACGCCATGATGAAGGAATACGATAAGCTCACCCCCGAAGCGCAACGGGCCATGGAAGCGTGGAGGGAGTCGATGGAACGGCAGGCGAAGGAGCTCGCGGAAGATTTTCAAAACGCGCTCGGAACGAAGCTCGAGCGGGGGAAGATGGACGGGAAATGGGGGAATCCCGAGTATATGGACAGGATAATGGGGACATTCGCAGAGAAAGCTCCAGAATCCCTAAAGAGCGCATTATTGCAGAAAATCCCAGGCGTGAGACGAAAGGAGAATCTTGTTTCAGAATAGCAGTTACTCAAAAATTTTATGGATATAAACATAGCTCAGGCACCAATTCGTATGGAAGTAATGCAATCAAATGAGCAGGCTGAAAAACAGTTGCGCGCGATTCTCATTCCGCGTCTCCGTTCAAAGGGGAATACTAAAGAATTCCTAAAGAATAAACTCGTCGTAAAGCAAGTAGACAGGGAAGTATTTATCGTCGGAAGCGAGCGAATCGCAAGCATGTTCTATAATGGGAAGTGAGAAGTTATCTTGAATCTGAACGAGTTGCGAGAAATGCATTTTTTCCAAAAGGCCGGTTATCTCGCCGGTTATCGGGAAATCCCATCTGAAACTGGTCCGGTGAGTCTGTATCGTATCAAAGATATCGATAGCAAGGGCAATCCAGTTTCAGAAGCAAGGCCAATAGAGAAATTCTCTCGAGAATACTATCAGGCGTTCATGGACATAGCTTTTTACGACGATAAACTGATAATCGAGACTTTCAAAAAGGAATCGTCGGATACTGGCACCTACACGCCCATGGATGGGAAACCGCTATTCGCACTGATGTCCGGTTGAGCTATGCGCATTCGTGACGTTCAGCAGTTCAGAAAGCGAAATCAGATATCCGAAACCGATTACAGGACGTCGTTAGGAATACTGTGCGACCCAAAAACATTTCTTACCGCTATCGGCGACTACCGTTTCGAACGCATTGGACAAGGAGTGACTCGTGAAGAGCTCGACTCGTATCTGAAGGACAGCCTCATTAGCAAGGAATTGCATGCCCGGGCAATACAGAAGCTCGAACGGGTAGAAAAAATAAAAAAGGCCGTAGGTGAGAAACATTCTTCCATTGCCAGTCAGACTCGGGAACAGGTCGCGAGGCTTGTGGAAGAAAACGACGCAAAGCTTGCGTAGCGGAACCAACGATAGCAAACAGGCTTTACCTTCATAATCTTCTGAATAAATGAAAAATAAGCCAATTCTCCCTCCAAGGTATGATTCAGAGGCATCTTTGGAGAAAAAAGAATCGAAGCCCCTTTCCGTAAAACAGAAGGCGGTTCGATGAGTACTTGTGGCACTGGGAGTGTATTTCGCGGGTGAAATTGTAGCGTCGAAACTAAATGGCGACGGTACCCAGTTTGAAATAACCAAGGATGGAACCATGTGCCATCTCGACAGGAAACAGTATGTCGGCAGTCGTATAGTTTGAACGCATCTGAAGGTGAACGAACGCTATTCGTGGAAACTGTGAATCCAGGACGGAGACCCTATCACATTGGCAAAACATAGCGAATTCCATGAGGTAACAAAGAAATCAAATTTCAATCCCATTACTGGACAACGCTACGGGGGAAACCGTTTCCGTTCTTCGGATACCGTTACCGATAACGCTAGTACCGGGGCCGTGGTTAATCCAAACAATGCCGTCCTTGAAAAATGCGATATCGAACGCGTGGTAAATTTTCCTTGGTGCGACAGCGGCATAAACCCTTGGAACCTTTGCATTCTCACGGGGAAGACAAAGACGGAAATGCACAATATTCTTAGGTTGGATAACCTCGATATCGATAAGCCTTCCGTATGATGGTGACCAAACCTGGCATGGGTTTTCTCAAAAAACCGAACCTGGGATAAGGAAGTATTGAAAAAGCGCTGAGAATTCGTATACGAGGCTACCGTACGAGGGGAGTTGTCCCTTGCCGACGTCAAGAACCTGCCTGCCGAATATCAAGATTTGGGCAAGGTCAAATCGTCCATCGTTTTTTTGAAGAACCAATTCTGGGAACATGCGAACGGTGGCGATATCGGAGACTGGGAGAAAGAGAGGATTGAATTTTACAAGCAGGTGAAGATTCTGACTCCCGAAGAAGCCGACGGGATGCTCAAGAAGAACGAAGAAGTGCTTCGTAATAAAGTGCATGTCCCCATCCCCAAGGCGTTGCAGGAAGAAATAACGAGGATGCTCGGAGATACGTTTTAGCCTATAAGTAGGGAACAGTGTCATATTTTGAGAATTTTTTGAAAATTCACGAAACTGGGGTTGGACTTGATACAACCCCTCTACGCCAAGATAATTCAATCATACCTTCAATAAGGGCAGAGTGGAACTATCGATTTCCCTTTCCATCGTGTGGGTTGCGTCAAGTCCAACCCCATATAACGAAATATGCACGCTAGCAACAAAAAAAGCCTCAAAGGAAGCCTTGGGTTAATATCTGAAGAATGGACTTTTAGCAAGGAACTTCATGCTCAGGCGATAGAAAAACTTGAATGAATTGAACAGATAAAGCGAGAAGTCTGTTCTTTAAAAATCTTGAGTAAAAAATCATTCTTACGAAAACCGAGTCCTAAATGAGACTCAGTTTATTGTCATGTATTCCACACTTTCTGCTATTACGGCGTTACTTGAACCACATCGAATCCACCGGTAGTGAGAGTATACATTTCGTTAGGCGTGTGTATAAGTGCTTGTAAGCCAATATCACCATAATGCGGATTTCATGACATAAAGTCATTGAAGCTTGGCGTTAGGGTTCCGCCTCTCTCTACGATACGATATATTTTCCCGTTCTCCGAAAAAGTGAATTTACCATCTGTTGCCTCGACGTACTTCGTTACCACCATTTTGAGCTTGGTAGTAAATTCGTCGTCGGATAGTACAGTTTCCGGGGTAATTCCAAGACTATTCATGAGTTCATACGGCACTAGAAGGACATATCCTTGTCACTGGTATTTTTTTGCCAGACTCAGGAGTTGTGCGCGGTAGTACGTATCATACTGGTTTTCGGAAAGGCTTTTCGGATAAGTGTCGGTATTTCGTGCATCTATAAAATCCTTCGGCAGTCCGTACCATACAAAGCCGTCAGTTTTCCCGACATCCCAAGTGGTATCGTAATATGAATCGGATATTCGAACCCACGCATGTCCATTGTTAATCGTTCCGCCTTTGGAACTTCATACATGTCCGCTCATTATGTGCACGTTCTGTATATTTGCATACTCGAGCATGATGGCCAAGAGATGGGCGAATCACCCGCAGACTCCAGAACGCGCCTTGTACGTCCCGACTCATGCCTCTGCCGAAGAGTTAAAATTGGACAGATAGCTGTAGTCGTAGGAGATGTTGGTAGTAATCCACTTGTAGATTTTTCTCGTCTTTTCGTCATCGGATGAGGCTCATTGTATCAAGCCGTTCGTCAATGACTTGATTTCCAAAAGCGTTTTTTCGTAGTCTCACAGGGTACCCTGTTGCTTCGATTGCACGTAGTAATCGTGGTCTATGCCTTCAGCGTAGTCCAGAATGGAGTATGCGTCTGCGACCGCATAGTAAGGACTTCCGTCTTTCTGGTATTGTGCCACGGCAATTTTAGCGACGCTTTCGCCCCTAAGGAGCTTGTAGTTAATGAATTTCAACAGGTCGTCCTGCGTCATAGAGTGGGAAAAACTTCCGTCAGCCGAGAGGACCTTCCTAATTCCGTTTTCCGTGAACCACCATGGGTCGCGGTTCGAGCTGTCGAAGATATCGAATCCGAGCTCCGCGTACTTTCATACGAGCGTCTTGATATCGGATAGCGACGAGACGGTTCATGGATTCCCGCCGGAGGCTGGAGTTTCTCCGCCCACGTCCGTAATGCTGTACCGGTTCGCGTAAAAGTACTTCCCGCCCGTTTTGTAGATGATGTTCGGCTTGTAGTCCAAATGGTCGAAAATACGGCTCTTTCCGGTTTCGGATATCGCCGAAACGTACTGCGGAAGAAGCTGTTTCCTCGTCCCGTTCTCCGTGAATCGGAGGGAATCGTCGACCTCTACGTACTTCCCGACAATGGTTTTCAATTCCTCGAATCAAACTTCCCTGCCGGGCAGTCACACGGTTTGTCCGTTACCCGAAGGGGGTTGTAGTATCGTCTGACTGCCTGTTTGTCCGGCACCCGAAGCGGTTTGCGGCATAGTCTGGCTACCCGTGGCACTTACTGCCGAAGGCGCCGGTGCTTTGGCCGCAACTTTCCCCTTGGGGACGTTCGCGTCCACGATTACGCCCTGGAATCCCGGAACGGCAGTAACGGCCGAAGGGGAAACCGCCGTCTTTGCCACGTTCGTTCCCGTTTTGCCATACGAGCTGGCAGATTCGCGCAATCTCGCGTATACGCGCTTGTTTTGGGCGTTCTTCGCCCTGATTTCGAGCTTCCGATACTTCTCCGCGAGGGATTTGGCTTTGGTGGGATTCCTATCGAGCGTTTTTTTGAGTTGTTTCAACAGGGTTTCCGTGCGAATCCTCTCCTGTTTGGAAATGTTCGGAACGGCGCTTCAGGCGTATGCGTATCCGGTGATTCCAAGGCTCATGCCGGCGAGCAGTACGAACAGTATGATTTTTTTGTAGGTCATGGTAGTAAAGATAGAAAATATTATTTCCCGGCCTTTGCCGGTTTGGCAGTGTCGCTTTCGATGGCTTTCTGTGGCGAAAAGTCGTTCAGGAACACGATGCGATTCCGGAATATCGTGGCATCCGCTTCCTTGTCGTAGCCCGTAGCGCATTGGACTTCCCTTACGCCGGATTCCCGGAACAAATCCTGGTTGTCCACGGGAACGGCCATGTTTTTCTCGTCCTGCCGGTTAAGGTAGCATTTTTTCAGGAATTCCGCAACGTCCGCTTCCTTCACCGATTCGCCCGGATAATACCAGCGGTATTCGATGGCGTTTTTCGAATACGCAATGCCGTACCCGTTCCTGGCGCGGCCACCGAACAGGTCGGGGTCGAAGTATTGTTTCACGGAATTGTCCTCCGCTTTCGAGTAGTAATCGGATTTCGCTCACAGCAACCGCTTCGTTTCCGGCGGCACGCGCGTCCCGCTTCAGTATCCGGCGGAAACGCTCGTGCGGAATCTCGCGAGCAGGTCGAAAGTGCTTTTCGGCCACGTGCCGGGAATTTCTTTTCCGGTCGGTGCATCGTACCCGTATCAGAAAACGCCGTTGCCGTCCCGGGACATGGCGCCGTACAGCCGTTCCATCGTCACGTCGGGCGTTTTCGCGGCTTCGGCGTTCCTGTCCCCGGATTCTTTCGGCAGCTCTCATTCGTTGAAAAAGTACATGACGGTATATCCGGCATCTTCCAACCGGTAATCCGATTCCTTTTGGTTCAGGTATTTTTTGGAATAGGCCGTTATGGAATCCCGTATGGAAGCGTCTTGGCTTCCGTACGCTATAGCAATGGCTCAGGACCCTCCGGAATAGTACAGGTCGATTCATTTCAGCTTTTCTCCGATGCCGTCCGCTTCGGTAATCGCCGCCTGGTCCAATCATGCGGAATAAGGGTCGGCGATGCCCCGGAAGAAATTCCCCTTCAGGTCGTCCGACCGTATGACGGCAAAATTTCACAGACGGTACGCGACTCCTTGGATACCCGAATCCAAGCCCTTGCCACAAGAAGCGAGTACGAGAGGCAATGCGAGCATCAGTGGCAAGAAAAAATATTTTCGCATGGTATTTTTCGGTTATTTAACTTGGTAGGTGACATTCGTTTTTATCGCAGGCTTGCCGTCTATCATGTAAACGAGTCCGGAATAAATATTAGAAGGAAGAATTATCCTGTCGCTCCGGTTTCTGATTTTCAATCCTTTGAACGGGGAAAATTCGACGATGTCAGGGTCGGTGAAGTACGTTACTATGTTGTTTTCGTCCGTGCTTCCGGTTGAGTAAAGGATGTTGTTCCGAATGAGGAATTCCCCCCTCTTCGGGCTTAATGGACGATAATCGCTATTGCAGGTACCGTTGAAATTCACATACATAGGTGGACATCATCTTTGCACGGGGCCTATGACTATCGTATCAAACGGTTTCTTGTCTTCTTGCAACGTGGAAAAAACGATGCGCATCTCTTTTTTATCAGTTTCGTGTTCCAGCAAGTAAAAATCCCCATTTCCCTGTTTTTCCGTTTTCGCGATAGTAAGCAGTTTTTTTCAAATGGCCTGTCTATTCTTATTGACGTAGTCGGAAACGAGAAGGATATTGTTCATCGAATAAAAGTCGGAGTAGTTGCCGACGGCATAATCATAATCACCACCCAAGGTGTCTGTTTCATCATATTGTGGTGATATGCTGCTTACTTTGAGCAGGCTTAAAAAAGCCCCCGATGAGTATTTTGGTTTCCCGGGTTTTGGCGTACCATATAGGTTTAGTGCCTTCAAGATTTCGTTGTCGTCATATTCATTTTCCACCGACGGGATGGTACTACGAGAAAATACTCATGCCGAGCCGTTCAGGATGCCATACGGCAATAGCCCGTACAATACGACACTGTCGATGCCCCTGCCCGAGAGCGTGAGCGATTCGCTTTTCAATTCCCTCAAATCTATATCCACCGTAGTAATTTCGGCATCGGTGATTCCCGTTCCAGTTTTCATGGCGTAGTCGTCCTTTACTGTCGAAAGGAGCTTGTCGTCGTCGTACGAGTATCCGCCGATGCCGATTGCGTAATTCGTGGCCTCTTTCACCGTGGTGGCATTTTTTACGGTTCCGAGCGGTACCGTATAGGATTTCCCGTTTTTGCGAATAGTCTTCACCTGCGTGTCGACGGAGATTCTTTTTACCCCGTCCACTCATTCCCGCTCGATTTTCGAATATCATTTGAACCGGTCTTCCAATACGGTGATGGAAGGTTCGGAAAAAAACGGCTGTTCGAACTGCGTGTGGACGGTACTGGTAGTGGAATCCTCGTAGGTAACGATTCCGTAAGCCAATCAACACATGGCAACCGCAATGGTTCAGAACAGGTACTTCTTGTATTTGGCGTACACGCGATGGGCAGCCATGCCGTTTTCCTTCGTGAAAACCCGGTCCAATACCTTGCTTTTGACGAGGATGGAGAATTTCGCGAGCGCTTCCTTCGCGAGGCTTTTGTTCTGCTCGGACAAAACGAATTCAACGGCATATTTGAAACCCCCGAAGGATACCGAGAATGCTTTTTTTATCATTCTCGATACCGCCCGGAAAAGCTTGTCGAGAAAATCGTCGTCGTACGGATTGTAGGAATCCAGCGGTTCCTCCCGATTGTTGTTGAGACTCATAAGTTGAAATTATTCGGTTATTGCCACATTGACCGCGTTCCTGAGGCTTTCGATGTACTCCCTGTTCTTCGATGCGACTGCTTCTGACTCCGACGCGTTCGTCGTTACCACCAAGCTGTAGGTTTTGGAGCGTTTGTAGAGGTATCAGAAAACGAGAGCGAATACGACCAGCGCTATGACGACGGTTGAATCCTTTCATTTCGGCGCAAAATTTCAGCCGAACGGAGCTGCGAGGATGAAAATTACCATGAGGAACCGGAGGAACCTGTTAGAGGTTTTTCTGGCTTCTACCGACGATATATTGCTGACCACGAACGTTTTCCTATCGACTATGAGCCGCTTGTTCGTAACGATGATTCTTTCGAGGTTTTTTACCGTGTACTCTTCCGCGCCCTTGGTGACGTTGAAGAATTGCTGGTTGAGATTCTCAACGTTGGTAATGTTTTCGGCGTTCTGCGTTTCGATATTCGTGCCGCCGTTTTGGAGCGGTTCGTTTTTTACGGCCTGCGGGACAGGGGATATTCCACCGGCGACATCCCGATTATCGGGCATCTGTCCTTCTCCCGGGGCGTTCGGATTGATTTGCGTGTCCATTGGTTGGTATTGTTATGGGATAATTTACATCAGCAGTACTGCGAGGCTTCCGACTCAGCTTCCTATTTTCACGAGCGACGAAACGCAGGTTCCGAGTCACTCCATCTGACCGGTAAACGATTTGAGAAGCTTTCCGTAACTCTGGAACTTGTCCAAAATGGTTCCGCCGGCCGAAACCTCCGTTTTGAGTTCCGTTTCGGCTATTTTCATTTGCCGAACTTGTTCGGGAGACAAGCTTCCGCTTTTTACGATATCCCCAGACAGGGTATCTATGGCTGAAATTATCTCTTTCCGTATTCGTTCCGTTTCCATAGTGAGGTTGAACGTGTTGCCAGAAACTACGTAATTCCCGTTCAGGGTTTCGATATTGCTTATTTGGGAAGCGTTTAATGTGTTGAATTGCATGGGTTTGATATTTATATGATTTTTTTGCTTTGGTTTAGTTCCGGGCAGGCGATTCCCCGGACTTCACGTCAACCGCCACGGCCGCATCCGTACTATCTCGCTTTCGCGGCAGAATTATACGCTTCCGCCAACCGCTTCCCGCTTCCGACGGGGTCCTCTGGAGACAGTAGTACGCCCGAAAGGTCGTAACTTCCTCTCCTTTCCGAATCTCCGGGCGCCATGAACAGGCGGTAGAACTCGTTCACGTCGAACCCGGGAACCCGTTTCCTGAATTCCCCCACGGCCGCGGATACCGCTTTTGCCAAGGGTTCTGGAACTTCCCGACATGGCCTTTCCGGGGTTTCCACGGTGCCGTCGCCGCAGCCCCGGATTTCGAAAACTCAGAAGCGTTCCTCGAAAAAGTACGCTTCTACGGGCGGTGCCGAATTCAACCGCATCCTTTCGGGTTCTGTCGGAGCGGGTTTTTCCCGCATGGCGTCCGAACCCGTGTCCGTTCGCCCGTCCGTTCCGCCCCGGCTTGTTGAGAAAGGGTTGGGAGAATGTTCCATTACGCTCGCTTTCGGCATCGGCAGTCCCGATTGGGAAAACGAAAGCCAGGCCGCGACGGCGAATGACGAGGCTGCCGCCGTGGCGACGAGGCTTTTTTTCGCGAGGTCTTTCCGTTCCATGGGACGTTGGGTTATTTCAGTTTCCGCACCTTCTCCGTCTTCTTCGAAAACACGGCGTTCCCATCCTTATCAAGGGACGCTATCGCGTAAAATTCCCTTAAAGCCGGCAAGTTGCTTATGGAATGGAACGAAATGTACCCGTTCAACATCCCAAGAATCAGTTCCATTTTCTTCATCGCGTAAAAGGATTCATAATCCTTGAAAGTTTTCCGGTACTTCATGTCGTATCCCTTCCTCTCCGCCTCGTACCCTTCCCGTAAAACGATTACCTTCTTCAGGAACGCGTTCTCGTCCGTGCATCCCGCCCGCATCCCGTCGACGGTCGCCGAGACGTCCTCAAGGGCCTTCTCGAATCCCTTCCCAGGGAATTTGTCCACCCGCTCTCCCCCGAAGTACCGCATCAGGTAAATCGGCGTGTATTTTTCGTACACGTTTCTCCCATCGAACGTCAGATTGTCCCCGAAGTCAGTGAACGTGCCGGGGAACCAGTACTTTATCTCCTCGTCGATGTCCCGATATCCCTTCCCGTAGTATTTCTGCTTGAAGAGCGAGAGGAATATCCCGCGGGCGAGCTCCATCTGGTTCACGAGTATGTCGTATTCGTGGGTTATCCCGGTCGTGGCAAAGGCCTGCGGCGACTGGTACAGCATCATCGTGTCCCTCACCTTCAGGTAGTCCTTCACGAAATTCAGGTCCCGGGTCCCGTCGGCCTTGCGGTAGCCGGAGAAATCCGAGTAGGCGAACGTCTCGATGGCCTCGGGGCTGGAACTCTTCTTGAAGAAGCCCTTCGGCGGGTTCTTCGCGTATTCGAGCTTCCAGGAATTCACCGCCGACTGCCAGTTCCACCCTTTGCTGTACGGTCAAACGAGCCCGTTCTTGTCGTAGAGGAAATCCCCGTTGGCATCCATGGAGAATGCCCCTTTCGGGTTGTACACCTTCCATATTTGGTCCTGGACTTCCTTCTGGGCGCGGAGGACGCGGTCGAAGGAGCCATCCTTGATTTCGTCGTTCCGGTACCAGCTCCCGTTCGGGTATCCGAAATATACGGACTGGTCGAGTCAGAAGTTGGCGATGAGCCAGTCCACGGCCTTTTTCTGTTCCTTCCCCTTTTTGAACACCGGGGCGTCGTAGAGGTATTTCGGGTATTCGGATTTTCGGACGAAGGGGGCGGCGGAAGCCGGTGCCGCGGATAGGCAGAGGAGCGAGAGCACGAGCAGGGCGGAAGCGGTTTTTCTCATATTGAATGGATGATAAATTTATACGATTCTTTAGTATGGCTACCGTTTCGGATACGTGATTTTTCCGGTCAGAGCGTCAATGTATACGAGTTCTTTCGGAATCCTATGTCCCACCATCGGGAAACGTATGGTAAAATTGCCATACCACACGCAATTCTGTTCGTTACATGAGTTAACCTTTGTACTATCCCACTGCCCGTGATATAGGATGTAGAGGCTTTCAACCTTTTCCGTATCGTTTTTCGACAGTCAGTACAGTTCGAAGTTTTTTGTAATAAACAGCGGTTGTATGTATCTTGCATCCTTGTCCGTACACGAATCTCCAACATACACCGTCGCGTAATCTCACATTTCGCCTTTGCCGGGAACGAGATTTCGGCACGTGAGAAGGTAATCTTTTTTTATCGGGGATACTATGGACAGCAAAGTGCCGCCCGATACCGTCCTGGTGGTAAAATCCACCTTGTCCTGGTCATAAAGGGTCCTGAACGCGTAGCTTCCGCTTTGGGTTTTCGAAATATGCGCGATTTCGTTGAGCGTCGCAGTAGGACTGTTCTTGAGTCGACCTATGACTTTCTCTACCGTTTCGTTGAGCGCATCGATTCGTTTCTCCTGTTCGGCTGTAATCTCCGGGCTTTTTTTAAGCTCGGCGACCGCGTCCTTGATTTCGAATGCCGTATCCCGTACCTGCCTTTCCATCGTTACGTCCGCTTCCGCGGCGTCCGCGTTCGGTATGGCCGTATTTTTTTGCATAAAGGCGTAAATGGCTTCCAAGCTGTTCTCGAACTTATCAAGCCGTCCATCTATGGACGAGAGTTCTTTCTGTCCGACCCCATTCGATACGATATGGTTGTTGGAAACGGTAAACGACTGGGTAATGTTTCCCGAGGCGCTCTGGCCTTGAATGGAAACGCTCCCCTCCATCACTTCCGCTACGGGCTTTTTCGATTCCTGAATACTCCCCTTGGTGACCGAAGCCGCTTCGGGATGCTTGTCGAAAAACGCATATCAAGCTCACAGCCCAAGGACCAATACTAGCGCCGTGAGAATGTACCGAACGTAGGCGAGCCGGTCCTTGGAATCGTCCGGAAACATATCCCTGCCTCACAATATCAGCTTTTCTATGGTTTGCAGTCATGATTTCCATATGGAATCCTTGGTCGGCTCGGAATCTTTCCGTTCCTGATGCCCCGGTTCGGTTTTCGGGATTTTCCCGTTCGTCTCAACCGGATTAATTTTCGGAAACAGGATTTCGTATTTTTCCTCGCCGACAAAGGATTTGAACCATGTTTCGAGCATTTCGGGCGGATGGACCTTCCTTGCTGTCTCCATGATTTCCAGGGTTTCTTTTGGGGTCAATATCCCCGAAGACATGACCCGTTCTTCGAATTTGGACAGAAGGGATTGTTCGACTGCTTCGGGAACATTCGTTTCCACCAGGCTCGTTTCATCTTGTTCGGTTTCCCCGGTACGTTCCGGGGATTCGGTTATTTGTTGAGTCATATTCTTTTTTTAAATGGATATGTGTTTTTGTATTTGGCTTCATAAATTAAATGCCCTTCCTTTCGAAAAAGTACTTTTCGAAGGTTATCTTCTGAACTGTCCGTCAGCGGTCGGGATATACGTAGGCGACCCGCGACCTGAAATCCTGGAATACGGCGTCGCTTTTCCCCAGCAAGGTAGGGTCGACATCGTACAGGAATACCGTTTTTGCGTTCCGGACGCTCGGTTTGTCCTTGGATTTGAACAGTTGTGCCAGAATTTGGAATTCGTTGGCATCGCGGTTATCTTCCAAAGGGCCATTCGATAGAATGACAAGTATGTTGTTAAACATGGTATCGTTATGAATAATGGATAGCTCGCATGGGAAATGGTTTTCTCCCAAGCGGAAATTTCTAATCGGGCTCCCTTAGGCCGCCCCCTTCCTACTTCATGGCGGAAAGGCGTTCCTTTGCGCTCCAATACGAGAAAAAGAGCGGGGCGTATTTCTTGTTCGCCATCTTCTTCTTCCCCTTGAGCTGTTTCTCGAGGGAAGCCGCCAACGCTTCCAACTTTTTCCTATCGGTCACTTTCGAGACCTTGGCGATGGCTTTCTGGACGGAAACGCGGTACGCGGTCATTGCCGGGTATACTTCGAGCGGCCGGAGTTCCCGATTGTCCATGCAACCGTCGATGCAGTTTACGAGCGATTCCCCGCCGTAGAAACTGCCGTTCGCCGGAGCGAGCCATTCCTTCTTGAGCTTCTTCAATACCACGTCGCCCCCGTGGAGCGAGGTGAAGCTCTTTTCCCACCGGAGTTCCGGGGAAACGGTCCGAATCGCCATGAAATCCTCCATGATTGCGGAATAGGCAACGAATTTGGAATCGTTCGGAACGCTGTTCTTGATGGCGAGCGTGAAGACCTCCCGGCCTTCCTCAATAAAATCGTTGGTGAGCATGTCCTTAGTACCAAGCGACCAGGGAGTGGTACCGCTCACGAACTGCGAGAAAGTCTTGGCGGGAGCCGTTCCCGCGTCCGCGAAAGCGAAGGATGGGGCAAGGCTGGCCGCGAGCATCGCGGCGGATACGAGGCTTCCCAGCAGGTGTTTTTTCTGCGTCATACGAAAAAGAAAGGAAATAAAAAAAGCGACTTTTCGGAAGCCGCCGTTATTGAAGTTTTGCAAAACAATACAGGCAGACATCCTCGTTGCCAAACGATTAGAAAAGCCGTAGTTCGCATAGAACCCAGACATTCAATGGATGTCTGCCTGGTTTTGTTTCCTATGCGAAATGACCGCGGACGAAAAATCCGCGCATCGTAAATATTCCCTTCCAATCGTTTGGCTCTGTCAGTATATGCATGTTCCTTGGAAAAAGCAAAAATCCGCATCGAACCGAGGATGCGGATTTATCAAAGTACCCTCCCGTGGCTTCTATTGGGGTTCGCAAGAAGGCACTTCGCAAACGAATTTCTGAGCCGCATCGACTCGTTCCAAGTATATCTCCCTTACGATGAACATAGCGACGGCTTCCCGGGCGTTCCGGAATTTTCCAGCCACGAGGTTCGCGTCTATTCCCTCAATCGTCGCCATCACTTCGTCGCTGGTCAATTCGAAGAATATCTCTTCGAGCATGGGTCGAACGTATTCCCGGACTTCGTTCTCGGCTTCCCGGGTTCCCACTAGATTGCGAACGAACGGGTATCCCGATTCGAGAATGCGTTTGTCCCGAGAGAGCGACTTGTCTTTCCTCTCCAATTTTCGGGAGTATTTTCAAACGGGAGTAAACCTCTGTTCCGATGCGACGTACGCCCGCAGGACCAGCGTCTTCTCATATTGGAGGGCGAGCTCCATGCGGTACGGGATATCGTCGTTCCCCCCGGGTCAGGAGAACGAGCCCAGGAGCCGGGCAACGAGAGTGTTCGGCCGTTCCGACAGGGCATTTTCGACGGAGTAATTGGAAATCCCGTATAACCCCTGGGATTCGCTCACGTACGCGCCCGGCGCATATTCAGTCCCGGGAGGTTGCAAAACGCTGCCACGGGCCGGATTTCGGTCGTTCCATGGGGTTTCCGGAACAGAATATGCTTCCGCGCGGTACGCATACAGCACGGCGGCAATAAAGGCCCATACGAGGACTGCGTTCAAAAATGTTTTCATGTTGGCTTATGGTTAAAGGCTTTCTTCCGCAATCGTCTCTGTCAGGTGTCAATTTCCTCTACCGTATCTACATCGCCCGTGCACCGTTCGGTTTGCCGAGATTCCCATCAATGCCTTCCGCCGGTTCCTTTTCCGCTTTCCTGACCCCGAACCCTTTCAGCGCCTTCCTGATACCCGGGTCCTTCACAGATAGCGGCGGGAAGAGCTTGCGGAGGTTCTTCCCGAGTTCCTCGTTTTCTTCCGCGGCACGCTCGTCGAGGAGTCTCATTTCCCGGGATACCCTCCCTTCTTCCGGTTCCGAAAGAACTTTTCAAAACCCGTCGGACAGGCGCAACATTATGACGTGTCATTTGAACGAGTAAACCTTCGCGTGTCACGGTTCACATTCCCTTTCCGGAAAAAGGTACTTGAAGCTGAAGTTCCCAAAGATTTTCCCGTCCGTGCCGCAAAGCACGTGAGCAATCCTCCTCCCTTCACCCGGGATTTTCTCCTTGTGTTCTCGAACTATGACCTTCGCGAAACCGTTCCTGAACGGATGTACGAAAACGACCGCTACCCGGTTCAACTGCTCTTCGCAAAACCGGAACCGGATGGGGTACCCTCCGTCCGGAGAGAGCCGGAACCCGAACCAATTGCCTTCGCTCCGGACGCGGACGATACCGCATGAGTCGACGCAGAAGGTGCCTTCGTCCGCGAAGGGCGCGAGGATGTCCGACCAGGGCTCGTCGTCGTCCAGGAGGGCAAGGTAGAACGGCTCATGCCCTTTCTTGTCGAGCTTCCGGACGTGCCAGAGGTAACCGTGTCGCCCGTCCTGGTCGGTCACGGAGACGATGCCTCGTCCGGAGTCGGCCATGCACCAGCTTTTGATGTAGTGTCATTTTATCATCCTGTCTGGAATTCAGGAATAGAATCGTTCGTATGCCATGGAATATGAAATTAGGAAATGAGCTAGGGAACGTTCCTTAGCGGTCATATTATATCCATACTCGTCCGTTTCAGTGCGGACGACCCCATTTTCTTCTATTACACCAACTTGTTTCTACCAACCCGATTTCCGTGAAAAAAATTCCGCGTGTCTGTGGAAAAGGTTGGGGTATTTTAAAAATTCCATTGTGGCAAAGGGAATCCGCAATTCCGCAATTCCGCCCCTCCGGTTTTTTCGGGCTCCGTGAGGATTTCACGGGACAGGCGGCTTTTCGGTAAAATAACCTCGCAATCCATTGCCGGTGCCGAAATCCGGGAAAATGCCGTGAAAGCCCGCGGGGAGCTCGGGAATCCGCCGGTATGAAAAATTATTGTCAATGACCCGGAATATCGTTTTTATGACCTTTTCGATACCAATTGACGCAATTATGGCGTTTTAGGTCATACGTATTAACGATAAATTAACTGTTTTACAATGTACGTTACGAAATGGCTCGATTTCGCATGTTTTCTCATTGGCAAGGCAACCAAACGGGATTTTTGGCTGGTTTGGCCGGGCGGGTCCGGAAATTTGACAATCCGGGGGTGGGACACGGGGATAGAAGCCATGGGAATCCGACCAGAACGAGCCCATAATTTCCCGCGAAAGTGTATTTTTGAAAAAACAAGACCAGTACTGGAACAGTGGGGTTTTAGCGTATGACCTAAAACGACATAATTGCGGTAATTATGATGGTTTAGGTCATACGTTTTTTCATCGCCCGACATCCCATCGGACCGGGAACCCGAACTCCCGCTTTCCCGTTTCTCCGGACCCCCGGAAGGCACGAAAAATCCGGGCGGGATACCCGGATTCGAGGAGCTTCCCAGCGGTTCGGGACGGGAAGTCCCAATGTCGGAACGCGTGGGAATGCCCGATGGCGGGGAGCGTGACCGATATCCTCCGCCATCCGATTCCCATTCGCTATTTCTTCTTGAAGGTCTCGAAAAACTCCCCGATGTCCATCCCGTCGTAATGGAGGATTTCCCCGCTCTTCAGGTATACCGCGAGGCTGGACCTCCCGAAAAGCGGGCTTTTGCTTTCGTAACGTATGATATTCTGGTATATGAGCCGGTCTTCTCAGACTTTGAAGGTCCGGCCCGACGGGGACGGTCCGTTCGAACGGTCGAACATGATTTGGGAAAACTGTGCCATGCTGGGGTTTGATAAAAAAGTATGCCTTTAAGGGATTCGAAACGGAATCACTTCTACGTTGCATTATATGCGAATTCAACATTCGGGAATAAAATTTCCTCAAGCACACTGGAACGCTGGCTTTTCTCGCTTGACAAATATTTATTTGTACATATGATAGTATGTATTGTATACATACGAACAAACCTAAAAGCTATGCCAGACCCGGTTCCGTCGATTTCCCCAGAAACATTGATGACCCTCAAGTTAGTGCTCTATCCCATAGCGGTTATGGTAATCTCTTTGATGTTGCAAAGGGGTACTTGCGTCGTGGTAGATTTAGCAAAGAAATTTTACGAATTCTTGCTGATTTTGAACAAAGCAGGAACAGTAATCATCATAGGGTACTATATAGGGCTCGCCTATTTCAAGCTCACATAGGGCTCTTCTCCGTACCGCGACGCCTATACGGATAAAAAAATACAAATACCGATAACTCCTCAAAATATGCCAGTATCAATCCCTGTCAGGTTCGACCAGGACTTCCCACGCAAGGCTGACACCATAGACCTCTCGAGCTACGACTTTTCTTCCAATAGCGGTACGCCGAAACGCATACCCCGGGATACCGTACGGGAAGACGTGCCCATAGCGGATTCAAATGGCATGGCATTTCCAGGTTGGGTACCCGCGATACCGGAAACCATTCCTGAAATGGACGGAGAGACGGAATGGGACTGCGCTCGGGACGGCGGACGGGAAGCGGAACATACCCCTGGAGAAAACGAATCGTTCGCTCCGGAAGCCGGGATGGTCCCGGACGAACTCTGGGAAAGCCTGCTCTACGGCGACGAATCCGGCATACCGCCGGTCGAAGTCACTGTTTCGAGTCCAGTCATCGCGAACGAGCGGGCCAGGAAGGAACGCCTGGAGCGCGAGCGGGAACGTCAGAGAGAATCCAGAGAGCGGAAATACCTTCTTCTCGATATTCTCCTTTCGGTATTCCGGGCGATTGTCCTCTCCCTTGCTGGATTATACCAGCGTTCCGAGCGGAAAGTACAGGCGATGAAACGGAACGGGTTCCCGGACGCGGAACTCTACAACCCGAAGCAACTCTTCTATATAGCGCTGTCCCTCCCGAATACTGCCGACACTTTCGCGAAGGTCCGGCTCCTGTTGCCATTGATGCCGGAAAAATTTATTTACAAAATTTTGAAAACCAAAAAAGACACGGTCGCCAGTTACCAAAAAGTCTTCGCGAAACGGTAGATTTTTCGCGGGAGTCCGAGTTTCCCATTTCTCGGTACCGCGCACTGGGAAGCCATTCCTGCCACTTGGCGAACGTTGTCGAACGTGGAGACCATAACCAAATCCAAACCGTGAGAATATTCCAACCTACCGAACTCCTCATTCATACGGTCGCACTGGGCGAGAAATCCGGCATAACGTACCGCCAGTACTGGGCGTTCCGGCACGGAGGAAACCCGTACCCGGAGAAGGTACTCGAGACGGTATCCATAGGAAGGAGAGTAGGCGAGACTTTCCCGCTGAAGTACCCGTTGCTGCCGGTCCGCCTCCCGCGGGTACGGGGCATGGGGAAGCGGGAACTTTGAGCATTCCTCGCGGAGGAGACCGAAAGGAACCGCCCGTACCTCGACCGAGTGGGAACGGTGCTCGCCAAGGGCATCGAGTCGTACCTGCGGGACGAAACCACGGGAACGGCCGAAACCGCCTTCGTCTGGGTAAGGCTCCCGCGACGGTACGCATTTCTCGGTACCCTGCTCGGTCCGGGGGACGCTGACGTGGACGATGGGGAAAAGCCGCCGTAACCGGGACTCCCGACCGGGCGCGGAGCTCCGGAAACCTCATCTCGGAACCGAGTTTGCCGCGTGGACGGCGCGGTTACGGCGCGTCATTTCCCCTCGTGTGCCACGCATCGGGCTTAGAAAATCGGGGTTTCCGGAAAATCCGGGAACTGAGGGTCTTCCCCGGGGGAAGTGGTCCCGGGAAACGAGACCAACGGAATACGGCGGAATCCAAGGGGGAAGCCCCCTTCCAAAATAGACACGGCTTTTCAAAATATATACCAATATTCCAATGAAAAAAACTTTCAAAAAACGCACGATGAATATTCGAAAAGGAACGGGACCCGGTACAAAGACCGTCAGGACCGCCCGAGCTGCCGGACATGGCGGCACGGCCGGAACGGTGGTGGTCGCGGTCATCCTCGTGGCAATCCGGATTTTCCTCCGATAGGGACGGGACTCGACTGATTATTTCCAAACCAATACCAATATGAATTTTGTAGAACCGATTCGCGACGTGAAAAAGATATCGCAAATCAAGAACATGCTTTCCGGGTCTGGCGACATCCGGACACTATTGATGTTCGAACTCGGTATAAACAGCGCCCTCCGGGCCAGTGACCTTCTCCGGGTCGCGGTCGGCGACGTGTTCGACCGCGATGGGACCGTTCGGGATTTCTTCGAGATACGGGAGAAGAAAACGGGAAAGCGGGGCAGGATTTCCATTACCCCGAAGGTTCGGGAAACCCTGGGGCTGTATTGGAAGACATATCCGCATGTGACCGACGTTCCGTCGAATTTCCTGTTCTTCGCGAAAAAGACCTTCCCGCTCGGGAGCAAAGCCATTTGACGGGGTCGCGCATGGGAAATAATAAGCGATATTTGCGAAGACGTCGGGCTTCAGGGAAAATTCGGCGTACATACGCTAAGGAAATGTTTTGGGTTCCATGCGCGAAAGAATTCCATTCCGATGGAGCTGATTATGGCCAGATTGAACCATGCGAATTCCGAAGTCACGAAAAGGTACATCTGAATCACAGACGACGAAATCGACGAGGCATGCCAGAAACTCGATTTGTAGAAAACCGGGGAAGATTCCCAAAAATCCCACCGTATCGTTTACCGGTGGGATTTTTTTATGATTCGGTACCGGAGATTGCCGAACCGCGTGGATAGCAGACATAACCAGCGAAATCGAATGTTGTGTCCACCATGAGGGAAGCGGCTTATGGCGATGAAATTTCACTTTCAATACAGTAATGGATTACCGGGTTAAACCGTACATAAGAGGGATTATGTTTGGTATCGCATTGGTCCGGGAATGCACATGGAATGAAAACTGGATTCCTGGTATTTTTTTTCGCATACAATTATCGCGAGCATGCTCGCTATTTCCTATTTTCAGCCACATGGACACAGATTTTCCAATTTCTTGTACCGGGGATGCCGTTACCGGTGACGCAATCCGGTTTGAAGAAGCTATTTTTGAAGGGAGTTTCCGGAATCCGAAATTCCGGTGAACGAGATTTGTCGAGGGTATTATCAGGAAGGACAGCTACGGGGCGCTAAAACAGCAGCACACCTTCAGCATCGAGGTAACGTTTTCGGAAGGAATCGAACCCTTGGTTCCCTGAAGCCTCGTGAAGCGAAAATGACGAAACGTTTACAGAAACGGGACGTCTCGGAAACCATGGGACAACGAAAACGCGCGAATCCTGGCATGCGGTGAAAAACACATGCGCGGCGTGGAAGCCAGGGAAATACGCGACTTCCGGAGGTCAGAAGAAGCGGGTGGCTTCACGGATTAAATTCGAAAGCGAAGAAAACAATAAAGTCGGTTTTTCTCTACGGAAAATTCCAAATACAGACAATCGTTCCATTAACCAAACTGCCACATGTCAAAACTTCTCTGCCTCTACGGCATCCGAAATACCGGTTTCTACGTTCCTGGAGGTATCGGAAACAAATACATCAAGGAAAAGGTTTCCAATAGCAAGACCGTTTACCGCATCGCTTCGACCCTCGAAGAATTAGTCCCTTCTCGAAATTCCTACTGAGAAAGGTGAAACTCTACGGGTGGACGGTTTTTCAGAATCAAGTCCCAGCTTTGAAAACCGGGATAAGGGGAACCTATTCTCAATGTTTATGCCCATGTACAAGAACACGTATATTCGGTGCTTCCCCGATAATCTGGTTATTGGCGACATCGTTCGTTTCGAGGAAAAAGTCACCGGAGACCGAGGCACTCCCCATTTTCAATGGCGTTCGATAGAAGCGAAAATCGTCGGGGAGTTCTACACGCGGGCCAGGAAACAGTATTTTGAGTTTGAGATAATACACTCCAAGGGATACGAGCCCATAAAATCCTGAACCGTTGTTAAGCGTACAGCTTCAATCCTCTACCATAGTGTACTGTCGAGATTGGAATGGGAGAACGAATGGGTCAGAATACTTGGCCTCAGCAATTGGTAAATCGAGTGATATAAAATAGAAATGCTTCCCAGTATTCACCAATCCTCTTTGGTTCTAGTGATAGCATGGCTACTGCAGTCAAGGACTCTCAAATCGTGGCTCCTAAAAGCATGCTGCTATATTCTTACTTCTCCATACCATTTGAGAACTGCCGGCAACTTCCCTTTATTTCTCCTAAAAAACTGCTCCATACACAAGGCCATCTTGAGTTTTGGGCATAAGTACGGGAAGAACTAAGGTATGACCTTGTAGTCAAATCAACATAACTCCGAAATTTACCTTGAAATTTGATTCCATATTCACTCTACCGAAAAACTCATTCGATTATTTATGCCAGAAAGTGAAATTGTAAGTATAATCCTTCTTAGTATTCTTTTTTATAACCGCTCTCGTATGTGTTGACGTGACTTCGTCTGGTGCTTTCATATAGACCTCGTAGCGAACGACATTGTCCGCTTTGAAGAATCAGTTGTTAAGGATAGGAAGCTCGCTTCTGCCAATACGCGCATGATAGAGGCGAGAGTTGTGCGAATATACCTTACAAAAGCCGGAAAGGTACGCTATGAGCTTGAAATAATAGCATCAAAAGGAGTGGAAGCAATAGTACCGGGTACTCACATCCTAAGGAGTGATTTTGATTTTAATCGGAATCGACTTCACAGGATGATTTGGGATAATGAATTGCAGAGAGCGATTGCGGGATGTGAGACATAGATACCCAGTCTCGGGAATATAATCCAGTTTGTGTAAACACAATCTAAATTCAGAAATTTCTCAAATGCTTCCTTACTGGTCTGAGGGTTTATTCTGAAGAACTCCTCATCCACTTCAAAAACGCTTGGGTCTGCAATAATTTTGGTCCGCGTGAATTCAGCAAACCACAACCATCGTTCAAATTTCAAGAAAATAATCCTTCTAATCCTAGCTTCGGTTGTATTTGGAGGGTTTTTTCATGGATTAAAAGTATGTTCAAAGAGAGAATCGGAATCGGACTATGTTTGCGTTGTTGCAATTATGTCCCCTGCCCTTTCCGATGCGTCAGGCAGGCATATCTGAACCTCCCCTTTCCCGAACTCTTCACGGAGTTCCATGAGCATTCCCGAGAAAACGGTTCCGGGTATCGTAGTGGAATCCGGATATGGGGTACCGTCGGCACGCTTCGGCTCATGGATGATTTTCGCATCCCCCGTAGCAAGAAGCAACGCTAGGATTTCCGGATTAAACTCGAGTTTCGCTCTGATGGCTCGTTTCATGAGACCTTGGTGTTCCGGAGAACCAACAACATACGTATCGCTCAGGTACGTGAACGTATCCGTAGGAACGGCTCAATTTCCTACCTTCTTTGAAGCGATACCGTGCATCGCGGCTATACCCTCCCGTACGACATCGTCTGGAAATTTGAGCCCCTGCCAGAAGCCCTCTACCGATTCGTAGCATCGTCCGTCCAGTTCGAACGGGGAACGAGCGAGGTTCGAAAGGGCCGCTTCGGTTGGATTGAAAGAATTCGAAGCGACGTTAAAGACTCTCTCCAGTTTCTCGGGAAGCGTTTCGGGGTATGGACTTGATATATTCATATTATGGGGATTGTACCTCTTTTCTATATTTTTCAATGCCCCACCGCCAGTACGCCTTCGAGCAAGATTGGGAAGCACAAAGGCAGGATGCGATTGTTAAACTGTAGATATAAAAATAAGATTCTGAAAAAATATGGATATAATGCGTGTACAAACTATTACTTCTAACCAAATGGAACGACATGGAAAATAAAGAACTTAAACGGCGCGTAAGCATAATGTTCACAGCATTGCGAGGCAAGGGCTTCTTCGCGAGACAAAATCTCTTGTTTGGAGACACGGATGGATGGAGCGTAGTTCCCGATTGTTGCGAGAATGTCGTATTCTACAATGGACAATCCTATGATTCGACTTTCAAATATGGATATGATTCCGTTCTATGGCTCGCATGGGGCTGAGATGTCCAAAAAATCATCGTGGCAGCTACAAAAGCAGGCCTCGAAACCGAATGGGAATGACTAGAAGACCGGAAGGTTTGTGTATTCCTTCCGGGAAACAAACCATCGGCTTCCATTTAAGAATCCAAATCAGATACCTGCTATATTGAGTGATACAATAGCAATGCTTCTCAGTATTCACCAACCCTCATTAATACTCTTTGGTTCTAGTGATAGTACGGCTACTGTAATCAAAGACTCTGAAATCGTTGCTCCAAAAGGCATTCTGCTATTTTTACTCGCTTCCCTATACCATTTGAGAACTGCTGATAACTTCCCTTCTTTGTGCCTTTACTTCCTCCCTCCATGGCTTTAAATGGCGATTAAGCCCGATAAGCGGCGATACTCCGCTACAAGCGTTTAGTATGGTTCGAGCGATAAATTGTTCGGGGAGCCATAGCATAATCAACATATTTTCGCCCTCTTCAAGAGCTCGTTCTCCTGAATAGTAAGCGACAAATCATCCTTCGCAAAAAGTTCAACCTGAATTCCCTTCAGAACCTTGAATTTCCGCGAAGGATTTTTTGTAGCGTAGGCTGGGAGCAGGTTATCGAGGAGTTTAACCCATTTTATGATTAGCCCCCTGGTGCTACGGGTATCGTCAGCAATGGTTGTTATTCGTTCTTCAAGATACTTCTTCCTTCGAAGCAATGAGAGCGAAGTCTCCTTATAATCTTCGTCCGTAATGATTTCCGCAAGGAGCTTTTTCATAAGGGACTGTCGCTTTCATTCTATTCCTTCAAGTTCTTCCAATAATATATTCCTTTCGGAAATCGTTCAGCTATCGGTCTTGAACTCCGTATTCAGGGCCATTTCCATATCTGAAATGAAGCCGTCGGGAAAAGAAAACCCCTTCATATAGTCATTCATTTTCTCAAAAAGGAACTTTTGTGAATAGTTCAACCTCCTTACGATGCGGTTTTGTCATCGATAGTAGATATAGGGGTTTCCGTATCGGTTGCGTGTTTCGTAAGAAATAAGTGGGTGTCCGTTGTAGTCATAAATCATTCCACGAAAATGTGCGTCATATGCCATATCTGGCTTTGACCTCAATTGCCTACGAATAGCATTCACCTTCTCAAACGTGGCGCAACTGATAATAGGCTTGTATCAGGGCATTCGTATTTCGGCTTCTCATAGTTTCCCCCGCTGTATTCCTATATAGAATGGGTTTTTCAGCATTTGTTCGATGGTCGATACGTTTTTCTTGTATCAACATTCAAGGAAATACGCCGAAATCGACTTGAATTGTTCTCACTTTAATCTCATTTCAAAGGCCTTTTTCATAATTTCCGCTTCTTTCTCGACCACCAACACGTCGTGTCATATTCTTCCGAACTCATCGAAGAACTGATGGTTCTTGTATCAAAAAGGCGTAGGAGACATAACTCTGCCAGCTTGGAATAATGTTTCCATTTTTCTTCTGGTATTGCTCGACCTCATTTGATTGTCCGCCTTTGACATGAGGAATGATATTCAGAGTATGAGCGCACTGAAAATATCGGTTCCATTAAAAAACTGCTTACTTTCGGAGGCATAAAAACCTTTGATATGGTTTTTATTTATTAGCTCCGTGAAGTAAGCAGCATCTATGGTGTTTCTTGATATTCTCGTTGGGTCGTAGGCGATGACGTAATCGTATCAACCCTTTTTACAAATAGAGAGTAATTGTTTGAAACCTGGTCGTTTTCCTTCATCTTTGGCACTTTTATGGTCTTCTATAATGATGGTCTCAAGGTCATAATCAGCAGCGAGTTTTTCGCAGTGTTGCCTTTGAGTTTCGATAGTAATCTGTTGTCGGTCATCTCTGTCGGTAGATTTCCGCAAATAGATTACGGCTCGCTGTCTTTTCATTCGTTTCATTGATTAAGATTAAAAAGATTTTGGAAAGCTCACTCAAATAGGGTGATATGTGCGTCAGGTCAAACAATGAAAGAAACGCCCAAGCCTCGAAGAATGTCAGCTTTTTCTGTTTTCGATACTTTTTTATACGTGCCAGGCAAATCTTTGAAAAGGTTGGCATACATTTTCGCCGTGCCAGCAATGTCTTTTTTGTTTGACTTCATTTCTTCTAAAAGAAGTGTTTTTCTCTCTATGAGCTCGGTATTTTCAATTATGGACTTTTCATACTTTTCCACCAAAAGCTTCGAACTCGTTTCTCAAAGACGTTCCATATAAGCATCAATAGCTTTTTTAAGTGTTTCAATTTCGCCTTGGAGCAAGTTCGTGGCTCTATCTTGCTCTTTTATAGTAAGGGCTAACTTATTTTTTAATTGAGCCTCAATTAAAATCGAAAACGATGGTGGTGGTGAAAACTTGTGTATCTGCTTTCAGGCCTCCCTGAAAAGTTTGCTTTCAGCAACATTGATTTTGTAGGTATAGTCCTTGTTTCGTTGTCGGTAATATACCTTATCTTTGGTAATAGCTCACTGGAGCATCTGTCCTGCTACGTCAAAAACCATTTTATCAAGAAGTTTTTTTGAGTTTTTTGACGATACTGGGTTTGTTTTTCAGTGTTTTCTTGCGTGAAGCCTTTCATATTCAACAAGCCTATCGAATTTTGGCTTGTCTATTATAGGCATATATCACGGGTTTCTAACGGGAAGCATTTCCCCTTTGTGCTTAAACTCTCAATACTGAATGGGGTGGAGGAGCGCCGTTTTGATATTTCAACCAGTTTTTTTGTAGCCTCGCTCATCAAACATTTTTGCTATTTGCGTCCATTGACAACCATTTAATCGCCATTCATAAGCTAATCTTACAAGATTGGCCTTATCTGTATTGACAACCACTGCGGCATCTTTTCCTGTTTGGTCGTATCAAAATGGAAACTTACTGGTAAAGTGCCCTTTATCACTCTTTAAGAAATCATGATAATCAGTAGAGGTAATAGATAAATGGCTATTTTCCTGTTTTGCCTTAAAAAGCTCGCCTTCCAAGTCAATCAAATCATTCGGGGACGACACTAAATATGTTCTCCCCTGTGTCATGACACCGCACCTGATTTTTTGATTTTTAGCGTCCAAAGCACTCATAAAACTTGTTGTGTCCGTAGTATTTCTGGAAATACGACTGACGTAATATGAAAGAACGTAATCAACTCAATGTTCCTTGATAGCAATCATCATATTTTGAAACCCCGAACGCCTCTTTGAACTTTCTTCTTTTGCCGAAACACTTTCAATAATAAAACCATTTTGTGGAAAGTCGCAAATTCGACCATCAAGACCTATAACTTCCAAATCAGGAGAATTTTTCAAAATCTTTTCAACCCAATGAGTTTGGAACTCAATCGAGTTTTTCTGTTTATCAGGACAATCAGTTGATTTGCGAATATATACGAAACACGTTTTCATAGTCGATTACTTAAGAATATGAGACAAAAAATCACTTATGAAACTCATTTGAGCTTCGAGCTCCCCATCGGTTAAAAGACTATCATCAATTCCATTCTCTCGAAGAAACTGACGTGTTTTTTCGATATTGAGTTTTTCAGGGTTTAATGAAGTTGAAGTGAAGTATTCAAAAATCTCTCATGTTTTAAGCGAGAGCTTCGAATTACCATCTTCCGATATGGCATAGTCATTATTGAGTGCCCCTCAAAAAAGCTTCCTTTTTATTCGTTCAATCGCTCAACCATCGTTCTGATAAAATACTACGGGCTCTATGGTCGCAGTCGTATCTCAAATAGAATATCGTTCTCATTTTACGTTTTTCCATCTACGAAGAAATCTTCCCATATTAAAATTATCAACGCCGCTGGCAATTCCGAATTGGCCTGATTTATTCGTTCCAAACTCATCAACAATGCTTTTTGATATCAAATAGTCATACTCAAAATCTTTCTCGTGCTCCTTTTTGAAATCGTGAAAAGAAAAATCATTCATTAAATACGCAATCTTCTCTCACTTACACTCTTCCACGCAGATAAAAGTCTTGGTATTAAAAACGAAGTGATAAAAAACATACAGTGAAACCCAGAACTTTTCCGATTTTCCCATTCTCTCAAAAATATCGGTAAATCTGAAAGCGGAAATCTCCAAAGTTATGGCGTCGCTTTTTACCGTAAGACTTGGAAATCTGATATGACTTCATCAAAGAAAATCACCTGTCCTATCTATGTCTTTCAGGTTATCGGCAAGCAATGGCTTCATCTTTCATATGAACTCATCGAATGACTGTAGTCATTTCGTATCAATCTGAAAACCGCTCGTTAGAACGGTGTTTTGAATGTGATTTTCTTGTTTCATACGAACTTTGTGAAAAAGCAATTTTGTTTAGTATATGAAAATCACTTAAAATCTCAAGTTTTCATCTATACATAGAGGAAGTCAGTCATTGGTAATGCTGATTGAAATTGCGTTTCTTTATGAAAAAGAATGTATTAATATTCTTATATTATGATATGTGGTATTTCTATGAGAAACATATAAGAACTGAAACATATTTTCAATGAGTTCTTATTGTTTCGATTAGGAATTGACTGGGTGGCATACCCGTTCTTCAAAACCCCCTACCCAAAAAGAAGAACCGATATGCTTGTCGTTAGCCACTACCACTCAACCCTATTTCAGGTCTATCGTTCGTTTGACTCAAAAAGCCAAAACATCGATTTTTCAAACGTTTCCTATGTTGGAATTGTCTGTTCCAGGAAATACCTCGCATTAAGGCATATTGCGACCCAATTATTGTGGTTTTATGTTCCTGGCAATGAGCCCACCACTTTGGGACGACCGTTTATACTCGGCCAACCTATGATGACCTAATAGGAGGTTCAGTGAAAAAACTCAAGCGATTTTTTCAAAAAGTCGTTTTTTATGTTTTTTTGAATTTTTCAAACCCTCGTTTTTCCCTTTGGTGTGCCGTTCCGTGTCAAAACACAAAAAACGCTGAAAACTTTTTTCAAAAATCACTTGAAAAAACGCAAGATATTTTGAATTAAAGATTATTACTTCCTAACCCATACCCATATGGAAAAGCAAAAAACCCAATTGCGAACCGAAACTTTGGTTCCAAAAGACGATGGAAATATCAAGAAAAAAGATGACCTGACTGATAATGGCTCGTTCTTCATTTTTCTTTTCGTCTGAATAGCCTTGTTCCTTTTCTTTCAATCACCTTCAAAAAACGCTGAAAAAAGGAACTGACACCAAAACAACCGTTCCATTGCTAATTCGGAAGAAAAGAAACTTCAAGACAAGGTCAAAAACTTGGAGTATTCCATTAAAACCATTTCACTCAAAAAGAGAGAATTAGAAAATGAGATACGCAAAATCGAAATGGAGAGCCTTATGGACGACAAATCGAACCCTTACGATACCGAACTCAAACTTGATAAACTCAAAATGAGACTGGAAGAACTCGCTATGAACGAGGAAAAGAAGTTCGACGAGCTTGAAGAAGCGAACCGTTCTTTGAACGAATACCTATCACCTAACCAATAAAACCTATGACAAACATAAAAGACCCGTTCTATCACGATGAAATCACCTGTGAAGACCTCGTGGAAGCCTCAAAGATACCGTTATTTTTAGACTTCCAACAAGACGAAAAAAGATGAAGCCTCATCAAATGAATGCTCGCACACCCCCAGCTTATGGCTATTGCTCTTGATTTAAGGCTCCCAGAACTTGAGCTTATCTACAAAGAGGAACTCTTACTATGGAAAGTCGTGCTCGAAAAACTGCTTTTCATTCACAATCACAAGTCCAACTACCAATTCAATAATATTACTTTGACGACGCTTCTGATAAATGGCAGCAAGAGAATTGGAAATTGTATCGTGCTATTTAATGCCCGACCAAAAAGAGACGGAACGAACCCGGCTGGGTATCGCAAGGTCAAGAACCTTTGATATGTTGTTCCAACAAAAACATTGGAACCGAACCTGAATGACGGCATCGTTCCAGATATTTCAAACATTGAAGAAAGAATATTCAAATGAATAACCAACTTGCTGAACGAAAAGAACTTCTCGGTTCGCAGGGTGAATGCCTTATGAACGAAACAATGGCAAGCACGTCTTATTTATTCCAAAGCATACGAACTTGGACTTTTTGAAATACATCCCAAGAACCAAAACGAAAAAATCTATCACGAAGAAAAGTTTGAGCTTCTAACCAAAGATATGGTGCTTGATATACTCGCGATGGAAAATGTGGTCTAATTCGTGAAAAAATAGCGGAAAACCACCGAGCGGGTTTCGGTGGTTTTTGCGTTTTGTTATGTGTCGAAACGCAAAACAAGAAAATATCACTTTCCGCTTAAAATAGCGGAAAGGAGCAGACAAAAAATGAAAAATACATATAATGCGTATGTATTTTTTAAGAACGTTTCATATGGGTCAATTTTTTGAAGCGGGAACATACACCAAAAACGAGCTTATGTGGCTCTCAAAGCAAAAAAAAGAATTCGCACTCAAACACCACCCAGATAGAGGTTGAAGCCAATGGTGTTTTGTTGCGATGATGAAAGAATATGAAACTATCAAAGAAGCCATTAAAAATCTCTGACAATACGAGCAAGTTTTACCAGCAAAGAATGGGAATTGAAGGTCTCGTTTTTATAGCGGAACAAAAACCATTGAAGAAGAGATACGAGCTCAAAAGGAATACCTCAAAGAAAAAAGGCAAAGGGAACGTGCTGAAAGATACTCGGCAAAAAGGCTCATATCTTATATTTTAGACATTCTTTCAGGTTCAAAAGTCCAAACGATGCTCTTGGTGGCTTCTTTTCCATTCATATTCCGCTGGGGTCTTCCATATGGAATAGAGGGTATTTTGGTGCTTTTCAGTATTCATTTGATTGTTGCCTGCGTGCTTGGGAAAAATCTTTTGGCGTTTCTTTCCATAGTTATCTTTTCACTCATAGCGAAAAGCTACGAGCCAATTATTCCATTTGAAGTTTGGAACACCGTTTGAAACACGGTCAATTTTTTGATTTTCACACTCATCATCTCAACGATTGCCCGAGTGAAACCAAGAGAAGAACCTATGGACTGGGACGACTTATGAAACAGGGCAAAACAGTTCGTATAATCAGTGTTGGCTTTCCCATTGGGTTGCTTACCATAAGGCAAGACCGATTTGATTTTTTTACGGTTTTCCATATATTTAAGAGCGTTTTTTCCTACTACAATTTCCAACAAAGAAATTCACACACCATAAAATCTAACCCTTCGCTCATATGTCTCATCATGACTTCAAAAAATCACTTTTGGAATTACTAAAGGCAGATGAGCGACTTTGGCAAGATGGCGAATTCAATCAAACACGCCTATTTGATTTGGTAGATAAACACGATGGTGTGTTATTAGGACTATTGCTTGGCAACGAAGAGCTCAAAGCGAAATTTTTTGTAAATGTAAATGAAATTTACGTCTTCAAGGGGCAGGAATTCAAGTTCTTTTTGGACGAAAACAAACTTGATAACAGCTATACGCAATTTGAAAACGTCATAGGTCTGAAAATTGGCAAGAAAATGCTGAAAGACCGTGATGAGGTCGTATTAAATTTCCCATTCAAGGACTGTATTCTTCAATGAGGACAGAGCCGTGATGATGGTTTAGATATTTGATTTGAATACGACGAAGCGTCCAATGATTTCCAAGAAGTGGAAGCCAAACGGAAAGAAGTGTTCTTCAATGAGATACTTGCCAAAGACGAAATAGACCGATTGGAGGCTAAAAAAGTGCTGAAAAATTGGAAACGATATTCAAAAGATGGTGAAGTCGCGGTATGAAAATTGAAGCGAGATAGCGATGGAACGATACAAGAAAACCTAATTATCAAGGGGAATAATCTTTTGGCACTCCATAGCCTCAAAAATGAGTTCGCAGGCAAGGTGAAACTCATCTACATAGACCCACCATACAATACTGGTTCTGACAGCTTCAAGTATAATGATAACTTCAATCATAGCACTTGGCTGACTTTTATGAAAAATCGGCTGGAAGTGGCAAAAGAGTTATTGAGAGACGATGGAGTGATTTTCGTTCAGTGTGATGATAACGAGCAGGCTTATTTGAAAGTTCTAATGGACGAGGTCTTTTGAAGCTGAAATTTCATAGATACTTTCATATGGAAAAATACAGACAATGCCCCAACACTATCAAAAAAGGTAAGATGAGGGTGGGAATTTATTCATTGTTTTGAAAAAAGAATAGATTTATCTAAAGCTTATATTTGAAGGCAGAGCAATAATGACGATGCGCCACTATTAAATACCTGAAATTCACCGTCCATATTACGGTTCCCAGAATGAACCATTCACTTCAACATTAGTGATTGAGTTTATAAAAAATGAACTTATGACCGCATTGAATTATTAAATGACCTTATCGTTGTTAATAGTCTTAATAAAAATGCTATAGAAATAAGATGAGAATTTAAGTGGAATAAAAAAATGCTGGACGCTGAAATTTCCAAAGAAACTTATTTTTTAGTAAAGACAGGAAAGTTTTCCATTAGATATCAAAGAAAGGACGCGTCAAACATTGCGCCAGAAAAATTTATTGACGTCCCCTATCTCAATAAGGCTGTCTGAATTGATACAAATGAAGACTCAAAGAAGGAAATAAGTGCTTTGGGAATTGATTTTCCATCTTTTCCGAAACCAGAAAGCCTCATTTTATTCCTGATAAGAACAATAACTACACAAGGAGATATTGTTCTTGATTATCATTTATGAAGTGGCACGACTGCCGCAGTAGCTCATAAAATGGGCCGACAATACATAGGAGTAGAGCAAATGGGGTATATTGAAACTATTGCCGTTGAAAGAATGAAAAAAGTGATTGAATGAGAGCAGGGCGGTATTAGTAAGACTGTAAATTGGCAAGGTGGCGGAGATTTTGTTTATTTTGAGCTTGCCGAATGGAATGAAGAAGCAAAAAAGCACATTCAAAAAGCTGAAAGTATCGAAGAATTGGAGAATTTTTTTGAAGTTATGTATGAGCGATATTTCTTGAACTACAACGTAAGGGTAAAGGACTTTAAGGAAAAAGTTCTTACAGATAACAAGTTCAGAGGGCTTCCATTGGAAAGACAGAAGGAAATGTTTGCGAGAATGCTGGACCTGAACCAAATGTATGTGAATTTTACTGAACGCAATGATAAAAAGTTCGGTATTTCAAGTACTGATATCACTTTGAGTGAGGAATTTTATAAAAACTAATCTTTTCTAATGAGCGAGATACGAATTAATAGCATCAAGATTAAAAATTATCGTTCATTTTGAAATGAAGAGCAGATTATTGAGTTCCCAGATAAAGACTATAAAAGACCCGTTGCGATTGTTTGATACAACAATGCGTGAAAGAGTAATTTAATGAATGCTATCTTGTATGGTATCGGTCAAGAATACGTATGAGATAAGGAATTTACTAAAACCGATTTATTCAAATTAGATTATCAAAACCTTCTTCGAATAACTACCAAATTAGAAGGTTCATTTTATGATTGCGAACCTTATTACGACAAACAAACAAGAGGCACTCTTAATAAGAAATCGATTACTGGCGAGTATCAAATCAATACAAAACTTGAAGACGGAGAGCTTCAATGAAAAATGTCGCCTTCAATGTTTTGAATGAATAAGCACTATCAGATTTTTTATGTCAATTTTCATCAAATCAAAGACCAGATATCTACTCAAAAAACAAGTTGGGGAAACATGAAGTCCTTTTTGGGGAAACATATAAATAAATTAATCGAAGATGATGCTATTATTAACGGGAGAAAACAGAGATTTAAGGAAGAAATCGGGGCAGCAACAAAGAACGTCATTGAGTGAAATGCTGATGAAGACGAAGCCAAATCGAAATTGTTTCAGTTCATAGAAACGATTAAGAAGAACTACGAAACAAACTTGCGGAACAGCGCCTGCGTAGTCGATTTTTGATTGCCCGATTATGAAGATATTTTTCTTCAAATGTTTTTTAAGATTTGATTGAATTGAAACACGGACAACCTTGTTCCTATAAGCAATTTTTGAGACGGCTTTATATCAATGTTTGTCATGTCCGTAATTCAGGCCATTGCCGAAAGCAATAGCACTGACAAATGCTTGTTTTTATTCGAAGAACCCGAGAGCTTCTTACACGAAAACCATCAAGAATATTTTTATAAGACGGTATTATGCTGATTGGCAGAGAAATGACACCAAGTGATATACACGACGCATTCGGACAAAATGATTGATATCTTTGATACCAAAGGTTTGATTAGGCTTGAAAATGACGATAGCACCTGAACGATTGTAAAATATAACAACACCGAAGATTTCTCACCAATTTTGAGTATTCCACCAGACAGTGATGAAGATGCTGTTTCCGATGCGGAAAACGAAGTCTATAATCAATATATAAAAAGCATTGAACCAAACCTGAATAAAATCTTATTCAGCAAAAAAGTCATATTGGTTGAATGACCTAATGACCTTATGGCGTATTCTTTCGCCATAAAGCAAAGAATTGAAAAACTCGAAGCGGAGAACACCAAGATTTCCGACAAGAAGAAGTATGCGGAAACCTTCCTGAATTTTCACAATATCGTCATTATTCCGCATCACTGAAAAGCAACGGCACTCTTGCTTATTCAATTGTGTAAGCATATAAAAGTCGATTATTTCGTTATTAACGATTTTGATTTCGAACCCAGCGAATTAAGCGTATCAACATTATCTTGAATTGACACGCCCGAAGCACTGAAGGAGCAAAACGCCTATATAAGTGCTGAAACGGGCAAAAAATGAATGATGACAGTGAATTTCAACCTGATACGAGCGGCTTCATCTGAAAAAATTCATTTTAACGTTCCGAGATTTGAGGAAGCTATTTGATACTGAAGGAATGATAAAAATGCCGTGAGAATATGGAAGCACCTTAACGGCATGTCTTCATTCGGCGAAGGCTTCTTTCCAAGAAAATTGGAAGATTTTCTACTCAATAGAATTTCGGAAGTTCAAACAATTTCAGAAAGCACAGATGAAATACAAATGACGAATACTCCTTTCTAAAAAATTATGACAAAAGCGCCTCTACACCAACAAATCAAAGAGCAAATCGGTAGCAAGACCGTTGCCAAGATTGGAATACCTCCCTATATTACAGACAACCTGAAATATAGTCTTTTTGATTGGCAGAAGGACGCTATTCGTCATTTTTTGGCTTTTAACGAAAGTGAATACGAATTCGAAAAACCGGAGCAATCTCCATTTCATTTGCTCTTCAATATGGCGACTGGAACCGGTAAGACCCTCCTTATGGCAAGTTTGATACTGTATTATTACAAGAAGTGATACAGGAGCTTTGTCTTTTTCGTAAATCAAAACAATATCGTCGACAAAACGGAAAACAACTTTATCGATAAGAACCACGCGAAATATCTATTCAATCAGAATATCGTCATAGACGAGAAAAACGTCAAAATCAAAAAGGTCGAAACCTTTTCTAACGATAGTGAAAACATAGAAATAAAATTCACTTCGATACACAAACTCCACAACGATATCTACAAGGTTCGGGAAAACGCCATATATCTCGAAGACTTACAAAAACGAGATATCGTAATGCTTGGTGACGAGGCCCATCATTTGAATGCTGATACCAAGAAGAAGAAAAGCAACCAAATGGAAGTTTCGCTCGAATTCACGGAAGAGCTCACTGAAAAAGCAGGACAGGACGCCATAGAAAAGAGTTGGGAAAATACCGTCATCAACAAGATACTCCACAAAGACCATAAAAATCAGTTCGAAAACAAGAACGTTCTTTTGGAATTCACAGCCACCGTTCCAGATGACGAAGAAGTTCAAAAGAAATATCAGAACAGAATTATCTTTTCATTCGACCTCAAAGAATTCTTAAAAGCCTGATATACCAAAGAAATCAACCTGATTTCGTCCAGTTTCGAAAGAAAAGAACGAATACTCCAGGCCTTGCTTTTGAACTGGTATCGCCAGAAAATTGCCACGGAACATGGTATAGCTAATTTCAAAGGCGTGGTTTTGTTCCGCAGTAAGGACATTGCTTCTTCCAAAGAAGATTTCGAAGTGTTTCACAACATCATCGAAAATCTCTCCATATCAGACTTCGATTTCTTGAAACGCATAGGTTCCGAACTCACGGAGTGAAACGCCAGCTACGAAAAGTGAGTAAGTCGCATCAAGGAAATGGCAAAAACCATTCAAGGCGAATGAGTACTTGGCGAGGCAATACAATACATTCAATATGGTTTCAAAAAAGAAAACTGTATCATCACGAACTCCGAAAACAACAAAACACAAAAAGAAAAGACGAGCGAATGACAGGAAAAATTGTTAAATAGCCTCGAAAATCACAACAACCACATTCGTGCCATATTCACGGTTCAAAGACTAACCGAATGATGGGACGTATTGAACCTTTTTGATATCGTTCGATTATATGAAAAACAAAACACGGGGTGAAGCTCCATAAAATGAAAAACGCCAACGACTTCCGAAGTCCAACTCATAGGCCGAGGCGTTCGTTATTACCCATTTGATTATGGCGATAAGCTGAAAATCAAAAGAAAATTCGATGACGATTTGGAACACCCGCTTCGAATACTCGAAGAACTTTTCTATCATAGCGATAACGATAGCAAATACGTTTCCGACTTGAAGAACGAGTTAAAGAAGGAATGATACATTCAGGACAATAGGACTATAAAGACATTCAAGCTAAAACAGGAATTCAAAGGGACTGATTTTTACAAGAACCTGTATATCGCACTGAATAATCAGGTCGATAACCCAAACCGTAGAAAGATTACACTCGACGAAATACGTGAAGAATTTTCATTCGAATACGAATTATCAGCATACTCGATAACAGAAGAAGAAATAGTCCTTCAGGAAAAAAGTGATATTACGAAATATCAGAAAAAGGAATGAGTCAAAACAACGTTCTCAAAAGCACTGAAAGATTTCGACTATCATATTTTCAGAAAAGCAATTGCGATAAAATCGAAATACGACAATTCAATTTTTCAATTCGAAAAATTGAAGGACGAATTGAATATCGAAAGCGTCGATGACTTGCTGAAAGATGAGTTCCTTGGTTCGTTTTCCATCAATGTGGTGATAGAAAAATGAATGAGCTTCGAAGATATTTCAACTGACACGCAATTGGCTATCTTATCAAAGTTCTTCGATGAAGTATCAGTGAAACTGAAACAATTCTCGAACCCATACAATGGCGACGAATTCAAGCTCGTGAAATTTTCTGACAATTTCTACGATAAGGAAAAGATGGTCGATATCACTGCGAATGCCTCATCGTTGGAACAAGACTTAATCAATACGGAATGGTATGTATTGAATGGTTTTAATGGTAGCTCGGAAGAAGAAAATCTCATTCGTGTTATAACGAAGACCATTTGAAACTTACAGGACGAATACGACCAAGTATATTTGCTTCGAAATGAAGAAGTATTGAAAATCTATGACTTTCAGACTGGTATGGGGTTTCAGCCAGATTTCCTATTGTTCCTGAAAGAAAAGTGAAAAAACAATTACTATCAGATATTCATTGAACCAAAGGGGGCTCACTTGCTTGAAAAAGACGAGTGGAAGAATGTATTCTTAAAAGAGATAACAGCTCGCTATGGCGTAGAAAATACCCTTCAATTCGCAAACGATGATTACATCATCATAGGACTGCCGCTTTATAACAAAGACTACTCGAAAGAATTTGATGAAAACTTCCAGCCGTTGCTTGGAAAATAATATAAACGCCCCCAATTTTGGGGGCGTTTTACTTACCGTTAATCTTACAAGTATAGTCGAATGAATAAATCACTTTTAGTTTCTTACTCGTCGTCATCTTCTTCGTCCTCACATCTTTCCACGACCACTTTGTAGGCGTTTTCTACGAATTCATAGGCTTCGGAGAAGTGTTCCCGTATGTATTCCACGAGCGGCAAAAACGTTTCAATATGTTTAATCTTTCTTTGATTGGGGGAGCCATTCAACAATTCAAGCAGAAATCTCAGACTTGCTCTGGGATTTTTGTTTTGTCATTATCAAAGTAAACAAGCCTGTATTTCACTTACCTAGGAATTTATGGTGCAGTTGTTGTATTTTTTGCAACAACTGCTTTTTATACAATTACCTTATAAAATAAAGTCCTATTTTAAAGATTTCAATTTTTGCTTTCCCTGCTTCGGCGGTAGATAATTCTCACCGCTCACTACCCTTTTTCCCGTCTTAGATTCAAGCTCCAAACGAGCCTTTTTCGCAATATTTCCACCAGTTTTGCCCGCCTCTTTGTTTTCGTCCATACCATCAGCCAAAATGGTTTCAGCAATTTGCCTCGTCGAGAGTTCGGCAAGTGCCGTGAAGATAAGTTCCGCCTCGCTCATGTGATCACGAAGATTCTGCGATTTCAGACCTTTTAAGCTCTTATGATCACGTACGGAGAGTCCAGTCCACTCCTCGTGGATAATATTCGTGAGAATCGCAAATTCTTGCCCCTCCTGTATGCTGTGTTCTTTCCAGTAATCCGTAAGGTTATTTCGGGTTTCTTGTCCCATCATGCGTTGTGCAATCCATTTTTCGCTCCGGCCGTGCTTTTTCCAGTTATCCCGCGCTCGGTCGAGGGATTTTTCCGGATCCGAAATTTCTTGAATTCGTTCGTATCCGACCTTGGCAAGCCAAAGCTTGATTGGTTCGGCTTTTTTGGATGGCACCGATTGAATGAGGCGCAAAAGGACTTCTACAGTAGCTACGTCGGTCAGATATTTCTTTCCATCCGCAGCCTCCAATTTCAGTCGGTCACAATTTGTGACCACCTCGCTTCACTCCTTCTTTAAGCGGTTTTTCAGGGTAGACCAATACGATTTTGCTTTACTGTAATCCCCTTGATCTGTAAGTGCCGCAACGATATCGATCACGGAAAAATACCAAGTCTCCGTTTTTTCGTCGTATTGGCGGCGAATGTTGAAATTTTCGAATATGGCGAGGGTTTGGTCGGTCATACGATGGCGGTTAGAAAGTAAAAAAATGTGATTTCTCATGGTGATTCCTCCAATTTTCCTGCCTATATGATTTGGATTAAAAATTTGAAATATGCATTTTTTGCATATTGCCTGTATTATCAATAATTGTTTCTTGGTCTATGAAATAGTAGGGATAAAGTTCGAATTTGCATCAGAAAAATACAAGAAAAAAGGTATCCAAGCCTAAATGTTAAAATACTTATACCAAATTTCCACTTATGATGAGATGCTGTTAATCTCATTTCTCATCTCCTCCAAAGTTCGGATCCATTCACCGCCAAACAAAACCGCCTGGTTTGCCAGAAGATTCTATAGACCGAAAATTCCAAAATTATTACATCTGATGAACCAATTCAATACCGATCAGATTTGCTCCTTTTTTCATAATGTTTTGAACTTCCTTTAAAATGGATATACGCAAATTTTTCATTGCGGGTTCTGATTTTAAAATGTTCACTCTTCCGTAGTAAGTATTGAAAGATTGCGACAATTCAAAAAGGTATTTGGCCAAAGTATTAGGTGACAAGTTTTTATAGGCATCTTCCACTGCCTGATAATACTCCGCAGCTTTTTTAATGAGCATATAATCTTCATTATCCAGTTCGGAACTGACTTCTGATTCCTTAACAGATTCATTCTTCAAAAGCACCCCACAAAGCCTCGCATAAGAGTACATGAGATAGGCCCCAGTTTCTCACTCCATGTCGAGTACCGTATTGATATCAAAGACGATATCCTTGTTGATATCGAATTTCGTCAGAAAGTACCTGAAAGAACCAATTGCGAGTTTTTCAGATACTTCTTCTACCCATGTTTCATCAGTTTCGGGATTCCTATCTCTTGTTTCCTTCATAGCCTTTTTTTTCATGATATCCAAGGTCTCATCTATAGTTACAAACCAACCTTTTCGACTAGAAAACGGAAGTCTGGTTTTCGATTTCTCGTCATCATTCAGTTTGAATCCGAAATCCTCAAGTGTTGAGGGGCTAATATAGACGACTCCGTATGCCAAATGTCGATATTTTCTTTCCCCTTGGGTCTTTTCAATGATTTCAAGAGCTGCTGAAACTACTGATTGCGGGGTGGATTGGCGATTATCGATAACTGAAATTGCCTGGTCATAGTGGGAAAATTCCTTTTGCAATCGGATTTCTTCTTCATTTGAATGAAGCGTTCCCATAGTAGTGTACACCACCCCCTCTCCGGGCTGATCACAAAATTTTTCAAATCCAAAACTTTTTTCCAGAAGACCGAGCTTCCACATCGCATAGGCAATATCCTTGCCGACATAGGTAGCAACTCCATCGCTCTTTATGAGTATTTGGTATTGTTTTTCAACATTCTGAAACTCTTTTACTTGACTCAGATCAATTACCCAGCAATTTTTTGCCTCTCCTTCGGTAGCATAAGAAATAACCCCCAGTTTTTTCAGTTTTTCGATGGCTTCTGCAAAAAAATCAAGATGAAGAATATCCGTTTCCCAATTGATAAGATTAAAGTGAGCATTCATTCTCCAACAACTCTCGAACTGAGCAATGGTACATTTTCTCGTGTATTCTTTGAGGAGTGCATGGATTTTTTCATCTGATCCCTCTTCTATGGTTTTCAAGGTTTTTGAAAGTATGCTTTTAAATTCTGGTTCCTCGTCCTTGGCTCGCATTTCTGTATATATTTCTCAGCAGTAGTGATCGAATTTCTTGTCGGTCTCCAGTTTATACCCATAGTGAGTATGCCCCACCATATTATAGCCGACGTTCACTCCACTGTCATCACCGTAATTGACCGCATGTACTTTATCTCCGTGCTCCCGAATGATTCTGATAAGCGAATCTCCAATACAGACATTTCTCGCCTGTCAGATATGAAGTGGTTTGTTCGGATTGGCGTTCATGTATTCTACGAGCACTTTTTTTCAGGAAGATTCCCCCACCCTCTTTCATTCCTCAAAAAGCATGCCCATAAAGGCATTACGATTTACAAATGCGTTCAAATACGCTCCTACGCTCTCGAATCTCGAAAATACGTTAGAGCTCAGAGTTTTTGCCAATTTTTCCGCTATTTCAGAAGGATTTTTCCCGAGTTTTTTCGACAAATGGAAACATGGGAGAGAGTAATCTCAAAGCTCTGGTTTTTTTGGTATTTCGATAAAACTACTCAGGTCCATTTCCAATCAAAGCTCCGTCTCTATGAGATCAGACAACACTTCTTTGTACTGATTTAAACGCATACGTATTTTCAGGGTGACATCGGATAAACTATAACTTATATGTACTCATTTTTAGCATTACGTCAAAATAGACTTCATTTCGGATATCCCATTTGGGAGTAAAATTCTTCAATTTGAAAAAAGATCACGTAATTCTCTCTTATTTACACTGGAAATATTCTACCAATCAGTGAGGTTTTATAAAAAAATATGCCTCACATGAAAAATATACTTCATTTGCCTCGTTTTTGAGCTTTTTAGCCTATCTTGATGTTTTGATACATCTCGCACTATACCCGCCAAAACATTCCCAGATATTACAAAAGATGGGTATTTATTACAAAAATTTATGACAATTATTTCATATCGGAAATGGCCATTTTCGCAACATCGACTATATGTTTGTACCTATCGTTTTCTAGTTTGATTCCTCAAAAATGACGAGAAACCACCAAACAGCACTGTTCGATTTCTCCTCGTCGGAGTTCTCTCAAAATACATAATCCAGCACCCGTTTCACCATCGTCTCATTTCCCCTCTATCAGGATTCACTCGGGTGAACGAACACGAAATGAATAACTATTATGATCCGCACAAGAAAAAGGTTTGGTTTTCCCTACAAGTTTGAGAAAATTCTGGATATCGTCCTTTCCAGACACTTTGACATAGGCAAAACCGTATCGAGATCAGCGGTCGATTCTCACATCCGTCTGAAAAACTGGATGGGAATCTGGAACGGTTTTTTCAAATATATCGAGAGATACTTGCATAGAGCAAAAACTAACGGAGGAGTTCGGCGATTTTCCGAGCGCCGCGGGGTTCCAAAAAACTAAAATGGCCAAAATCATCCCATGTTTCGTGCCGTTGTGGAATTTTTGAAGATATAGGAATACGGTGTCCGTGCTGAGAATCCGAGGGTACAACGATATCTTTACCCGCTGCTACGGTCGTAAGAGATTTTAATTTTTTGAACTCAATTTTCGGACGGTTTCGGTATACATTTTCTTCCATTTCTCGCAATGCCGGAATCCCAGGAATTAATCCAGAAAGCGGAACTTTGTCATGGGGAGTCGCAATGGTCACCATCCGATTCATTTGGATGTTTGGGGTATCCGTCAGCATAACCACTCCGAGAATCCCTCCAAAACTGTGCCCAAGTACCGAAATATCCTGGTTTTTTTCGGTTTTTTCTATGAAACGATATTTCTCCAAAATATGGTTGGTAAGAGTTTTTATATTGGCCGTATACCAAGGGAGTCATCGGACATATACCACGTTATATTTTTCGGAAAGTTGGTCTCCGATATTTTCCATCGAAGCACTTCCCTGAGTGAATCCAGGTATGAGCATGATAGTACCTGCATTGTTGCCATGATCCATTTGATCTTGCGGAGCAGGCAGGAGATTCATAGCCGTTAGACGAAAATATTGAATCGTATTTTCGATAACGGCAAAAGGTGAAAGGACTAATTTTCAAATGGCCATCCCCATGGAGTCATTCACTGAAATCGACATATTTTGAAATTTAGGACTGACAAAACTGAGTATACGAAAAAACAATCCGATAGAAAGACAATCAATTCATAAATCGAAATTTACCAATAAAAATTTAAAGAAATAGGGTCATTCTTTATCATACCGCTATCAATGGAATAACAACAAATACATCAGATTAAATATAAACTATTTATAAAAATTGATATTATGTCAATAATAATGTAAAACTTTTATTTGTTAAAATCGCAATGCCAGTAATATGACATTGAAACATTACCTCGAAAAAGCCATGGTCGAAACGGTAAACCTACCAACATCGTCGTTTGAAAACCCAGATATAGAAATCGATGCCTCAAACATTATACAGGCGCTGGAAATGGAGAGTCCATCGAGTCCTCTTTTTACGAAAGCGGTAGAATATATCAAATCAAAGGCTTTTTGAAACAACCAGATTATTCCATTGCGGGAAATCATCATCCTGAGTACCACGCTCGATCGCAAGATTATCGATTGGCTATCGCAGCAGACGTTTTTGTCACGGGCTCGAAATGCGAGTACTGACAGTCGAGCTCGAATCGCACTGACAGCCTGGCTGCTTGGAAGTCCCAAAGGCACTCTTTTTACCAAAAACCAGGAAGGAAAATACAGCTTTGTGGAGTATATTGAATCACTTTTAGTAGATTGGAAATCTAAAAATATCAAAGAACAGGAATTAGGAGTATTGAAAATAAAAATGATACTCAACCTGATTATCAATAATATGGAAATCCGGTTACCAAACCCTTCCGCCTATGATGAACTCCGAGAAATATACTATGCAGCCCTTGAACTCATAGAAAAAACTCAGCAAAACCATTCCTGAACATCAAAAAACAATGATTCGAGGGAGCATGATAGTATCGGGGAATCAGCCATTGCTACCTATGAGAAAGAAGACCTCCTTGGAAGAGAAATGATATTTTTTAAGGCGAGTTTCCTGAGTATCTATCTCATACAGTTCCATGGGTGGTCACCCAGGAATGAGGTTCAATGCATTAAAGCTATAATATCAATCCAAACCCATCTCATTGCCAAGCAGAGCAGCGAAGAACTCATTGCAGTCTATAAAACTACCCATAACTTTCGACTCAACCGGGGAAAAGCTTTGGCGAAATCAGGAATCTTTTCAAATACCACCAAGGAAAAATCACTGAACAAAATGATAGAAATATTTTACAATTTCTATTATAAACGACTGTATCACACTATGCTGAACGAGAGAAACGACAAAAATGGTCAAAAGGAATTAGAAAAAGCTATTACCGATTCCATCGGAGGCTTCAGTGCAAAACAATTCATCAAGGATCTCATTTCGTACTATCCTCATAAAATTACCGATTACATGGTAGACATTTCCGCCCACCAAGCCGAACTCGACACATTTACTCATACTCTGAAAATTCTCCCGGACGATGCGTTAGACAGTATTAAACTCAGCAAATTTCTCAGAAATATTCTCGGAAGCCCCAATGAACCAATCACATACCATCCAATGGACAACTGCCAAGGGTATGTTCTTGCAATTATCGATGAAATTCTTCGCCGGCTCGGAATCACTCGTGTCGATCTGAATGGTCTCAATCCTAAAGAAATCGAAAAATTCAAGTTATCGATCAGTCATTTGGAGACATACCTCATGGGACTTCCCCATCATCCAATGCACGTAAGCCTCTCCGGAAGTATTCGAATACGGCTCGCAAATCTATTCATGAGATTCGAGGAACTCGAAAAAACAATAGCCGATGCAGAAGCATATTTTATCAAAGGTTACAAGCTTTTCTATTCCCAAGGAAATCTACGACAACAAAATGAATGTATTGGTATGTCTGTTATTTTCCTCAAAAAATATCTGGAAACCAAAGATGCAGAACAAACTTTACTGAGCGGCAGCACCTTGATTCGAGAACCGGCATTCCTTCCTCCTCATCCACATTGGAAAGCTCGGATTGGCTTGGCGGTATTACTAGAAAATTACAACTACAAAAACTACGAGAACGTCATTGCAAAAAAAATAGCCGATGGTATTGATGAAATCATCATCAAAATGGAACTGAAACAAAGAAACCGGTTGGAAAAACAAAGGAGGGAGGGGGCTAGTGCAGAATTTTCCGAATCAAACCACCAAGGTACGACAAAATTTCTCCGGTATATATCGGAAATCATCATGAATTCCTACGATGGTATTTTTGACGTCAGTATCGCACGAGCTAATCAGCATAAACCGAGAATGGGAGACTTCACTATTTCCGAAGAAGTACCTATCGGATATGGTTATACCGCCTTGATTGAATACCCACTGGAAAATTCTGGTATGATCGAATATCAATTTCATCCGGGAACTCACTGTCCAGAAGATATATATCGACTATTTACGGGAATCGTCACTCGGCATCTCCGTGATTTCATTATCCGAATTTCCAATCCGAAAGTCCTTTCCCAATTTCTTTCCCCCGCAGAAAGAAAATTGCAGGAAGAGCAACAAAAAGACACTCATGGGTATATCGATCTCGAAAAATATGCCCTCTTCCACGAAATTTTCGTCGAATGATCGGAAGCGGTGAAACCACTCATCTACCATCAAAAAAAATACAAAAACGAAATTCTCGTAGGCTCCGAAGTCCTCGTCCGATTTCAAAATCCTGATACACTAACGGAACAATTACTCCCTATTGATCAGGTATTTGCATTTTTGGACTTGTTCGAGCAGTACAAACCAGTATCACGTAGAATTCTTTCCAATGCTATTACCGAAGCTACAACGCTTGATCACCCATTTTCACTCAACATCAAATGTGAAGAACTTATGGATCCTGATTTCTCCGAGTTTCTCATCGGTAACATATCTCGAATCTGACGCTCTAACGGTCACGGTATTACTCTAGAAATCCTCGAATCCAGCGCATTAGATTCGGAAGACGCAAACATATTAGGAAACCTGAAAAAACTCAAAATGTACGGGTTTCATTTTGCTCTAGACGATTTTCGTGGAACCGACGAGGACTATGACAAATTTAACAAACTCCGAATGATTCATATACCGAAAAATTCTGTCAATGAATTCGGTACTCAGAGTTTGGAATACTTTGAAATAGAAGATATCAACAACCTCGGTTTCGTCGACAGCAACATTGCCTCCGTAGAAATGCCAGAAGTTTCAAAAAACCTACCAATTTTTGGCATCGACGACGAGATCAAATTTGACTATACCAACAAAGAAACCCTGCAGATTATCCATGATATGACAAAAAGCTGGCCAAGCGAGCAAATTACCCTCAAAAACATTAGTGTCCAATGCAACGGGGATGTTACTTCACCAGTACTGCGTTTGGTAAATATCGTTTCCTATTGCAAACGACACCATATAAAATATACGATAGAACAAATCCGGGATCGGGGAGACGATCATCTCCTGCGAATTGCTAACCTGTTAGGATTTATTATTCAGGGGTACATATATCACAAACCAAGTCCCGTTACGGTTGACGATACGGGGGTGGCGTTGTGAATTGCAAAGAAAACCCTATTCCATGTCGATATTCTACTGAGTTAATCGAGAACTGGATGAAATGTCCACGAGGATTCTCGTATGGTTTTTAACCTCACGGAAGAGAATTTCTTGATAGAATCCCGGGACCCGGATACAGCCATGCGAAAGCTGGGAACCATTCACCCGGCCATGATGGAGAAAGATATCTCCATCGACCTGGATAGCATACGGCATCGGGGCGCTTTCGTAAATTCTCGATTTCTTATAAGATTGCCTAGAGCCCGTCGTAAAGAGTCATACGGGAGTCTCATGACCCATTTTTCCTGTGGAAACGTGGGTAGCCAGGAGTAATTTTTCATCTTGGTAGTATGCGAGCGCAGTTTTACCGACCGATGTCTTGCGGACGATGATAAAATCACGCACTCCAGCAACCGACTTGGACAGTTTTTCATCTTTCTGAGCCAATTCCCGAAGCGTTTGAGGGAATTCAGCTTCCAATCCATAATAGACGTTCGGGAATTTTATTTCTCTGAGATCTCCGAGGGAAATCCGGACGGTAGTTTTACCTTTGGCATCAGAATTCGCAACGATACCGTTTTCACGGATGAGAATCGCCTCATATTGATTATATCAGAGGTATTCGCCAAAGCGCTTGGGAATTCCAGTCATTCCGAGCGGTTCTTTACCGGATATTTGGGTATTCCGGATAGTCATCTTGGCGACCGGGGTTTCGAGGACTGTTTGCGAAGCGTTCCCATGAGTCGATACGTCCCGAAAAAGTATGGTAGCTACGGCTTTGGCTGTTACATCTATTGATTTTGACGCCGAAACTTCCCGGGGATGATCGAGCACAGAATCAGAATGTGGGGTAGGAGAATTGCAAGCCACCGCTTGAGTAAGAAATACGGCCGCAATGAGATTTTTTGACATGGAATTCGTAGTTGAGTGAGTGGGGAAATTTCTCTTGGGAAGTTCTTGGTCTTGAAGAGATGGAATTTGCCGAACTAGGGAGTAAGGATTCCGATGAATTCTCCTCCGAATTCATCGGAATCCCAGTAAGTTTTTCAATTCATAAAACAACGGTTTACATCGTAATTCATATTCATTTATAGTAAAATGTCAATATTGCCATGAGTAACTGCTCACTGGACCTTGTGGTCAATTTTTGGAATTTCCCTATTTTAATCCAAAATCTCATTTTTCTATTGAAAATAAGTGAGTGAGTTCGGATTTTCAGAATGGCTTTAAATAGCGGTTTTTGTTTTTAGATAATAGGTTCAGTGAGCAGTTACTTCCATGAATCAATCACCCCGCAGCAAGCTGACGGGGTATGACCTAGATCCTACAATCCG
>JAVHRB010000092.1:0-1394 GCA_036171455.1 Patescibacteria group bacterium
GAAATCACAAAGCGGTAGCCCACGCAGCAAGCTGACGGGGAAAAGAGATTCTATTTACAATATACTGTGTTTCATTAGTGATAAAACAATAAAATAAGTACCGCTCGGAAGCGGTACTTAGTGCATTGGCATTGACGTAATCCACGATTGGAGTATCAAGCACGCAGCAAACCATATTCCGATAGCACGAACCCGGTGGAACACCTGGCCATATTTCTCGGAAAAAGTTTGTAGTCGGATTTGGGCGAACCAAATTCCGAGAATCATCGAAGTTACACCCAGAGTGACTCCGCCCATATACTGGATGATTTCTGTTCCGCTCTTGTCGATGATATTTGCGGTGTTGACCGTTATATCATCGAGGCAATTCAGCGCAAACCCTTTGAAGGCATCGCGAGAGAACTTTGGAGATCGTATCGCGATTTTTTCTATAATGGTTTTGTAGGTGTTTTCATTATCGGTATCATCGGTATTTCCATCGTCATCGTCACCGGTATTCGATTCTTTCCAAGCATCCCAGCCCAGTTGAACGACAAACCAAAGCACAATGATAGTGACAACATCCCGAATCGTAATCCCCAAGACAGAAAAGTCGAGGGTACTGGTAAGTGTTTTTCCAATGAGCATGACCACGCTACACATGAGAATGTAGGCAAGGAGAAGCCCAAAGGTTGCTTCCATACGTTCACGGTGGTTTTTTGCACGTGTGACGATTCCTCCAAAAATGAGAGCGTCGTCGATACCCGTGGCATACCACATCGCGAATCCGAATACCACGAGTTCCATCTTTTCTTCCTTCCTTCAAAAAATTGTTTATGAGAGTGCTCGGACGATGCTCATGGACAAAGCGACGAATTGCGATTTGGCAACAAGCCATTCGCCATTCATTTTTAAGTCTTCTAAAGTTCCGTCCAAATAGTTCCCAAAAACGAAGTAGTCGATCTTCTGATGACGGATAATCACCATAAAATCGAAAATTTCGCCAGCCTGTCCTATAAGTTCAATGATTTCTCCATGAAGAGCATCACCGCTTGAGGCAATTAATTCCCATAAATTCATGAGATTAATGACTGGATCTACCGTGTGTGAGTAGATGATCGTACCCTCATTTTTGAAGCGCATCACCACAATCTCGTCGATGGTAGGTGATTTTGCAGGTGGATCAACTACCAACGTTTCATTGATTTTCTTGAGCCTTTCATTCAGAATTTGATTAGCTCTTTTTATTTTTTCGTCGGTGATACCGACATATTCATCTGTTGCCATGATTTTACTCCTTCAAGTGTGTAGGCTTTTTCACTTTACAAATGAAAATCAACATGTCAATGATTAGTTGTGCTTTTTGGCTCTATTCCACCCAATGGGAAAATAAAACCCTAATTTCTTGATTCACA
>JAVHRB010000093.1:0-6232 GCA_036171455.1 Patescibacteria group bacterium
TTATATCCTATCCTGAATTTGTGAGAAAGTTGCGTTTGGGGTTAGAATCCAGCTTCTTTGTTATTAAGGAAATCCGGCTTGATTTGCCGGGTTTTTTGTCGATTATACCGGAAAATTTTTACTCAACTTTAAAAAAATGCTGACTCCAATAAATGAATTACTTCAACCGATAGAGAAAAATATTCGGGAATACCAAAAGTATATCCGATATCTCCTGATTGGACTTTCGTTCGCGAGTCTCCCCCTTATATTCTTTCCAGAGATTCAAAAAGATGTAGGAGAACAGTCCTGGAACTTGTTACTTCTCATTCTCTTTCTTCCGATTATCTCAAAAGTCTTTGGGTTACGAATAGCTCAAACCCTCTTGCCACTTCGCAAAGAACTTGGAATTCTTATGGGAACACTCGCGTTCGTTCACGGGGCTGGATACAATATCCAATACCCTACTTTTATGTTCGAAACTGCTTACTGGTGGCAAAATGGAATGATTACCTATTTAGGTGCCGGATTTTTAGCACTCCTCTTTACGATTCCTCTTTGGCTCACATCCAATATTTGGGCTATGAAAAAGCTCGGGAAGAATTGGAAAATACTCCACCGGGCCGTCTATGGAGTAGTGATTCTTACGGTAATTCACATTGTTTTGATAAAATGGTTCAAAAATGACTTAGAACTGGATTCCATAGCTCTGCTTATCGTCTATTTTGTCGGAAAAACCCTGGAATGGAAAGGAATCACGCTCAAGAAAAAAATATAACCCGCCTTTGCATATGAATATCCTCAAACTTCTCTCTCGAAGTTATGATCTTCGTGCGGTCTATCCGACCGAAATTTCTGAACCAGATTTTGTCCTTGTGGGACAAGCACTTGGGAGCTGGGCTCCGGAAGGCGCCGTCTATATCGGTGGCGATGCCCGACTCTCGACACCAAATTTAAAAAAAGCCATGATTGACGGCCTCTTGCGGGCTGGACGATCTGTTATAGATATTGGTTTAGTTTCGAGTGACATGCTCCAGTATGCGACCATTCGTTACCCTAATGCTGCGATTGGTGTTATGATTACTGCAAGTCATAATCCCAAGGAATTCAATGGGTTCAAAATGTGTTTCAAAAACGCCGCCCCCATCAATCTCAAACTCATCGCTCCCGAACTCATTCACATCATCGAGACGAAACAGCTCGTGGATCGACCTTCGGAAGGTCAGCTTTCAAGCTTCGATACCATTCCTGACTGGATCGATTTTCTCGCGGAACATTCGCATGGGGATATGAACGGTATCACCGTGGTCGCAGATGCTGGAAACGGCACTGCCGGAGTATTCATGCAGGCTTTGGCCGACCGACTTGGTTTCACATTGATTCCGCTCTATTTCGAGCCAGATGGGAATTTTCCCAATCACCACCCTTCTCCCATTGAGAGCAAAAATATGCAGGATTTGCTCACAAAAGTTATCGAAACCGGAGCGGACATCGGGGTCGCGTTCGACGGGGATGCGGACCGTTCGGTCATGTGCGACGAGACCGGGACGATCATCAGCGCTTCCATCACCCTCTCGGCCATCAGCGAACTCCTCCTCACGGAACATCCCGGGAAGAAAATCATGTACAATGAGACCTGCAGTCACATCGTTCGAGATACGGTTCTCGAGCTTGGCGGAATTCCCGTTCGGGAAAAGGTTGGACATGTGTATCTCAAAGAGCACATGAAGTCGGATCCGGATATTATTTTTGCCGGGGAACATTCGAGTCATTACTATTTCCGTGATATGGGAAATGCCGATTCGGGAGCGCTCGCTTTTTTGTTCGTACTCGAATATTTGGAACAATACGAAACGAGCGCATCAGAAATGCGAAAGAAATTCGGAAAGTATCACGGTATCGAAGAAACGAATTTCCGGGTCATGAGCGTACCTGATGTACTAGAATCGCTTTCTGAAACATACCGGCAGGAAAAACAAGAACGGTTTGATGGTTTGACGGTCGAATTCGCAGATGGAAGCTGGTTTAATGTGCGAGGAAGTTCGAATGAGCCACTCATCCGATTAAATGCTGAAGCTCTCTCACAAGAACGACTCAAAATGCTCGTAGAAAAAGTAATTTCGGAAATTGGGACATTCTGAGTATAACTAGGATGTTTACTATTATTTTCTATGGTCCAAGATATTCAGGAGCTTCTCCGCGAAAATACGGAGCTCAAAAGAAAACTCGAAGTCAGCCGATCCTGGATGATAAAAGAAGTCAAAAGCAGTGCCCATAAAATAGCGACGAGGCGAGTCGGGAAAATGAGCACCGATGATCGGGAAAATTTTCTCGGAGAAAATCAGGAAGAAATTATTACCAATCGAATTCGGAGCTACTTTGGAGAGCTTCTCCTGCTTAATGCCCCAAAAAATACCGTGGAACATCTGGTGGATTCTGAAATCAGTTATTTTGCACTGGAAAAAAGTACCAATGGCGACGGAATTGGCGTGGTTAGCTCATATACGAAGATTCTCGATAGTCTCATCGAATCCATTATTACCAACCAATTCCGAAAATTCGTCAGCAAACAGGGGGCGGTAATCCTGAGATCCAACGATCCGCTCGAAAAATCGCTCTATCTCGTTGTCAGCAAAAAATATATCCTTTCGACCGGTCGGCTTTATGGGCTCCTGAAAAGCATCCGGAGTGGGGAATCGCTCCACGAATTCAGCGGACTGTTCAAAAAATATCTGGAAAAATACCAAAGCCTAGGGGAATTTCTCCTCGGGGACGACTTTTTCCTGCTGTATACCGAGCTCATAGAATGAGAAGTTTTCGGCGGGAAACGGCATACCGGGAAAATCAGCCGGGAAGAAACGCAAAAGGTCCGGGAATTGCTGGTCGGAGGTTTCGTGAACAAAAGCGGATTGCTCTATCAATTTTTGGTACAGTCGAGCGTTATATAAAAAAATCCCCGACGGAGTTCGGAGATTTTTTAGAAGAGTTCGTGGAGTTCTTGTAATTCGCTTTCCGTGAAATATCAGAGCATATTCAGGAATTGCTCCTGCTGTTTGGCAGACATATCTGATTCGCGGATGCGGTTTTCTAGGGGTACTTCTACAAGAACCTCCGATACAGAGAACATGATAATTTCTTTTTTTTGGATATATTTGGATCTGTCACGTGAGCTGGAGATACTACACCGTTTCCCCCTCACTCATTAATGTTATTAAAACACATTTAAAAACATATGTCAATTATTCTTGGAATCGACCCTGGGACCACTACAGTAGGATATGGGATACTGGAAGTCATCGGAAACAAGCGGAAAATACTCGATTGCGGAGTTATCAAAACGACTCCGAAAATCGATATTTCTCAAAAAATTCTCGATATCAATGCCGATCTCGTCGGGCTCATCGAGAAGTATCGGCCGACGCTCTGTGGGATCGAGAAACTGTATTTCCATACCAATGTTACGACCGGAATCGACGTAGCACAGAGTCGGGGAGCTATGCTTCTTTGTCTCGCACAAAAGGGAGTACAGATACGAGAATACACTCCCCTGCAGGTCAAGAAAGGTATCTGTGGGAATGGGAGAGCACCAAAGGGTCAGGTACAGAATGCGTTGCGATTGATTTTTGGATTGAAAGAGATTCCGAAGCCAGACGATGCGGCGGATGCACTGGCGATTGCGTATATCACGAGCTTATAAGAACCCCGTGAAAACGCGAACTCCTCGTCAATTTTTCCGCTCTTCGTTCACCGTACGGGGGTACGGTTCACTGCAGTGCTCAAAATTTACTTCGGATTTCATCGTTTTGACGGGGTTCTTGGGGTTTTTAATATAATCCAAAACTATGGTTCACTTTATAACTCCAGAAATATCTATCACCGTTCGGAGAAATACCGTCACGCTTGGTATCAAAGGTAATACGAATAACGATAAGTTCGGGCCTGCCGAAATGAAAATTGTCTCCGCAACCCTCGAAAAATTAGCAATCGATTCCCAATACTCGGAATTTGTTTTTGACGTATCGAAGTTGGAACATTTCACGCAAGATGAGCTTGCTTACCGGTTGAACCACATTTGACGATTTTTTCTCAAGCAAAACCCCAATATAGAATTTTCAACGATAGTCCCGGAAGATGAGGGATGTCGGGATGCCTACGAATTAAGCGGTTTTCCAATTTCGGAAAAGAAATACCGACTCTCTGACTTTCTATAAAAAAATTCTTATATCCGAATCATCTTCGCAGCCCCTGTGGAGTATTTCAATTTTCTGGTTCCTCTCCCCCTGCTTTTCCTCATTAAATCCTCTCGAAATACTATTTGCATTTGTAGTCGTTTATCCTACAATATCGTTGTATTTGCAACTACAAAAATGATACCGCTCACCGAACAAATCCGAAAGAAGCTGGACGCGTACGCGAGTCCCTATATCGACGCGGAACTTTTACAGAAAATCCTCTCGAAATTCGCGCCGAATTACACCGTCTCGCAACTCTGCGACAAGGGCCTCATAGCCCCCATCAAACGGGGAAAATGGTATATGAATAACGAATCCAGGGAATTCTCCAATCCATATATCGTGGGATCCCTCTATATGGGCGATGCCATCTATGCCTTCGGAGGTTTGGCCGTATACAATCTCTACTCGCTCTCCACGCAAGTGCCGGAATGGTACACGATATACAACACCAAAGTTTCGGGACAGAAAAAATTCGGCAATGTAAAACTCATCTTCGTGCGACAAAGGGAAAGTTTTTTTTACGGTATCGAAACAAAAGAGCACAAGGGGTTTTCCTACCGGGTCATGTCACGCGAACGGGCTTTCATAGAAGCCCTGAAAGAAAAGAAGAGATTTGATTTCCTCCCGTATGGAATACGACCCGACGAACTGAAAAAACTGGCAAAAACACACGCTTCCATAACCGTTAATTCCATGATTGCAAAAATATGTTTATCGAAAACATAAGCGCTTTCCTGCCAAAATACGGGAATATTACGAAAGAAAAATTCCTCACGGTACTACGGCATTCGAACCGGCAAAATTTTATCGAGACTAAGCTGGAGAAAGATTTTTTGCTGACCCTTATTTTGATCAAATTTTGAGAATCATATCCCGATCTCACCTTCAAAGGGGGAACTTGTCTCAATAAAATATATTTTCCTTACTTTCGATTGAGCGAAGATCTCGATTACGTTATTGATTTCGAACTTGGCAGACTAGCGAGAACCGCCCTGCTCAAACGATATGAAAACGATTTTACGGAATCCTTCGCAGAAAAGATACGGGCGGCTTTTACCCGGAAAGAACCGGCAATACGGGATTTTTTCGATATTTGGTTCGTCAAACGCTATTCGGAATTCGATTTTGATGACGTGCAGTTTCGAGCTTTGGTCCGGACAAAGCTCTCGGAATCCGAATATCAGTACACGTTGGACACGAACTACGCCCTATTGCAAGAGCAGATCGCGACGGATCTATTTCCCGTACTGAACGACGGATACGATTTTTATTTTCCGGGCATATACGATTTTGTGAGTTCATTCAAGGCTTAGGCTTTCAATGGGAAATCACCAGAATATTACGACGTGGCAGTTAATTTTCGGACTAAGGGGGATTTTAGGTCGGACGATGCATTAGACGCTTTGGCGATTGTGTATATTGCGAGTTTGCATGACAGGATTGGGTTTTGGGGAAAATCAGAAGCAATGGAAAATATTTCATCAAATATTAAAACTTTGTACAAAATGATTTTTGAAGACTATCCTTTAAAAAGAATTTATTTTTAATAAGGAAAACTATATGACTCTATATAATTTACGAAATCAAAAGCTACAAATCATAAAGGAGGAATCTTTTAAATTGGAAAAAGAAATTCAAGCGATTACGGAAAAAAACCTTGAGTACATTTTTAAATTGAAATTTATAAAATCGGAATTTCCTCTCAATAATCTCAGAATTGATACTTTGGCTTTCGATAATGACAGTAAAAGCTTTGTGATAATCGAATACAAGAGAGATAAGAATTTTAGCGTTATAGATCAAGGATATGCGTATCTTTCTTTGATGTTAAACAATAAGGCTGATTTCATTTTGGAATATAACGAAAATACAAATACTCATTTAAAGAGAGATGATGTCGATTGGTCTCAATCGAGAGTAATGTTCATATCGCCCACTTTTTCCAAATATCAACAACAAGCAATAAAATCAATCACCCCGCAGCAAGCTGACGGGGTATGACCTAGATCCTACAATCC
>JAVHRB010000094.1:0-6195 GCA_036171455.1 Patescibacteria group bacterium
TCGGATTGTAGGATCTAGGTCATACCCCGTCAGCTTGCTGCGGGGGTGATTGATTCCAGCAAATATATTTCAAAATTCAATACTTTATCCGATGCTCTCAAAAGATTCGGAGCTGTCGACGAAATACGACCCATTGTATCTGAATTCAAAGAGATGCTTTCCACTATTGAATCTGCGCTTTCCAGCATGGAAAGTTATGGGAATGAAACAGACAAGCTGAAGGCAAAAAACCTTTGCAACATTATCCGTGGTTGCAAATCGAAACTCGGATAATGAGAAAATTCTTATTTAGAATCTTTCAGATTGACTATTTCCATACTGAGGATTTTTTTGAGCGCTTCGTCTACTTCGTGATTTTTGAGAAGTACGATTCCAAGTTCCAAGTTTACCCGAGACTGAACCTGGCTTCGGAGTTCCAAATCCGCAATATTGGATATGAGTTTCATTATCCGATCGAGATCGTGAACATAATCTGGATACTGTGTAGCAAAGCGCTGGAAATTATTAGGAGCAGGAGATTTCATAGTGGGTCAAATAATGGAGGAGTATTATGGATAGGTGGCTTTTCGCTTTGCCGTAAAATCTGGAGTTTCTTTTGGAGTTCTTGGTTTTGTATTTGGATATCATATTTTGCAGCCCCGATGCGATACTCATGTTGTTTGAGTTTTTCCGTATTTTCTTGAATTAATCTTTCTTTTTCACGGTGTAATGCATCAGAAATGATATCGTCGATTTTTCACATGGCTTCTTGGATGTTATTTTGTCGTTCCTCCACTCCCTTTTTTTCTATCCGTAGTAATAAATCGAGATATTTTGGCCAATTGTTCAGGATTTCGAGTTTCCGACTATCTGAGAGCGTATGGAATATGGTATTCAGATTGTGTTTTGCTTCTTCTCAGAGTGGAGCGGTAGCGAGATAGGTCTGCAGCTGGAAATTTTCCATTTATGCAAAATCAAAATTCGGAAGCGTTTCGTTTTCTTGGGTAGATAGAGCTTGTATCTGCCTATCAAGTGTTTTTCGTTTTGAAAAATCTTGTTTTCCCTGCAGAATTCCTAACTGACTCTTGATTTTTGGAATCGTTTTTGCGAGAGTTTCTGGTGATAATTGACTGAGTTGTTCCTTATACCGTTGGGAAATTTCCGGAAAATTTGCATCTAATTGCAATTGGAGATTTTTCAATTCCAAATCTGGATCTATTTTATTTTTAGCTTCCAAACCTTGCATTTTTTCAAATTTGCTCATGGGAAAAGTGGATATAGACACATGGTAATGTAAATCTTTTAAGATGCAAGAAAAGCTCATGTTTATACTCTTATTTTTTCATGAAAAATCCCCGAATGAATCCGGGGATTTTTATGATACGGTTTCCCGTTCAATAGCTTCTTACGCCTGGATCAAATACAGAAAGTCCGATTGATCCAGTTCGTGGTCTCCAAGTCATTCCCCTTGACGTAGGGACCGTGAAGTGTTTTGAAGCAGCCATGGGAATATACCTTGCGCTTCATACCCTTCTCGATCCAATTCACGTATACCGTTCCGGTCAAGTTGTCAACGTCTTTGACGATGCCAATGGCACGGATGACGATATCAGAATTCCCACCGCCAAGTCCCTTTTTGATAGCAATCCGATCGTTTGGACGAATTTGTGCAATAATGGGTGCATAATCATCATCTTTCGGATCCCAACCGCTTTGCCAAATGCCGCGAAGCACGAAGTCATCATATTGGTCTTCGTGCCCGTTCCATGTGGCCCCGCCCAGGAAATACTGGCGGGTTTTCCTCACTATCGTTACTGTCATGATATTACTCCAAATGAGCCGTCCGAGGAAACTCTTCGGGCTTGCTAAAGACTAGATTTCCAGTCTGTCCGCAAAAAATTCGCGAACGGGGGGATGATATAGAAAAATCTGGAAAAGCAAATAATCCACATTTCCATGTCAGAATTGCCTATCGATACCCGCGACGTTGCCGCGAAGAAACCAGAAAATGCGTTACCGCTCGCGAAAAATCCTGAAAAAATTGGAACAACTGAAGCAATCGATGCTATGAAATGGCAACTTCATCGGGAAAAGCGTCTCATGGGAAACATCGGGTTTCTGACGACGCTCCAGCAGCTCTGAGATAAATCCGAATTGGACAACTTGTTCGACGGACAGGTTGTGGTTGGGAAAGAAGAACTCCTCGCGATTCACGCGATGCTCGATATCTTCAATGGCAATGCTTCCTTCAGTATGCTCCGGCCGCCGCTCAAAATCGAATATGAAAGGAATTTCTATCCGGATTCTTCGTATGCCAACGGCTACGAATCCTTGAAAAACCCGAAAACCGGAAAAATGGAATCATACTTAAGTTCAGTTTCTGGAACGACCAATTTCATACCGTCGAAACTCGGCGACACTTAGCTCAGGCTCCATTACGATCGTTCGACGAATCTCGTGGAATCCGCGACGTTCCAGCACCCGACGTTCACTTTCGACGAAAAAATCGCGATTCACCGGAATGCCGAACGGCTCGTCGACCGGATCGAAATCGGGAATATCGCGAAAGTGGATAATACAGTGACGATAGAATACGAGGACGGACGCCCATTTTCCCTTCGCCAGACCAAATACGGGGCTTTCGACGACGTCACGTATTTTTCATACGACAAGAACGGGGATATCGATGGTATAGTTTATTCACCTACATTATCCGTAAGAAACACCAAGACTTTGTCCAAGTCAAATACTTTAGGAAAAGCCGTAGAGGCGACCGGTATTGTCACACTTGGCGCTATAAAGCGTTCTAAAGGTGTCGACATGGTTGATATTCAGAACGATTCTGAAGGACTTCCTCGGTCGACGAAAACCAATCTCGACGCTTCAAAATGGTATTTTACCGATGGAAAATCTGAATTTGAATGGAAGGGTGGTGAGTTGAAATCCATCAAACTGGAACAAGAAGTAATTCCCGTAAATGATCGGAAAAGTATTAATTTCGAGTATTAATCCGTCATTTTCCCTATTGCAATCAAGTCGGCAATGACCCGTTCCCGAATGCTTTCATAATCGGTTACAAGGAATTTTCCGACAACGTGAGTCTTGGGTTTTTTCCCCAATGCGGACGTAACGAGATCGACGTGGATATTGCCGAATTTTGTTTCGTTGTGATGATATCGGAACACACAGTTCACAATTCTCGATCCGTGCTCATCGCAGATACGGATTTTCAGATTCGTATTACCGGGGATAATGCTAGAAATTTCCAGTTTCCCGACCATTTCGCTTTCGATGGTTTCTTCAAGCATATCCATGAGCTTTCCCAGTTCTTCACGATAATTCCCAGTATATTTCGCACGGGATTTCACGGAAGGGATTTCGGATTTGAGGGTAAATTTCCTTCAGATTCTCGGAGACATATCGACAGGGTGAAGGAAAATTTTTTGGTCAGTATATGAAATATGGGCAAAAGTTACAAAGCAATGTTCGAAATCAAAAAAAACGACGAGTGTCACGCACTTAATATATTCAAAAAAGACTCAGTATGGAAGAAATATTGGTTTCGAGACGGGGTATTGGAATTTCTCAGAAAATTGCTGATAAGTCGAGACTTGGTTTAGAATTTCAGAAAGAACGGCAGGGCAGTAAAAATAGTTCCGATGCTGCAAAGCAGCCAGATATTATCAGTAAAATACGGGTAAAAACAGAGGATAATCCCGCAGATTATTGGCATGGCCATTTGTTGTTTTTTTCCGTATACGAAATAGCCGGTTCCAATAGCTCCAGCGAATATTCAGATGATAAGGGTAGTGGTGCTCATAGACTATTTCCTTTACGTAATCCCCATACTTCTCTTCGCATCTTCCCACCGTTGCCGGATTTCTGGTGACCGCAATTTCTGATAGAGGAATTCCTTTAGGTCGTTCCATTTTCCTTGGTCCAGATCTATAAAATATACTCGTTCGCCGTCGTACATGATATTTGGCGATTTCAGCATTTCCTTCATACTTACGGTATTTTGGATGTCGATTTGGTCTACGTTGGAAAGTCGCCCAAGGTCCATTTTCGTATCAACAGTATCTATCGGGAGACTCATTTCGTCAGCGATGGTCTGGACGAAGATACGCAGGAGAACGTACTGCCGATGGGCTTTTTGCAGTTGGACGAGAAAATCTTTGTCGAGTTTTTCTTCCAAGGTCATTTTTTGCAGGTTTTTTCCCCGAATTCTTTTTTGGATAGTGATGACTGTCTGTCGGACTTCGTCCGTTCCCGGCAATCCCGGAACGAGTGTCCGTTTTCTCGAGGTTTCCCCAAGGACGAAGGCAGATCGCGGAATGATTTCCCCGAGATACATCCGCAACAGACGGTATTTATTCTGGAGGTACCGGAGATTTTTGCCATCCATCTTTTCGTATCCGGTTCCAGTTTCAGATTTTTCCGGGATACCTTCCTTATATACATACTTGGCATGTTTCGTTTCTCCGTTCCCGAAAACAAAAACGGTATTGTCTTTACCATTGTCGAATTTCTTATCGTTCCAGGAGGCGAACGCGAGGATATTTTTTCCCCGACCACCTGCCTCTTGTTTTTCCCGGAGGATTTTTGAGATTCCTTTCATTTCTTTTCGGTCCGAATCCAAGATTTCGGCAGTGCGGATCCATCCCGATTCCGTCCGTATCGATCCTTCGGCGATTTTGGCATACAGTTCGCTGTAGTGCTCGACTAAAGGGGTGACTTCGGAGTCGTATTCGATACCTTGGGATTGCCGGTATATGGGAGTTCCGTCGGGGAGTTCTTCCCGATAGCGCATTTTCATGGTTCCGAGTATAGCACATGGGCGGTGATTTGACAAAATTTGGAGTAAATTCCATTTTTTATTTCGTTCTCATTTCATTCAAATTCTGAAATATTGGATCAGATTGGAAGAAATGACACTTTCCATCTCGAAATACAAGAAAGTTAATTATGTAGCTGTGGAATATGAAAAACCAGAGGTATTACTGGCTCAGATTAAGGAATTGGAAAAGAAGATTTTGGAAGGATTGGAGGAAGTGGGGACGATGATGTAAATTTTCAATAGTAAATTATTTTCGGTACAACCGGATTTTCAAACGCTTCTTGCTCGATAGTTCCAAACTTGAATGGGTTCAGAAGTTCAGGTAATAACATTCGTCGTCCTTTCGACAGAACTGGATGAAAATCCTTGGATCACCTCCGACTTGGAGCTCATGAACATCCTCTTTTTCATATCCTTTCAATGGTTTTCGGTAATATTTCGAATCGAAAAGGCGCTCTTGGAAATCGAACATACAATCTTCAATCCGAGTTTTGAGGCTCGGTTTGTTTTGAGTAAACCTCCGTACCTCGGTAAGAAAGGTTTCCGTAACGATGAATTTCATATTCACAAGTTATTGCCAGAGAGCTTTCGAAAGACTCTCCTTCGTGATTTTTTCGTTGTTCGGATTGAGAGTCTTGACTCTGCCGTTTTGAATATCCAAGAATCCCGCCTCAATCTTCTTTTTCCAAAAAGCGTCTTCCGCTGATTCCAAGAATCCCGCACGTTCAAAATAGATGGAAAGAGCTGCGTTAACTACTTCGGATTTGTTGTCGAATCCTTCGAGTGCTCTATCGAGGTCTTCTTTGATGGTGAAGGAGCGTTTTACGGAGAGAGTTTTCATGTTTACTTTTTGAAATAGTAGGATAAATATATTGTATTATCTTACTATTTCAAATTATTTTTATGTAGTGGGCGTAGTGGGTAAAAATGCTAGGATATAAAAAATAAATCTCTTTTCATATGTCAGAATGATCGGAATCGTGGGATTTGGAACATAATTCAAATCCACCGGGAAATGATAATTTAACCTTGGATGATGCTTGAGTTATAATAGTTGAACATACAGATGAGATTGCCCAATTACAAAAGAACTATACCGAACTTTTGAAGAATATAATTAATATCCAATTTGGAATTGCTTCTATCGAAAAGAGAATTCCCGCAATAGCAACCGTTCAGGCATCTGCACAAATTTCGGAATTAAAAGATTCCATAGAAGATAATGCAGTGGATATATTGGGCAATATAGGTTAACTACCCATGGAAAAAGTAAGATAATAAAAACCATAGCATTTTAAACTACGGTTTTAATTTTATATGTGATTGGAGGCATCTATGGGAGTCGAACCCATCTCCAAAGCTTTGCAGGCTTCTGTATG
>JAVHRB010000095.1:0-6176 GCA_036171455.1 Patescibacteria group bacterium
TTTGGTGCATGGGATATTTCCATTTATGCACAAAATGTATTCTACTAGCTACGTTGAAAACGGGTACTTTTTTGACAATCCCGTCATTTATAGGTATCCTTCCCCAAATTTCCTAAGATTATCTGAATCACATGGTATCACTTCGTAATATTTTTTCGGGATGTGTTCTGATTGCTGGTATACTCCAGATAGGAATTGCCCATGCGGGAAACCCGGTTGATACTTCTTGTTTCACTGAAAGTGCTTCTATCAACGTATCGTCTGCTCAGGATATAAAATGGGTCTCCGTTTGAGAAAGTACCGATATTTTCTTCGTTCAGGACGAATCATTGGTTCCCTATAAAATCCTTGGTGTAGAAAAGCCGAAATATATTGATTATATGGTGACGGCACATTCCTCTGGGGAGGCCTCGACATTGAAAAATCTCAACGATGCCAATTCCTCTACTGTTTTTTCGTTCGACAATCTCGGCGATGACGCGAAAAGCGTGACCTTGGATTTTGGTAAATCCCTCGTGGCGGGTTCGTTCGATACCAAGTTTGATTTTCAACATCGGGGAAACGTTCGGTTTTCTATTTGAGAAAATTCTGACAAGCTCAAAAACATCAGTGAGTCCTCAATCCGGGATTTTGGATTTCGCTATCTCAAAATTGATTTTGAAAAATATCCGGGTGAAACCGTCTCGAACAAGACCGCAATCGCAGAAATCAATTTCTTCGTTTCTGGACCGGTTACCTATGTCGTCAAGCCCGCGAAAGTCGGCCAAGTAGAAGCCTATCGTGGATATTCCTGTGAATCGGACAAAATTCGAGACGCGATGAATCTGTATAACCAGCTCAACCGCAAAGCAAAATTTGCCATCGATAGTTCAACTGGGGAATTCTCGGTGAAATTCGAGCCTAATTTGGCGTACCGAGGCGACTTCGATACTGACGGAATTCCCAATACAATCGATAATTGTAAATTCTTTTCTAATCCCGATCAGCTCGACAGCGACTCTGATGGGCTCGGTGATGGCTGTGACTTGGACAAATTAAACAAAAATCCGCTCGATGGGGATACTGATAACGATGGTATCACGGATAGCCGAGACAATTGCCGATATCTTTTTAATCCTGACCAAAAAGACTCGAATGCCGACGGGAACGGGGATCTGTGCAGTGATGATGACTCTGACGGTATTGTAGGTAAGAACGATAATTGTCCCCAAATATCAAATCCCGATCAAAAAGACGTTAACGCCAATGGAGTCGGCGATGCCTGTGAATTTGACAAAGATGCAGATGAGATATTTGATAGCATCGACAATTGCATGACGAAGCAAAATTCCGACCAGGCTGATGCGGATTTTGACGGAATTGGCGACGCCTGTGACAATTGCAAACTTTCCAATCCCGACCAGAAGGACGTAAACGCCAACGGAGTCGGCGATGCCTGTGAAAATGCGGAAAAATTTGCCCAAGAAAACGATAGCGACAAAGACGGAATTTTTGATTTTTCTGATAATTGTCCCAAAACGGTGAACCCTGACCAGGCAGATTCCGACCAGGATGGTATTGGTGATACCTGCGACAATTGCGCCAAAATCCAAAACCCTGATCAAACGGATACGGATAAGAATTCCGTCGGTGATAGGTGCGAGGATACCGACCAGGATGGAATCGATGGATACCTCGATAACTGCCCGACCGTAGCAAATCCTGATCAGGCCGACCGTGATAATAACAATATTGGAAATGTCTGTGAAGACCCCGACCGTGATAGATTCATCAATTCCAAGGATAATTGTCCCGAAATGTACAATCCCGATCAAAGCGACGTAGACCATGACGAGAAATGAGACGTCTGTGACTCCAAGGACGACCGATATATAGAAAGTAACAAGGGATTTTTTGCAGGTATCATGGTTTTGATTGTGGCGATTTTCGGCGCTGGCATTTTCGTGATGGTAAAAAAACTGAAGGGAGCTGGAAAATAGTCAATTACTTTTTTAATATTTTTGTATGACAAAATTACTCAATCGAATCGCTCTCGTTCTCAGTTTTCTGATGGGTATATCTGCCGCTTTGATTTTTGGATTGTTTGCAGGAATAGGGATAGGGTATCGTTATAGTAACACTGAAGATCTCGCTTTGTTTGTTATGGTAGTCGGGGCTATCGCTGGAGTAGTAATAAAATATAAATTTTTCAGTGAAGCTTCCATTCGAGATACTATCATCATGTATACTGATCGAGTTATTCAAATGGCACTGGAAAAGTTGCCGGAAAGTACTCTTTCAAAAACAGCAAAAAAATCGGTCGTCGCCAATGAAGCAAAAACGTGAGCCATGCGTGATGCGATACTCACGGAAATTGAGGAATCACCGGAGGAGATTTCCTATGAGGATCAAAAAGTCTCCGAAACTCCCCATGTTATGCCGATTTCTTCCGTTTCCCAGCCTCCAAAAAAGCCCGAAATCCACGAACCGAATTTTCTCGAAAAATTCTTTGCAGAAAACGCCCTCGCGAAAATTGGCGGCATATTCCTGTTCCTTGGAGTGTTATTTTTTCTCAGCATCATATTTGCCGCGCTTGGGCCAGTAGGCCGTATCGTCATAGGCTTTATTGCTGGTTTTTCATTTTTTGGGGTTGGGGTGTTCCTCGATCAGCGGGGATACGTAGGGGAGTCTCGGACGATGCTCGGGGTAGGAATTCTCGTGAATTATCTGGTAATATTGTCAGGCCGATACCTCCTCGGGGATTCGAGTTCTCTGGGGGGCAGCAGCTCCAATCTCCTTAGCGAAGGCGTAACGTTCGTATTTTTGATACTCAATACGATTTTTGCCATCGTGACATCGCTGGTCTACAAATCCAAGACGCTTTTGCTGTTTTCCTTTGTTTTCGCCTATCTCAACCCGTTCCTTATCGGGGCGGAGAGTGATGGTACGCCGTTTACGCTTGTAGGGTATTCGCTCATCATTTCTTTGGGGGCACTGTTTCTTTCGCACATATACCATACCAACGACGACCATGATTTCTCTGGATACCTCCGGTTCGTCGCCTTCATCGGGGGAAATATCCTATTCCTCATGGCTCCGTTTATCACCCCAGGGCATTGGCTCATCAAGGTGGTTCTCCTGGGAATCGTATCGCTCGCGACTATCGTACTCAGCTACCGCGATAGCGATACCAAGAGCGATATTAAAATGTTCTTCGTCATGACCTATATCGCGTTCGGTATTCTCCTTATCAGCGGGGGAGTGGCGAATATCCTCCATACGGGCTTGGTGTTCCTCGGATACGTTTCTTTCCTGCTCATAGCCTTGGCTTCTACCGTATTTGTGATTGCCGTCGGCAGCGTGGCTTCGATCGGGTATATTCTTTTCGCTCCGCTCATTCTCATTTTTGGACTACTTGTGACGGGTAACCTTTTCTTTCTCATCCCGGTACTGCTCTGAAGTTTGTTCCTGTACCTGATTATTTTCACGCTCCTGTACGAGACATTATCCATAGGATTCAAGCATGTCTTCTTTGTATTGCTTTGTGGGTTCCTCGGCTTCTCGAATATTTCCCTCAAATTTGACCTGGTGACTGCCATGGATAGCACGACCTTTTTGAGCATCTTGGCAAGTTCGCTTATATTCCTCTTCGCGAGCTACTTCTTTTCCCGCCGGGAAAAGTTGGAATACCTGTATTCTATCGGGACCATCGGGACGATTTTTCTCCTCGTACCCGTCATCGAGACAAAGGGGGAATTCGCCATGCCGAGCGTGTTCGCTATCGTCCTGTTTGCTCTCGCAAACCTCCTCGCTCCGTTCGTCAACCGCAACCTGTGTCGGAACGACCTCAAGAATCTGGTGATTTCTCTCGTTGCGGGCATTCTCTTCATCGGAGGTCAGCTCTATAATTTTGGTGAAGTCGCCAAAATGTTCCCGGGTTTAACCCTCGGATATGGGTTTATGGGGCTTGCTGCCTTATATTTTGCGCTCGGATATGCAATGATGGATATTTTGCAGGTCAATGTCTCAACTGCCTCTACCGAAGGCAACGAAGCCCGGAAAAACACGATTTTTGGTTACCTTGGGGTTTCCATTTCGCTTTTCAGTATTGCAATACTCGTGATTTTCTCATCGCAGCCCGCCATCGTTGCGAGCATTTGGTTTTTTGAGGCGACGATTTTGTTTTTCTTCTTCCAAAAAATCAAAGACATGAAAATCATGATTGGGGCGCTGGTGCTCTTTGTCATCGGTATCTTCAAATATGGTATTTTCATAGACTCGCTCCATTCTGGGAATTTTGTCCAATTGGTGCCACTGGTTGCGATTTTTATCTCATTCGCGCTCAATCTCAAATTCCTCGAAGGAACGGAATCGTCCAAAAAAATCCCTCATGATATTCTCCATCTTATTGCTATGACAATGGTTGGTGTCGGAGTAATGAACATTGTGCCATACACGGGTCGGGGATACTCGATTTTTGCTATCGCGATACTCCTCTTGGTTATTGGGACTTCGTACAATCTTTTCGCTTCAAAATTCCTGCAATATGCGTTTGTGGCAGTTTTTGTGATGTTTTATTTTGATCATATTACCTCGGTAGAAGGGATCTTTGCCGTCTTGCAATCGGAAAATATCTCCGGACTTAAGTTTTTGCAATATGCTACGGTTGCGACTGTTGGTGGATGGATGTATGTGAGAAGCCGCATCGGCGGCAAATTCGATGGTCTGAAATTAGCTTTGTTTATTCCGTTTGTGGTCTACCTGTTCATTATCACCTCGCAATTTGTGTACGATTTGTCTGGTAATAGTATTTTTGCCATCACAATCTACTGGTCATTGTGGGCATTTGCCTATATTTCGAGCGGTATTTCCAAGGATTTGCAGACTCGCCGAACTATCGGACTCTACATTTTGACCCTGGTGATAGTCAAAATCCTGTTCTACGATATCTGGTATGGGTTGGACAATGGGATTGCTCGGGTGGTAGCGCTCATGTTCGTCGGAGGACTAATGATCTATATCTCGACCCTCTACACACGCAAATATCCGGGGAATCTCATGAAAGAATTCAATCCGGGAAATCTCAAGGATACCCTGAACCCTTCGGTAAGCGAGGATTCGGAGACAGAGCCAGTGAAAACATTTGTGATAAATGAAAAAATATCCACAGTGGATATTGGGGATACCAAAAAGGTCACGTTTACTCTGGCTACTGGTACGTCGTTCACCGTAAAAACCAAGAATTGCATCAAAATCGCAAAGCTCATCGAGCGGAAAATGGGGAAGACTAAATTCGTGAAGGGGGAGTTGGAAGAGATATACGCGTATGTAGTAAAGAATTACAAATCCGAGCTCAGTCCAGCCGATTACAAGAAAATTGTCGAGGTGGTGGGGGAGTTCGTGAAGACGGGGGGACGGGTGGATTTTGAATAGGAGGTAGATTTATTTAAAATACCACGAATCTTTCATACTGACGTGACAAACGCAAAAAAATGCGTATTAATAGACTTCTTTGAGAAATTTCTTTCCCAAAGAATGAGCACATCAAATTTCTATTTGTCTTCTACGTATGAATACTACTGAATATCTCAATGCTATCGATGGTGGAATTGTAAAATTCACCACCATGAATACTCCGAATACTCGTCATCTCAAATTACATGGAGAATGAGTATTTGCATTATTCCAAAATGATAGGTTCAGAAAAGTTGATATTGAATGATACGTGGAAGTGGCTGGCGCTATCAAAAAAACCATACACGGGGTACGGATAACGGTATCGGATGTTATCGCTGGATCAAATCATGATTTTATGTTCTTTGCCTCAAAAATCGAAAGTCTCGAGGGGAATAACACAGAAAGTTTGATTCCTACAAATGAGCATGTTCATGTACAAATGCTCACCTCCCTCAGTGGAGAAGAAATGAGTTTTTTGCGACAGATGAAATTCGTAAAGCATAAGTCTCCAGCAGACGTACAACGGGAGACAAATTTACGAGAAAAAATAGCTCTCTTTCAGATGGAAAAGAAACATAGCTATCAAATGCTTCTTAATCAGCGATTAGGACGTTCTGACGAACTTGATTTTTTTTAGAGAGAGAGGAGATATTTTTGTAAATTAGATATTTACTGACAAGTAAATATCTTGGATTCTAAACTGAAATGCAACTTTCTCACTCCTTCTGGAAGGCTTCTTC
>JAVHRB010000096.1:0-6150 GCA_036171455.1 Patescibacteria group bacterium
GATTGTAGGATCTAGGTCATACCCCGTCAGCTTGCTGCGGGGTGATTGATTTTTCCGTCGGTGACGTTGGAAATACTGCGATTAAGGGATTTTTTTTGAGTATTGGGATTCTTGTTTTTAAATGGTGGTTGTAGGGGATTTTATTATTTTTCAGCATTCCAACTCACCCTTCTCTCTCGTTTCTCCAGTCGTAGTTTCCCGAGTTCCTTTACGGTGCCACCATGAGCTTCCAATATGAACCGACGTATTTCCTCCATGTTTCAGGCCGAAAGCCCGATAGTCCCCCCATTAAACGATGCATAGAGCTTTTCTATCAGGGAAAGTTGTAACAGTTCCGGCAATTTCGCAAAATCATCTTCGCGGATAGAATTCCCCGAGAGGTGTACGGCGAGCCACGATTCCATCATTCGATCCAGCTGGCTCGCATATTCGGAAAAATCAGCCAAAGTTTCACGTACCGAAGGATTTATTTTTTCCATTTGGGGAAGTATTTCGTTTCGGACACGATTCCGTACATATTGGGAATCCAAATTCGTGGAATCTTCCCGGTATTCGATACCTTCCGTTTCCGCATACGAGCGGATTTCCGATTTTCCCACATCCAGAAGCGGTCGCAAGAGCGTTCCTTGTCGTTCGGTCATTCCCGAAAGCCCGCGCAATCTCGCTCCCCGAATGAGATTGATGAGTACGGTTTCGATACTGTCATCTCGGTGGTGTGCCGTAATGACGAACCTTGCCTGAGACAAGGCTCGGACTTTCTCGAAAAAACCATACCGGATGGTTCTCCCGGCTGCTTCCACGCTGGTTTTTTCCAATCTAGCGATTTCCTGGATATCCACGCAGATTGGTTCGAATGCAATTCCGTATCCCGAGCATTTCGCGTGGACGAATTCTGCATCCTGTCTACTTCCGGAACGGATTTTATGATCGATGTGGGCCACAATAATTTTTTTTGCTGGATGTACCTGCGCGACCAAATCGAGCAGTACCATACTGTCGATACCTCCAGAAACCCCGATTACTACAGTATCTACGGCGGTAATTTCGTACTGCTGCCATTTTCTCTGGATGAGATTTTTCAAAGTTTTCATGGGTATGGGGTTAATCGAGAAGTTCGCGGGCTTGGATTTCGCCAAGGGCGCGGACGACTGGGAGGTATTCGTCGTCGGGAGCGAGCTTGTTCACGATGCGCTTTTTGCATTTCTGGCATTGATGGACAATTACCATGCCTTTCCCCTTGCGTTCTTCGAATCCTATTGGTTTCATGATACCCTCGCAATGACTCGCCCGGTCCCCGGGCACTTCTCCGTCGACATGGAGGGAAACGAGGCATTTTGAGCAGTGGTTTCTCGCAGATCCGCCGGGGTGCTTTGAAACTTCCGCTCCACAGGACCGGCAGACAAACGATTCATTTCGCATAATAAAACCCATGTGTCGATGCTATTCGCACGCTCCGATTTTGCAACTCGAATGAAGATATGTTACATTGGAGACTATGACAGATATTTCTTCCTTTATCGCCGGATCGCCGAGCATCATCGAACCAGAGTCAGATTTTCATATCCAAAGCGAGGAGCAATTTCGTGAACTCAAGACGGCTTTTATTGGTGAAAAAAAATCTGTGAGGCTGGTGGAAAAGTTCGCAGAACTCGAAAAACATGTTCATCAGGCACTTCTTGCTCAGGATTCGGATACAGCCTTGATACTCCTTACCAAGGGGGCTCTTGGGCTCGGAAGCTCCGATATTCACTATGATCTATCTGAAAAGGAAGCGGAAATACGCATGCGTATTGATGGTTCGCTCGTGACGGTGATGCGATTGTCACGCCCAGAATACAAACACCTTCTGGAACGTCTCAAATACAAATCGGAACTTAAGTTGAATCTCACGAATATTCCTCAAGATGGAAAATACCGGATTACGGAAGTGGAAAATGGACATATCGATGTACGTGTTTCTACATTACCGGTGAGAACTGGGGAAAACGTCGTTTGCCGGGTTTTGGATTCTACTAAGTCTATTCCGAAAGTCGGTGAACTTGGTTTTGTGTGGACTTCCAAACGTCAAATCGATAAAAGTCTCGAAAAAAAATCCGGAATGATCCTCGTAACAGGCCCTACTGGATCCGGGAAGACGACCACCCTGTACTCTATGATGCAGGATCTCAATACGACCGCTAGAAAAATCATTACTCTCGAAGATCCAATCGAATATGAGCTGCCGGGCGTCGTACAATCCGAAGTGAATGAAAAGAACGGATACAATTTCCATTCCGGACTCAAGGCGTTGTTGCGGCAGGATCCCGATATCATTATGATTGGGGAAATTCGTGACCTCGAAACAGCGAATACGGCAGCACAGGGTGCACTTACTGGACACCTGGTACTTTCCACGCTCCATACTAAGTCCGCGTCGGAAACTCTGGAACGGCTTTTAAATATGGGGCTTCCGCCATACATTCTCGCGAGTGCTATCGATATTATTATTGCGCAGCGCTTGGTACGGAAACTCTGTACCCACTGTATCGAAACGTATCAGGCTGACGAATCGCAGAATGACATCATCAAATGGATGATGAAGGATATCGGTATTGACGCGGTCGCCAAAGCGAATAAAAAGGGATTCAAACTCAGTCGTTCCAATGGTTGTGAACACTGTGGTTATTCCGGGTACAAGGGCCGGATGGGGATTTATGAGGTTCTTTATGTGAGCGATTCTATCCGTGCCATGATTCGGAATGGTTCGAGCCCGGTAGAAATCATGGCCGAAGCTCGAAAAAACGACCTCATTCTCATGCGGGAAGACGGCGTACTCAAGGCAATGCGTGGAAAAACCAGTCTGGAAGAAGTATTTTCCGTCATTGACTAAACGATACTCACGTGACTCCGGATTACGTATTTTTTTACATTCCGTTTCCGAATATTTAGTCGGATAATGGAATCCAAATCGATTTAATTTCTTTTTATTCATAGCGTTTTCATTATAATCCATTTTATTTAATTCCATTTTTATGAGTACAAAAAATATAGTCGTCGTTACACTTTGAATTCTGCTATTAACCGGCTGCGGAGCTCAAGAAAATACTTCACCTACTCCCAAAGCGGTAGTTTCTGAAAATTTACCTACCGTCACAGTTCCAACATCAAATACCGGAACTGTTTCCGATATTGCCGTTGCGGGTTCCGGTGCCAAAGTAATCCCGAATCCGGAAGAGCATCCGAAATTTGATGAATTGAAAAAGAAACAAGCGCTCCTCTCGGATAAAATAGACGGAATCAAAGATCCACAATATTTGAAACTCAATAAGGATCTTTTTGAATTATTTGAAGCAAAAGAGATTTGGCCTGACGAATTGAAAAAGTTAGATGCGGAATTTTCTGACGTCATGGCTCAGGGAGGCAAGGTACAAACGGGTTCGTCTGTTGATTTTGAGAATGCTTTCAAAAAACGGAACGATGCATTGAAGGTATTTCAGGCCTCCCAAGCCTATAAGGATTATATGGTTTCCAAAAAAGAAAAACTTGATTCGCTTGCCGCAAAACAAGCAAAATATATGACTCCCGAAATTATAAATTTAAAACAAGAGATTGATAGTTTGGGTACAGAAGTCTACTCGACTACGCCCCGATAAAACTTTACCCGATAGAACTTTTTTCTCGCACTTGCCAGAAGTTGTCATTCCCGTAGAATTGTATAAATTCACTTATTTTTTCATGTTCAAATCTTATTGGCTATCGCTTCAGCTTATTACGAACGACGTATTTCGTCTGTATCGGAATTTCTGGCATTGGAATTTATCAAAAATGGCAATTTTGCTTACTATGGTACTTTCCTCGATTCTACTTTCGATACCATTTTTAGCGATTCCTTGGTGGTTAGTGAGTCGCATGGTAAATGGTCTCGGTTTTGACGTCATCGGAGAACTCATTATTACTGGCACACTTCCGGAAAATCTCGCAAATGCGCTTTTGAGCAATTACTGGCTATTGGGAGTTATTTTGCTCTGTATTCTGTGAGTATTCACGATTTTTACAAGTCTGTTGACATATGGGTATTATCTTACTTGTCGAGTATATCAATCGTACATCGATGGAAAACGATTGCATGTTCTCAAAAATGATTATTTCAGCATTTCCCATATTTGGAAATTTTTAGGAATTCTTGGCTGGTCTTCCTTGTATCTTATGATTCCATTGGCGTATGGAATCGTTGGACTCCTCATCCTTATGTTTCTTACCACGGGTACTGGGATACTTGCTTCCAATACGATTATCGGCGGTATTGTTTTCATAGGAACGGTATTGTTCCTTGGATATCTCGGAATCATGGCAATTCGTATCATGTTTTCGTATATGATGATGCTCGAGTCGGATGCACTTATTACCCCGGCACGACTGCTCGTAAATCGTTCCATGTCGTTGGCTTCTGGAAATATCCCTAGAATCATCGCGTTATTTTTACCGTTTGTCATTGTGGTTGCCCTATTCGGAGCTACCCTGCAAAATATCAAGGATTACCGAGATATTCGAGTCTTGGAGTCCAAAGCGAATGCGGCGGTTTTGACAGACAAGGATCTATATATCAACGATCATGCCTTTATACAAAGAGAATTCATTGCTGGATACCGGTTGACCGAGGAGCAGAAACAAGATGTTCTCGCCATTAACAATGCTTTTGATGTTCGAACGGATGGAATCGATATGCAATATCTCAAGGCGATCTATCCGTATATTGTTTTGAGCGGAACCATGAATGAAGATATCGATATAGCCTGGCAGGCTGCTTTTGGTTTCCTTTCCTATTTTTTGCTAGATGGTGTTATGATTATGGTTTACCTTGCTATTTACCATATTTTAAAGGAAACGGAATCTGAAGTGGAAGTTGAACGGCCCAAAATCTCACCAACGCCATCCGAACCAAAAAATCCGCCTCTAAAAAAGGCACCAGCAAAGAAAATAATCAAGAAAAAGACCCCCGTTAAAAAGCCGTCAACGAAAAAGGTTCCGAAAGCATAAATGCCTTGAATAACCAAGAAATTAATCCTGAACTTATCGTGAAATTTCTCAATAATATTTATCAATCCAAGAACCCATCTCAAATTTTGGATACGGGGAATACCTATGTCTGAGGGAATAAACCTATTACAAAGACTCCATAGTCGGAATTATTCTTTTCCCATTTCCACGAAAACCGGTCCTTTTTCTATCCAGGTCGCGAGGAGTTTCTTGAGGGTTCATGGTTTATAGGATTCGCCCATATTTTCCAATTCTTCGAGCGTGTAGAATCCGACGACGCTGTGTTCGAAACCGTGGGAAGCTTTTTTGAGATTAACATTCAAAAAATCTCCGGCATTTTCAATCCAATACCAAAAGTCGAACATACTCAAATCATCCCGGATAATTTCTTGGGTATAGACGAGTGGACCGATTTTTCCCTCGATTCAGAGTTCTTCGATAATTTCTCGATTCAGCCCTTCTTTGAGAGTTTCTTTTGGATCAAGTGTTCCTCCGGGAAGTCAGAAAAAAGTCAATGCTGGAGTTTTGTGGTAGATTGATGAATCGAACTTACAGAGAAATATCTTGTTTTCGTGGACGATAACTCCGCGAGTCTTGATAATTCCGAGTGGTACTCGCTTTCCCATACGACAATAGTAACGGAATAGTAGAAGTATAGGGGAATGATTGGAATACGCCAGATTACGCTATATGTTTTGCTATCATGGTTTCCAGCTCGGATACTTCTCGAGTACCTACGACTTTTTCTACGACTTCGCCATTCTTGAAAAGGATAATGGTTGGGATGGACATAATTCAGAATCCAGCGGGAGTATCGTTGTTCTGATCGACATCCATTTTCATGATTTTTGCCTTTCATTGTACTTTTTCGGAGAGTTGTTCCAGTCTGGGTAACATGACTTGACAAGGACCGCACCAGGTTGCCCAGAAGTCAACTAGGACAAGGCCGGAGGATATGTCGGTTGCAAAAGATGCGTCTGTGGTATGAGAAACGAGTGACATAGGAGGAGAGAGTTATTAAATTAACATAAGATAGTAGAGAAAATTGTCGGGAAAGCAATAGGATTTCTATTTTCCTTTTGTTACAATTGCAGCAATTAGGTTTACATCATTCCCTCTTGCAAACAAGAAACA
>JAVHRB010000097.1:0-6143 GCA_036171455.1 Patescibacteria group bacterium
AACCATGAGGTAGGAAGATTTCTTTGGATGTAAACTTGACGCTGCAACTTAACAATTTCTATTTTCCTATCTCCAAGCGAACATAAGGCAAAAACCCGGGGACTAAATTTTCTTGGAAACCACTTTCCACATAATAAAGTACATGCATGCCAAAATACCTATACACTCGATCAATAGTACCCCATAATGGGTTTCATACCTGAAATTCGTCATTCAAATCATGAACGCGATAGTGTTTCCAGTATAATTTCGCATCGTTTCTGTAGATAAAGCACTCGTTATGAAAAATATCATGAAGCTTCCAAGAAACACCATTAGATATTCCAGAAAATAGATGTTCGTTATGGAAAAATTTCCAAGACCCAGATATTTGAGGGTTTGAATATTCTTTTTATTTTTCTCGAGGGATAGTGCGGTTTTTAATGAGAAGATATAGAGAATCATTCCGATGATTGAGACGATGGTGACTGAACCGATCAGGCGGATGAACATCGAATACCTATTTTTCAACGTTTCGTTTTCTTCCCCGATATTTTGGTGAACAAATGTGGATTGGTGTTGTAATTCTATATCTTTCAGTACCCGTTGGATTCTTTCCAAATCGTCGCTTTTTCCATAGTTGATTTTCATTTCCATCACCTTCATTTTGTCTTTTGCCATATGGAAATGATCCAATAGGGGAAATATCGTTCAAAAATCTATAGCAACCGCATATACGGGTAAATCGTCGCTTAAGCCTTCGACGTAAAAGGATTCCGATTTCATGTTTTTCCATTCGGATACGGTACTTTTTCAGAAAAATATCTCCCCGTTCAAAAATCCTATTGTATCCCGGGTAATGCTGTCAAAAGCGGTATTGTTGAGCAGAAAAATAATTTTGCTCGGGAGAATGATTCAAATCTTCCCTGCTTCCGGTTCGTGAAGCTGGGTGTATTTCCCTTTTTTCAAAACCTCAAAATCATACGCCTCGAAAAAGATATCGGTAGTGAATTGGACCAGGTTCGCGTAGTTCAAATGAATGGAAGTCGGAATTTTCAAAAAGAAATCGTACGAAGACCGAACCGTGGGAATGCCTTTCAGGGATTGGTCGATTTTTTGTACGGTTTCGAGGGTTAGGATATCCGAGTACTCGTGCATTTCCTTTTTGATGACGATGCTATTTTCCGAATTGATGGCATCGATGAACTGTACTCCACTGAAATACAGGATATTTATCAGGAACAATATTCCGATAATTACGGTGGTGATTCCCAGGGAAATCCCATGGGCAGGAATATTTTTTTTGAAATTCACCCAAGAAATTCGAAAAAATCAAAAAAAATTATGATTGTTTTTCATGGGTGGATAGAGAATACGGAACGAAAAGATTTTTTGGAATATGAGTTTTGAAAAATTTGAAATCTTCTTGGTTATGGGAAGAAAACAAAATAGTTACTCCTTTTTTATTGAGAGAAAGCAAGGTTTCCAGTATGGTTTTTTTATTTTCCGAATCCAAAAATGCTACCGGTTCGTCCAGGATAATTATAGGTTTATTTCGTATCAGAGCTCGTATCAGACAGACACGTTGATATTCTCCCGAGCTCAGCTCGGTGATTTTTTTATCCAAAACGGAAAGGAGTCGAAATTGACTAGCCATGGATTTGAAACTTTCGTCAAAGTTTTCTGTATGCATTTTGGTTGTTCGTCGAGAAATTCGGATTGGAAACGACAATTTTCCAGAATTCCATAGGGTTCTAGCAAATGGAAATCATGAAAATAGAACGATATTTCATCCAAAAGATTTTTATTCTCCACAAAAGTCCCGGTATACGGCGGACGGTATCCCGCTACGAATTTCAAGAACGTTGTTTTCCCAGTTCCGCTCATTCCATCCACAAAGACGAAATCTCATTTTTTTATTTGTATGACTGGGAAATCGAGAGCGTATATTCGGAGGGAATTCGGAATGCAAAAAAGTGCCATGGGATGCTATCTCTGGGAAATAATTGCCAATCCTTGTTCGGTCATCGTTTTCATTTCCGAAATAATCCGTATTTTCCGTTCCAAAATCATAGCGGATTTTCCGGTATCGCGAATGGATTTAAGATTGAGATCAATGGCTTCGAACGATGATGTAACTGCTGATTGTATCAGAGTTATTGCGACGAAAATATCAGAAATCACATTTTTATTCCCCACTTCCGCGCATTCGTTGCATATTTGCAGGAGTTCCAATGCAATTTTCCCGAATTCCAAGGGTATTTCGCAGGATTTAATGAGGGAAGTTTGCAAAATTTCGGCTCGAAGTCCCTGTTGCTCCACAGTTTCTTTCACGAGTTTAAGTCCTGACAAATATGCATTGAAGGCATCGATATCCGCCTGGTACACTGATTTAAGCGATTCGATAAGTTCTGGAATTTTGCGGTATGAATTTGTATCCGGCAGGTTATGGGTCAAAGCATATACCATTGATGCCATAGTAGCCCCGAGAATCCCGACCAAAGTGGCAATTCCTCCTCCACCCGGCATGGTTGATCCGGAAGCTAATACGATGAAATCATTTAGTGTAAGATCGAAATGACTCCTTCGTTTTTGCAGGTGGATAGCTCGTATCAAGTTTTGAAATACGAATCCTGTTGTAATCATACCGACTCCACCCGGTACTGGGGTGACATATTTGGCAATTTTACTGACCGATTCATAGTCGACATCTCCGGTCATTTTTCCTGCTGCATTACGTGCCATTCCTACGTCGATAACGAAACTGTTTGGGTTGACCATATCGGCGGTTATCAGGCCTGGCTTTCCGACTGCGCTGACAATAATATCTGCTTTTTGACACATTTCGGGGATATTTTTCGTTTTGGCATTGCAGGCGATTACCGTGGCTCCGTGATACATGAGCAACATGGCCAATGGTTTCCCCACCGTTCGACCACTTCCCACGAGCACGATATTTTTACCAGCTACTCCCCTGTCCCATTGCTCCATCAGATGCAGACAGGCGAGCGGCGTCGCGGGGAGAATGGCGGATTCCAAGTTGCCCGATTGCAACTTTCCCATATTTTCCACGTGCAATCCGTCGATATCCTTGAGTGGATCAACTCGCGCGAGCGCTTTGGTATAGTCCAATCCCGCGGGAAATGGACTTTCGAGCAGGAGCCCGTGGATTTTTTCATCATGCGATTTTTCCGTAATCCGACGTTCCAATTCTGATTGGGAAATATCTGCCGGAAAACTCTCGATTTCCACAGTGATTCATAGTCCCTCGGCCACCTTTTTTTTGGTCTGTGCGTACATGAGGGAAGCTTCGTCATTCCCTACGAGAATCACTGACAGTTTTGGCTCGATGCCCTGTTGCTGAAATTCTGCTACATCGGCAGCCACCCGTTCGCGAATGGCATTGGAAATGCTTTTCATGTCCATAAATTCTATTGGGTAATTCGGTAGGTTCCGGAAACAACGTTTCCTTTCACGATAGTTTGTCCCGGGTCTGGTGTAAAATTATCTTGATTGAGTGCAAGGTAATTTTCGCTCCAACCGGAGAATTCTATCCCGTTTGTTCGTCATTCCAAAAGAAGTCGAAACCGCTGCCCCTCATTTTGATGTTCGAAATCCGTTTTAGATTGTTTTCCAACATCGAGAAGCCGGTGGAGTCGAAGTTGCTTGATCTGTTCATCTACCTGATCCGAGAATTTTCCTGCCGGAACGTGGTATTTGTCCACATGGGCTGAAAATGGAAACGCGTGTAGTTGGCTGATGCCGTATTTTTCGACGAGGGAAAGGGTTTCCAAAAAATCGTCATCGGTTTCTCCAGGAAATCCTACAATCAGATCGGCTCCGATTTGAATTTTTACAGAATCCTGACGTTTTATATTTTTTAACTGTTCTAAAACTGAGAGCAATTTTTCCCGAGTGTAATGTCGCCCCATTCTTGTGAGCACCGCATCGGACCCAGATTGTACCGAGAGATGGACGTAGGCATGAAGCCTCGGGTTTTTGAACTTTTCCATCAGTTCTTGCGAGACAAATTCGACACCGAGACTGGAAATACGGAGTCGCTCAATGGTGGTTTCGCATAAGATTGCATCAATGAGTTCGGGGAGTTTTCCCGATGTAAAATCATTAGAAGTGATTGTTCCCCAAGCTCAGAGATTGATTCCAGTCAGTACCACTTCTTTTCCGCCTCAATCCGCATATTCGGCAATCTCCGCCACGATTTCTTCTCGGGGTCGGAACGAATGTCGGCCGCGTGCCTGTACCGTCAAACAAAAGGTGCAAAAATTATCGCATCCCGTTTGGATTACCACTGTTTTCCTCGTGGTATCGGCACTGGAAATTTTTGATCGGATTCCCATGAGTTTAGATTTGAGATCTTTGGAAAAAGTTTGGGATTTCGGAGGTTCTTCGGGGAGGAGTTCGATTTGGTTTTTATAGGGCAATAATTCCGCATACTGTACGAAAAAATCTGGATCAATCTCCCCGTTTCGGAATGTTCCACACCCGGTTATATATAATTTCTCCTTGCCACTTAATTTTTTGATAGTTTTGAGCGCATATTTTAACCATCGGTTTTTTGCCTGATCTGTCACGACACAAGAGGCAATCAATATACCGTCCTTTTGTATGATTTCTGTGCTGTTTGCCCACTTATGAGCAAAATATGTGTTCGTCTTACATCAAAATACCTTGATTTGCATAGGGCGGAAGTATAATCACCGACACTTGATTTGCAAGACGCACCGAATGACTATGGAGAGCTTTGTAAAATGATAAAATCCGAAGTTCATTTTGAGCACTGGAGTGAACTGTACTAGAAGTACAGTGAACGAGGAACGGAGAAATGGACAAGAAGTTCGCATATTACAAAGCTCTCTATGGATAAAAAATGAAAATGATGTATAATATAGAACGTATGGAAAATATACTCTCACGCCCTCAAAATATGTGAAAGCCAGAATCCTTAGGTAAGAGGATTCTATGAGGCGTCTGCAAAATTACCGAAAACCTGAGGGGTGGCTTGGAGAAACTCACCGGTAATCACAATGATCCGAAATGGTCCAAATTGCTCGAACAGATTCGTACTCGAATTTATAATCCACGGTATTTGGATAGCAACGATGCTATTCGGGATTTTGAAAGCCTCGTGTTCATTGTATACCGGGATAAGCTCATGGCCGGCAAATCAGATCGTGAAGCCTATCAGATACGCAAGGATTTACTCAGATTTACGTTGTTTCTCCGGAGTCTGTCGAATACTTCGGGGCTCGTTTCCCGACGACAAAGCGGATATTCTGCATTCAGCCATTGGATGGACGCAGTATATATCTATTTGGAAAACGATCCAAAACCGACACTTCAGGGTATTCGGGAAATCGCCGCCCATGACTCGCTCGAGGATCCAAATTTCAACCTTTCCAGCAAGAGTCAGCAAAACCGTTGGCAAACTCCCGAACGAGTTCGACAACAACTGATCAAATACGGGGGACATCAGGCGTTGGAAACCGTGGAACACAAACTCACCAAGCCGGTAGTATCAGGAAGGCATATTCCGCATGATCAGCGTGAAATATGGCACCAGACCTTTGGAAAAACCGAAGCAGAACGTGTTGAAACGTATTTTTCCCAGGTCCCGCCAAAACGTTATGCCGAGGCTCGCGCTGAAAGGAACAAGGAATATTTGACCCAAATCATCTCGGAATTGGACGATACGACCTTTCGCAAAAAACTGGCGGATACTTTGTCGAACATACGAAATATCGATGCCTATGTGTTATTGGAAACGGATACCGATAATTACCAACAGGAATGAAGGAAAAAAATGGAGAGGAAATGCGGTGAAATCGTCGAATATTTTCTCTCGCGTGCCCAAGAAGTTGCCCCGAGCTATTATGTACAGTTAGTCAGTGAATTGGAATCTTTGAAACGTACCTATACTCTTATGTTTGCCCTCAATTGACATGCGAGCACAAATACGGGATTCAAAAATGCCATACAACAAAGCCGGAAACAGGGAATTGAATTCGTTAAAGTATCCGGACGGATTATCAGCGGGGGAGTTATGACACGGAGGGTTGTACTGGAGGCTCGAAAACGTCACCTCTAGTCGGGTAAAATCTCTTTTCCCCGTCAGCTTGCTGCGTGGGCTACCGCTTTGTGATTTC
>JAVHRB010000098.1:0-25420 GCA_036171455.1 Patescibacteria group bacterium
CGAAATCACAAAGCGGTAGCCCACGCAGCAAGCTGACGGGGAAAAGAGATTCTAATAACACATAGTGAAGAAAATCGAAAAAGTCCACGTGAATCGCGGGCTTTTATCGTTTTCAGTAGCGAAAACGGAGATGACTATGTTTTACTGGTTTGATTTTTGTATGGATTTTGTCCATATTTTCAGCCCTGGATATTTGCCTTAAACGTCAAAATATGTTATTCTGTGAATGTATCATTTAACGTAGCGCATGGACCTCTGAACCACTCCTCAGGATCACGCTCCACTCTCGTCAGCGCCACAAGCAGAAGTACGTAGAGTCGAGAAAAGGCCTGACAATATCCCCGAAATCGACCTAAATAACCCTGTTTTCATTTTAAAGAAAAAGGTTTCTTGAAACGTGGGTGGAATTATCCATGTAGCCGACAAGGGGGTAGTTGTAAAAGCGACTGCTGAGAAATCAGGAGAATTACGGAGTGAGACGGAAAAACGAGAATTCTTGCAAAAACTCTATCTTTCCACAAAGGATCCAGTAATAAAAAGGTCGATTGAAAATCGAATGATACAAATTTATAATATCCCCGGAAGGGCACTCTACGCAATATCTCTTGAAGGAAAAAATATCGATTCTCTTTACGAGAAAAACGGTGGGGAATATTTTGATATTTCCGGTTTCCGTAAGAAAGAAATCATAGGAGAGATGATCGAATGATTACTGGAACGAAGATTTCATATTCAATCCAAAAACATCGCCTGAACTTTTCAATATAGCCAAAACGGTAAAAGCATAGGATCTTTTGACGGTGATTTTCTTACTAAATTTGCCGAGTGTGTTGACAGAGTAGTAGAGTTTCGAGAGGCTACTATCAAAGAGGCTAAAAAAAGACGAGAAATGGAGGCTAATAAATAAACGCCAAGTTATTAATTATTTCAAAAATAACGCCTCAATTTTGTAGATAGTTTCTTTATCATATCAAGCCAGTACGGTCGTTAGTGGTACGCCCTTATCCATTGAATATATCTTCTCTCTAATTTCTCGCACTTCTCCCATAATCTTCTCGCTCGCCACCTCCATCTTTTTCAAGGCCTCCCGCTCTACTTCATTGGATCACTCCTTTTTCCCCTCACGATAATCGCGGATTTCGAACTCTTCGAATCCAGATTTTTTCATGAGACCCTCTTTTACTCCTGCTCCATCGGATACTCAGGCTTGTTCTAGTCGAGAATATACCGTCTCGTCACGAAGTGCGTATTTGAGCCCGCCTTTCTCTGCCTCTGCGGAGTTTTTCGCGAGATTTACGAACTTCTGTTCCAAGTTCGTTGGATTCGTAGCAGACTTTCCACCGCGTCCATTCTCTGGGCCATAGACATCTTCCTCGCGCTTCTGTTCCTTCGGAGGTGCAATTTTTACGGACAATTTGAATATATCGCGATTCGTTTGTGCGAACGTGGCAAATTCCGGAGCTTTTGGATCGGCCTTATGTCCGTATTGGTCAAATACGAAAAATCCTCCATCCGGTCTATTTGCAAACGAGTACCCCTTCGCTTCGAGTTTCTTGCGTTCCTGATTTAGGGTCGCGGAATAACGTTCGAGTTTGTTTTTGTCCATGGCAGATCCAGGCATGCGGCCCATAGCGACTCAACTTTTCACGGCACTCACGAACCCAAGATTGTATATATAAAGATCCATGAATGTACTCAGGTCTTTGATTTCTGATAGCTCCTTCCCGACCATTTCGATCGCTTCCTTCGTAGTGAGTCCGGAATCAACTGCCTGTTTCACTGCTTTTTCAACACCTGCCGAAGCGGCTATGTAAAAGGTGAAGAACGCCGCCTCCGATCAAGTTTTGAGAACTGGGGTACCGATTGTATCCACCCCCTTGAAAATAGGATTTTTCATCAGGGATTTCGCGAGCTCAGGAGTCATTGAAGATCCGGCAAGTTTTCCTACTGCGTCACGAAACGCATGCTCGGCAATCGCACTCGTTTTGAAGATGCCGAATAGAACAGTATTAGAAGCAAGTTCAAACGATTTCTTGCGCAGAACATTGTTTTTTATGTCGGATTCCTGTATCCCGATCCCAGCAAGTCCTTCGGTAACACCATCCTTTCCGCGTGATTTTCCAAGGAGTCAGTAGCCAGTTGCAGTAAGTAGGTTATTCACTCCGGTATACACGACTCCGGCTTTCAGGAGTCCAACTCATCCGGATACATCGACCACCATTCCAGTTACCACTCCTGACACGATCGTGCTTCCTACATCGATCGTTGTTTCCCAAGGTTTGTCTTTCACGTACTTCATGGCATTTTTCGCTGAATCAAATGCCTTTTCGGTGAATTCATCCCGGTAGATCGCCTCGAATTTGGACTCGAACGCAGTGAGGAGTACTTTTTTATCCTTTCCTGCATTCCCAAGGTTTCCGAAATCGAGGGTGATTTTCTTGTCACCTACAGGAAGAGAAAAACGTTGTCCTTGGAGAACTACTTGCGAAGTCGGTTCAGAGAGGATGAGTTGTTTTCCGATATTTTTTGTATATTTCTTTACCTCATCCTTGATTACTGCTTCATACCGATCCGGGGCCGACGTAATCGCTTGCTGGTACACCATTTCGTTTCCTCCTGCTCGGAGCATCGTAGTATGCTGTGCTCGGATAGCTTCAATATCGCGGTTGATTAAATCTTTGAGCGAACCGATTTTTCTGAGGAGATCAGTCGTTTTTCCATAGATATCTCCGGTAAGCTTTTCTCCGGAAGATTCTTTCGGACCAGCATTTTCCGAGATCCCGAGTCATTTCCGAATGTTCGATTTGATACCAGACTCTATAATGACACGTTCGGTGTTTTCGAGAAGGTAATGCCCCCGGTCGGTGTTGAGGGATTTCTTGAATGTTTCAGCGTTTGGTCGGTGTTTCGCAACAATCGCCTCGGACTGCTTCTTGAAAGATTCCTCATGGAAGTTTACAGCGCTGTCCCATCCTTGTGGATAGTTTCCTGAGTTGATAATATGGATCTTTTGTTTTTCAAGCTCATCCCGAGACTGACGCTTGCGGGATTCGAGCGCTGAGAGATCGTCGGATGCGAGGAACTTCGCGAGCGTATCTGGATTCGTTTCGGTCGATTTGAGAGCGACGTAAGCTTCGGTCGAAAGTATTGGGACAGATACTCCGTTCAAACCCCCTTTTGTTTCGAATTTCGAGAATGCCAAAGCTTCTGCTGATCGCTCGGTTATACGTTCTGTTGGATGTTCAGTAGTCGTTTTCTGTTCAGGAGCCTTCCTAGTCTTCGGATGTTTTGCTAGTTCAAGAGCCTTGGTATTGAAATACGAGCAAAGTTGTCAGTATTCTTTCTGAGCCTCGGGTGAGCCAGTACATACGATCGTGATAAACCGTCGGAGATTATCGGGCGTAGCATTTTGAATGAAACCTTCCATCTGCGAAGATAACTCTGTCATTGCTTCCCCATCACCCCGTTCCTTTCGCTCTCTCGCCAAATGCTCCGCACGGACCATTTCTTCGGCCGTGCGGGGTATTTGATTCGGGAGTTTTTCTTGGGTGGGGGACATAGTGCGAATTATGGGAATAAGCTAAGCAAATGCTAAGAAAAGTCAGGATTCGACCTCATTGTTTATGATTTCTTTTTCCGTAGTCTCAAAACTTTCCCGTTCCCGAATCTTTCGGAGAAATTCGGATCTCATTTCTTGCAGGAGTATTGGAGCTTTTTCTGGAAAATTATCCTCATGGAGTCGACGCTTCATAAACTCAATCATGAATTTTCGCTCGCTCTCTAAAAAGGCGACGATTCTGGACATTTCCATGAAATCCGTCGCCCCTTCATGCAAATGCGAGAGCAGTGCGGCTTTCGATTCTGGAAGCAAGAGAAACGAGCTGTCGAGAATCGATTCGATTCGTTCAATCTGAACCGAAATGCCGACTTTTGGAATTTCTAGGTTCATGTGGGAATTGTAGCATATTTTATCCTGTTTTGTCAAAGAAACGGACATTCCAAGAACGCGATTTTTAAAAAGAAGTTTGAGATCTAAAAAGAGTCATATAATAAGAAATTGGCTTACGGATGAGGAAAAACGATCATTCCGAACCGATTCCGAGCTCACGAATGTTTCTTGAAGGAGACTTTGTGTGTACGAGTCAGCGGATATCCCGGAACGGGCGTAAAAATTTCATTCCGGGAAACCTGCCAAAACAGAAATTAACTAAAAATGCTTATTTACGAAAACCCTTTTTTTACGGAAGGGCTTTTAAACCAACCATATGGGCCTATGAAACTCCTAACGAACGAAATCCGGGAATTGTTCCGGAAAACCTGAGACCAGTCGTGAAATATCGATCCGGTCATCATCTGTAAGTTCTTTAATCCAACCGGAGCTGGTACGTGGTACGCTTCGGAATTCGATGAGGAGAACGGAATTTTCTTCGGATACGTCTCAATATTTTGAGACTGGAACGACGAATGGGGAAGCTTCGCCCTCTCGGAGCTCGAATCATTCCAATGAAAGTTCGGACTCGGGATCGAGCGGGACCGTCATTTTGAACCGAAGAAGTTTTCTGAACTTGGCATTAATTCCTAACTGATCGCATTATGACAAAAACCACTCTGAAACTGATCGGAAACCTGAACGGACTTTACGACCGGATATGGCACGAATGGCAGAAAACTGTTCCCGACAGTTCCGAATTCCTCGAATGTACGCAGAAAATGAAACTTATTCGGAAAATTACAAAGCAGATCGAGGAACAATCGAGAGGATTTTTGAAATCCAAAATCGACTACAAGAAATGAGGGGAATTCATTCTTGAGAATACGAGTCTTCCTTATGTAGAACTTCATACAAAAATTATCGAAATTTTACTTTAAAAAATTTATAAATTATGTGCGTGACAAAAGTCATCTTTTCCATATACTGTCGCCCATATCAATGGGCGATTCAAAAAGGCAGTTTTATTAAACTCTTTTTGCGCATACACGCCTCAAATTCTCCACCGTCATTCTAAAATCAAACCAAGAGGACTCGTGTACCGCATCGTAAAAGGCCGTTGATGCCTATTTTATAATGCGCGTATTATGACTCCTAGATTATTCTGAATAAATCATTCAAATAGAGATTATTCCGATAAAGATACTTGGTGAAAGAACCAATTTAACTCATCCTTTCCTGCATCCCTCTGTAGTTTTCTTTCACATCAGGGAATTGACAATGTATATTTGAAGCTTTCATCCCAATGAAAGGTAGTACATGATAAAATCTCTACGAATAGTTTATTCGGAATTGATCCAATGTCAGACAATCTGTTCTTTTCTTTTGAATCGCCATTCATTGCCTATGAACAATTTTTAATTGGACATTTACCAAGAGTTGATCTAGTTACTCAAGATACATCTCTAAATAAACAATTGCGTCCACTCGAGATTAAATTAACTGCCCTACCTGATAATTCAACATGTAACTTATCAGCGGATAAATATGGATGTGAACTTGTAATTCGACCGGATACAATCGTATATCTTGCCTGTAGTATTGTTGCAAACTTCAAGGAGCAAAGGAATTTATTGTCAGATATTTTTAACAATAAATACGATTCACTCACTGATTGGACAGATGGTCGTGCAGTTTGGAGTTATATCCAACCAATGATTGCAGATATAGATAAAATAATTCTTTCCGTAATTGATAAACAAGAACCTTTAGTGGTCCAGCCAATATGGAAAACTGAGGGAAAGTCACCACAACTTACTAATCAATGCTTAGATGTGTTTGTCTGGTCAAATTTTGCTTTTACTCAACTATTCCTTGATGTGGCAAGATCTGATTTGAGAGAGAATTTAAAAATCACACGTCAAATTAGAACGATAATTTGGTTATTCAAAATGCTATTTGACTTCTCAAAAGATGGACAAATTGATCACTTGAGAATTATTGACGAATTATCGTATAATACCAAGAATGACAAAGCTTTTGCTGTAAGTGGAAAAGTAACCCATAAATATATGAAGTCAGATGAATTAGAAACACCAAGAATTCATAGTAGTAAAATTAAAGAAATAATTTTATGATGATGACATTTACTGCTTAGTCCTGAACGTAGATTTGACGCTATTATCTATAGCTCTCCGTCCCTTTTTACTTAAATTCAAATGAAAATTATTGACCTGTTTTCTTGATGTGGATGATTGAGCCTTGGATTTCAAAAAGCAGGCTTTCATATATCCGCAGCATTTGATAATTGGAAGCCTGCCATCGAGATTTATAAACAAAACTTTCAACATCCTATTTATGAATGCGATTTATGAGCAAGTGATAGTATAGGCATTATCAATAGAGAATCGCCAGAAATGATAATCTGATGACCTCCTTGCCAGGACTTTTCAAGTGCCTGAAAAATGAATGAGGATGGCGAAAAGGCAGATCTCACACTCTCTTTTACCAAGATTATATGTACGTCTAAGCCCGAATGGTTTGTAATGGAAAATGTTGCCCGAATAACGAAGACGAAATTACTCCCGGAGGCATTGAAACAATTTAAAGAACAATGATATGGTTTAACTCAAGTTATTTTAGATGCTAGCTATTGCTGAGTACCCCAATCTAGAAAACGTTTTTTTCTAATTGGTCATTTGAATGATCAAGATTGATTTTTGGATAAATTTCTCTCCGAATGACTAAGTGAAACTCCTATGTCTATAAGGGATTATCTTTGAAATAGTCTCTGAGTAGAACATTACTATAGACATCCAAGAAGTTATGCAAGAAGAGGTATCTTTAGTATTGATGAACCTAGTCCAACAATTAGAGGCGTAAACAGGCCCATGCCTTCGTGATATATTAAACATCCTTGAGATCCTGTAGAATTAGATCCTAATGTTAGACCTCTTACCACCCTTGAGAGAAGCTACCTACAAACTTTCCCCAAAACATTTAAGTGGTCTGGATCAAAAACAACACTTGAGCAAATTATTTGAAATGCCGTTCCGGTGAATTTATGAGAATTTGTTGCCAAAGCTATATTGAAATATATTTCATCAAAGAAACAACCTTGAATTGGCTAAATTCAAGGTTGTTTTTATGTACCTGAGCATTATGGTTGTCAATAAAATGCCAATATCGTTGCCTTTTATATAAAACGGTCAATCATCATCTTCCGTTCTCCTGGAAGGAAATGGATGGTGTTTTTAAAAATAATTTCATCCTCATTAATGGATTCGATATAATCTTTAATCCACTCTATATCTTCAAAAACAAATCAATAGCGCAATAGCATGATTTCAATAGGATTATTCGTTCAATAACGAATGTAGTTTTCCATAGTAAGCGCGCGAATGTCTCATGTTTTTGTAAAGAAAATATTAAATGCGGCAGCTAGTGAGTTGGATATCGAAAAAGTAAGAACCTTATCCAAATAATCATAAGTGTCGTACACGAGAATATCATATTGAAAATCAGATAGTCTGGACTCGTTTGGGAAAAGAGAATATTTTCTTAATTGTGAACTTGGCAATGTTTCGGCAGGTTGGGTGAACTTTAGGGAAATAGCCATTTTTTGATCCATCGCATCTGCAACGCTAATAATTCAAGTCTTTTGGTATTTTTCTATTTCACGCTGTTTATCCTTGTTTGTAATATAAGCCATTCTGAGCCCTACAATCTCTTTGAAGGTTCTACCTTGAATTTTCCAAAGCAACATGGCTATTGCTACACTTAAAACAGCCTTTTCTCAATCTTTTAAGATTTTTCGTCTCAAATGGGCTTTGTATATCTTCTGAAAAGCCTTTTTTATTTTGTCCTTATCATTTTTTGGAAGTGTTTGATAATCAGTTCATCTTATAGCTATCCCCTCAAGCAATAGCTTATCAAGAACGTAGGAAATATCATTATTTATGTCTTGTTCAGAAATACGGAGGATTTGATTGTTTGGAAGGTATAATTCGTCATTAAAACCATCTCATTTGAAAGCCTCAAATATATCTTTTAAATCTTCAGGAACTTCGGAAAAATCCTTGTCTAACTTGGATACGGGGTCAATGCTAACGTTCTTATTTAACCTTTCAATGAAAGTCTCCTTGTTTTTCTTATTGATGATAACATAGCCGAATTCGAATCATTCTCATGCTCAGGTACTTCTTCAGGCTCGTCCAATCAAGTTTTTTAGCCCGAGCTCTCGTTCCTCATCCTTTCACGAAAATTTAAAATTATCAACAAACACTGCGTTGAACGGCATATTTACGCCCTGTAATAGTGTTGCAGTGGAAAAACAAATTCTAGCATGGCCGCTGTTAATAAAATCCTCAATTATAAAACGAGCCTTAAGAGGCATGGATCAATGATGAATAGCAATTCAGTGTTCCATCATTTCCACTATTAAAGAATAGTGATCAGAAGATTTATTTCAGTCGGCTCAAATATAATCCTTGAGATCATCAATATACTTTGTGAATTTTGAGTCAGTTCTTTTTGGACATACTTTGATATATTTTGAAAATTTCTCAATGAAAGACCTGTCGTATATCGAGGCTTTTGAAATATATATTAAAATCGTTCAGTTCTCATTAATTATCTCCGTCATTATATCACTCTCTGCGGGAGTAGTAATATCCAGAATGTCTCGATCATGTGGTGTAAAATAGGCATAATTTCAGTTATCCAAAGTAAGATATATTTTTCCAACGGATAATTGCTTATATCTCTCGTGATCTGCGTTATCGCCATCAAAAGAATGTTTTTGGAGCTGTGCCTCTGGATTGCTTATAAATGGGTGTGCAAAGACCTTCTTGGCACTTGGACAAACTTTGCTAACACGCCGAACAAACGTATCAAATTGCATTCCTCTAAGTATTTCTTCGGAAATTTGAGCTTCATCAAAAAGAAAGAGTTCGATATTTAGCGAGTTGATTACTTTGAATAATTCAACTCAACGTTCGGGGGTTATTATAAATATACGTTTGTTTGTTCTTTTTTTATTCACATCCTCGATAAATGGGAGAACAAGAATACTCTTGTCATCATCAACAATTTCTTGAACCTTATATAAATATTCAGCTATCAAGGATCTGGTTGGAACAACGATGATTATATCACCTCTCGTTTCTAAAATTAACTCTCTGAAGAGATGCGATTTTCAGGAACTCGTAGGAGCTGAAAAGGAGTAATAAAGTTTTTCATATATTCTTTTATATGCATCAGCTTGGAATGGGGTGAATATTTTCCCGCCACACTCCTTTTGAATAGTTTCAGATAGAATAGAGTACGCTGTCTCCATAACATTCTTTGGACTTTTGGTTTTATAGAATAATCCCATTACGTAAGCAATGGAGGCTTCGTATTCAGAAAATTTTTCAGGATGAAATCGCTTAAGATAAGCGAGCATCTCAAGAAGTTCGGGTTTTACTGGTCAATTTTTGTGGATATCTCAAAGGATCTGTTTCATAACCGAGTCGATATCTCCCTGTATTTCCATGATTTCTTTTATATTCATAGTTCAACTGCAATAATGAATATCTCGGGATGATTGGTTAATTTGTGAATTTCCGCATCTGGTTTAAACAAATTTTCTAGAATTGTGGAAAAACTTTTGGCATTCATAGAAAATGCAGCCGTAAATCATTTTTTTCACTGGTAAAAGTTCTCTTCCGCCTCTGCGCTAAAAAAATTTGTTAAATCTGCAATATCCATACGATCTTTGAAGTCTTCTATGAATTTCGCAATCTGACCGATTGCATTAGAATGAGGAGTTCATTCGGCCCTATATTTTGCCTCTCAGAAAAAGATAATGCAATCCGAATTTTCGGAATGAAAATCGAATCATGGATTTCACTTCGATTTTTCTTTCCACAATTCTGGAAGGGGGGATAATTTATGTCCATGATTTTCGTTGAGAGTTTTTCTAGCTGAGTGAGATATGAGATATTCGCCAAATTCCGAAGTTAAATTTCAGTCTTGATCAAGATTATTTACCATCAATTCTTTTAAAAGAATTATTGTGGCCTTCATTCTTGCACTATAGCTCTCTTGGTATTTTCTAGAGAGGTCTTTAAGCCATGATGTTTCCGTGATAGAATCTAGAATCTCACCAGCACTTCATTCAAAATCGTCCACATAAATATGCATGACTCGTACCACACAATCGTTTATTTTTTTATCTTCCGTATATTTGATTTGCATGGATACAATTCAGTTGCTTGTTAAATAACATTTATTGTAAGTATACTTAAAAGAGGTAAATACCACATCTCGGTATTTACCTCTTTTAAATTTCGTTTCTTTCTTTTATCAAAGCCAATCCTTCATTACCAACCGAGAGGAGGTAAAAAAAGTTTGACGGTCTTGGTACAATGGTGGGTTTGGCGGGGCTCGAACCCGCGACCTTGGCCTTAAAAGGGCCCTGCTCTACCTACTGAGCTACAAACCCATAAAATGGGATTTCATCCTTCTAGTTTTCGATTTCGGGGGCATTCTAGACAAAGAACTTCAAAAGTCGAATTTATTTTTAACTTTGCAGGCTTCTATCCTTGCAAACCGTGTTGAATATGATACTATTACCAACAAAAGATATCCGCTCCCTTCCATGTCCGCATTCCCCAAACAAAACAGGCTCAAAAAATGGGTTTCCTCATTTCTGATTTTTACTATATTCGCGAGTCAGACCATTCAGATTCCCCTGAGTGTCCCAAAAGCCTTTGCAACGGGAAGCGATGCTCCGAATCTGGTATCGATAATCATCACTGAATCTACCTATGCTGGAGAAGTAAAAGCCAAAGTCGATCAGTATTCTGCGGATATTCAAGCAGCAATGACCAATACCCGGGTTATTATCGTGAATGTTCCTGACAATATCGCACCCCACAGCATCGCAGCACTCAATGAAAAACTCTACTACGAAGGCGATGGAAATGGAATTTCCCGACTCGTGGGTACGGTTTTGATCGGGAAAATTCCACTTCCTGTCGTACATAATGGGAGTAAGAGCTTTCTCAGTATTTATCCTTATACGGATTTTGATGAAAAAGTTTTCCTGTTCGATACGGAAAAAGGATACTATGAAGCAAGCAGTGGACCCGTCGCGCATGATAGTCCGGAAATCTGGCATGGGGTCATCCAACCAAATACCGGCAATTCCGGTACTGACCGTCAAAAATTGGTGGAATATCTCGATAAAACACACAATTTTTATACAAAACAAGGAGTGTTTGCCAATATGAGCCAAACGCCCTATGTGTTTTATCTCGATATCACCCACGATCAGAAAGCGGCAAGTGTCTCCAATTGGAAATCATATAATCTTGGTCTCGAATATCTCGAAGATCTCAGTTACAATCGATTTAACAAGCATTTAGCAAAAACCCTGTACGAAAAATTTCAGGGATTTCAGAATGCCATGGAAAACGTCGATCCGGCGGAAACTACCATTACGGTACCAACTATGGAAACCATGGATTTTTCCACTTCTCCGGACATCCAGACTCGTGCTGCTATCACCAAAGTTACCAAACAATTCTTTGAAATTTTTAACGAGAAATATCTTGGGGACATTCTCAAATTCGTCTACAATACCGGGCGATATGGCGATGGTACGAATACTCGAGCTGATGTGGTTCCAGTACTCGTTTCCAAGCGAGATGAATTCATGAAACGGGTAATAAAAGATAGCAATACCGCCCTGGAAAACAGTATCGATCAACTCGTAAAAAACGGGCTTTCCCGCGATATTGCCATCCCGACAACTATCAAAGTGAACAAAATGGATAGTAGTAGTAACAGCATAAACGCTGTGCCTCCTGTTTATCAGAATTATTATTTTGGGAAACAAGCGAGTACTATCACCAATGCCAAGGAATGTTCCATAACCCGCGGTTCCACCTTGCCGGTCGAAGCAAATCGCGGATATAATATCCTCAACGTGCAGGGCGACGTACAAAAACTTTCTCAATACAGCACGTTATGTTTTGCGGGAAGTACTCCGGCTACGATGGATTTTTGGGGAGGAAACAGTCCGCTCAATCTCAAGATGACCCCTCCGAACTCCACATTCCAGCTCCAGGGGAATCAGTACAAAAATTATGTGCTTCCAACCTATGACTTGTTTGGGCAAAAAGAATTCACTCCGGGAGGCACATTACAAATCAATTCTCCAGCTGATTGTTCGGCGAGTAATTTTATCGCGGACCCCTATGTAGCAACCTTGGAAGAAGAATTTCGCTCATCATATTTTTACCATCCACAACCTCTGAACGGAACTCAATTCGTCTGTGTAATGCGTGATAGCAATGGTGCGGTCGGACATAAATTTTATACAAATACATACAGCTTTGCTGACGCGATTGCCAACCGGATTACACCACCTGCCTGTACAGTCGTTACCGTCAATCTTGCTGGAGGTTTCACCAAACAGTTCGGACGCCTATGTGACGAGGATCGATCAACCACAGTCGGAGTGGGAGTCGATGCTGTTACTACAACGAATACAGTGACAATTGGAATGACGGAAGAATATAATTACAAAAAGATATCTTCCTGGATCCAACACAAATCGCCGACTGATGAGGAATACGGCGCAGCTCTCAAAGGTATGACCACACCATCACTCGCGAGTGATGGTGACCGGTATATTGATTTTATTGGACCGAGCGGGGCAGTACAAAAAATCGTATACCCGAATTTTTTCAGACTCAATAGCAAATTTTATGAAACAGGAACTGGCAATCTGTCGAATTTGACGCTTGACATGGTCAAAGATTCCATCAAAACCCTGCTCGACCAGAAAAGCGCGGAAATCAATGGGATTATCAACGGCCAAAATCCAGCATCGCTTTCTGGAGACCAAAAAGCGATGGCTCAATTATTGAGCTCCGGAGCCTATCCAACGGCGAATGTCGATCTCTATGGATTGGTAAGCAGCAGCGGGAATATGCTGACTACCTTGGCAGATACTATTCTCTGGTATAACAAATCGAATGCCACGAGCAAATACGCATTCGCGCTCGAGAACTATCTGGATCGCGATGGAAACCGAGATTATCCGCTTTCTGGGCATCGTTCCGATTATGAAATGGCCTATATCGGAGGACCTGGGGACGCACAGAACATGTACGTCAAACTCGATCCGGAAGCCAAGGGAAATCTCCCGAAAAACCTTTCCGATATCCAAGGGGAGTATGGATCACTTATGAATCAATTGAATGCGGCTAATATGAGTGCTCACCGTCCAGAAGATTCCAAATTCAAATGTGGACCTCCGGAAGGCGTGCCAATTTGGCAATGGTTGCCCGCGGTATTCTGCTGGCTTGGTACAATATTGCCTCCCACTATTTCCGCCGGTTCTTGTGGACCGAAACTCGGCGGTGACAAGGAAAACGATAAAAAATTCTTTACTGCCATCATCGGTGCCGACGGTAAGCCGGAATGGCAGATGGATCGCAATCACAATGGAATACTCGACGGGTATGAATGGATAAAAGACGGGGAACTCAAACTCGCTACTCCGCTCAAGCGGATCGGATACCGGACGAGCGCTATACTTACCGCCGACCTCACCAAAGATTCCCGAATCCTTGCCCACGATTCGTACAATGAGGTACGATTCGACATTTCAAAAATCATTCTCAAAAAAGATCAGATCCAATTGGATGGAACTCCCGCGACTTCTGACAAAGTGGTCTACATGCGGGGCGGAAGCGGAGATTCCGGAACACTCGAAACCCTCAAGAAATACGTATTTTTCACTCCGATCAATGTCCGGGCTGATGCGGGAACAGCAGTGTATCAGATCCAATCCATCGACCGGGATATCGATATATCTATTGATGCGACCGTAGCGCCAAAAAACAAAAATGGGGTAGTGGCTTTCACGAAAGTTTCCAACACTCTTATGTTGCAGGTACGGGACGAGGCACTCAAGATATCGACCGAAACTCAATCCGGGACCGGGACCCAGGTCAGTACGACTTTCCGGGCCGGAGAAGCTGATAAGATTAGTTTCACGTTAGGAGTTTCTGGGAAGAATCCGGAAACTCCCGTAGCGGCCAAATCGCCAGTCAAGGTCAAGATTTTGGATGATATCGATGGTTCGGTTCTCCAAACTCCGCCGGATATCGCCGGAAACGTCTTTTCATATAATGGCAATCTTCTCAAGCAAGCGGGAGATTACCGATTCGAATTTGTCGATGCAGAAGATCGGTTCGGGACAGTCATGGTAAATGTCCTTCCTGGGGAACCTGTCAAAATTGAGGCGGTCGCTAGCTCGAGTATGTTCGTGAAATGACAGAAAAATATGATTCTTGTCAGTGTGAAAGACGCATTCGATAATTATGCCAAGGGAGATTTACTCCAAATCAAATGAAAAATGAGCGGAGGAGGCTTCTTCTCCGAAAACAATGCCGTCGAAATGGCAAAAAGTACCGTTGAAGGCGTGATGAATTTTGAGATGAGCGCCAATGATGGTGGACAAACACATACCCTCAATTTCAGTACCACCGATAGCAATGGAACAGTAGTCAACATGGCTTCGCCACTGACGGTCAAGTCCATAGATTACGCCAAAATCCGGGTAAACGTTCCGAACCGTACCGCGCTGATTGCCGGAGGTTCCGGACAGTTGGTCAACCTGGAAATTGCCGACAGTGCCGGACAAATATTGACGGGATTCAACGGGGTCGCCAGTATCGATTTTCCAAAGAATTCCGGTTCCTTCGACACGCAATTCGTCCAAATCCTCAATGGGAAAAACAAGGATCCTATCACCTTCAAGCCGGGAACCGTCGCGGTCATCGACGCAAAAATTGATATCCAGGTTCCGGGAATAAAAGATATCGAATGAGGAACTCTCAGTATTTTACCGAACGTACCGATGCGGGTAGGTCTCCTTTCAGACATTGCCAAATTGGAAGCAAAACCCGGAAATTCTGCCGGCATTACCGCAGAGCTTTTTGATCGATACGGTAACCTTGCCTACAATCATACACCGGGTCTTCAGGCAAATTTTACCATCCCAAGCGGATACGGAAAATACGGAACCGTTGGCACGGCTTCCGTTGCCTTTGCCAACGGGGTCGCCCATACCCAAATCAATGCCAGCAGCAATCCTGGAACACTCTATTATACCGTAGAAGTCACTGCGGGACTCGAAAGTAATAGTTTTACGATCGTAGAAGTCGGTCAGCCGAACGTTGTTATCAAGGGATATTCCAAAAATGTCGCGTATATTGAAAGCTTCTATCTGTGGAATGCGGAAAAACTCCAAAAAACCAATTATAATGTCCTCTCTACCACCCTGCTTGGAGCGGATTACGGAAACATTACCATCCCAAACTATCTGGCCGGAGAATTGATATTCAATACGGACAGTTCATCAATGGCGGTCACCACTTTGCTCAATAATGCTGAAAAAAAAGCAGAAATCGTGCAGATGACCCCGGGTGGAAAACTTATCCTGAACCAATCGAAAACGGCGGAAATCCAATTTGGTTCCAATAAAAACCAAACTACCCTGGATATCTTTGATCCGTTCAAACGGGAAAATATCGGAAGATTCTATTTGAATATCGCACCAAACACTCCGATTTTTAATTGTGAATCGGACGATATCGATGAATTAGGTGCCTGCGATATCGGAGGAAAAGATTCCTATATTGTGCTCAAATGATTAGGATCTGCCAAAGCTACCCGGAGTACTGCAGGACTCACCCTGAGTTTTGATGGGGTTCCCGTATTCGAAATTACTCCGAGCGGAGCTGTCAAAAAATATCCGACCGTGATTATCGAAGCCGACGGGACGGAAAACAAAAACCTTCTTTCCCTTTCCATTCTCAGCGGAGGAACGAAAATCGGGCGACTCGGCATCAAGTGGAACGCTTCCCAAATCCTCGTGAGTTCACCGGATACGGTTGATAGTATGTTGACAAGCAATCCCGGTACCATCGTCTACGAAGGTATTTCTCCCCGATATGCCATGGAGCAGGATCTCATTGGAAACTCATCTTATGGAGCGAAATGACTCAAGATTTTCGCACAAAATGAGGAATCCCAGGTTGATGCGGATCTTGTAGGATCTTCTGAAAAGCAAGGGTATGAAGATTATAACAAAAAAGAAGGCATCGGATTTGGGGATGGGAACAATACCCAACTCGAATTCGCGAGCCAAGCGAGCGTGGGAGAAGCTGCAAAATCATATGTTACCTATTCGGAAATCGTTATTGGTGACCCCGTGGCTCGGCTTCCAGAAATCCTCTCTCCCCAGAATTATGATAGAACATTGGGAAAAAAACTCATCAGCAGCGCTGGGGGAATTATCGAATCTTATGCGACTATCGACTACAACAAAGACGGAATGGAAGATATCGTCGTCTTCTACCAGGATGGAAAAGTGGAACTCCTGCAAAATTACAAATGAGTCTACAAGAGCCTCGGATACCTACTCTACGTTGTGGATGCCGGTGCGGAGCGTAAAGCCGCCGGGGATTTCAACGGCGATGGATACGGAGATCTCGTTATGGTAGACAAAGATGGGAAACTTATTGTGATAGAAAACCACCAAGGAAAATTCATCCGGGTTCCCACAAAAATTGTTACCGAAGCTGGAGTCGCGACGAATATCAACGGAGCCATTATGCAGTTGGAACTCTTTGATATGGACAAAGATGGAAAAATGGATTTGGTGATTTCCGACGATTCAGGAGAACTCAACATCCTCTACGGAGGAGGTTCTGCATCTGGAATCGTCTTTACCAAAAAAACGCTCGACGACGGTATTGGTATCAAAATCGGAACAGGTTCGACGACCACCGGTTGAGCTATTCGGTTTGACGGAATCAAGGAAATAGTGCCATATACCCAGACGGGTTATGTCCAAGAATCCAACGCTTCTACTGCTGATACTGATGGAGAAGCTCTGAGTCTACCGGACCAAATCCGGTTGCTCGACAGCAAAATTTATTACCAACAGACCGTCAGAAAAGAAGTTGCCACCAAAGGAATTGCACAAAGTACGCGACTGCTCGGAGGCGTAGGCGACGATCCGGAAAACCCTGGCGTTCCCAATCAAGCTCTGGCGGATAGCATCAGCGCTGCCATGCAGGATACCCAAAACCTTGCTGCAGACGGCAGTATGGATATTGACGCACTCACAAATACAAGCATCGAAGTACAAAAAAGCTATCTCCGCTCTGAATTCGCTGATGGAAAAAATATAGAAATCACGAGAAAATATATCGATGTGAACGGAGGATTCCTGCAGGCAGGAGACCCTATCAATGTGCTCGTTGAAATTAAAAATACTAGTAGTACTCCGCTCACTGGCGCAAGTTATTTGGACAAATACGAAAAAAATGTCTTCCAGGAAGGCAAAAACGATTCATATACCATCTATGGAAGTTCCGGAAGCACAGCCGGTTCCGGCAGTCTCAACAAACTCACCGAAGGGGAATTTGATTACCAATTTGATCAACTGAGAATTCCAGCAAACGAGAAAATCATTATCAAATACGGGCTTACGGCGAATGCTATATCCGTTGGAAAATTCCACGTGGGAATTCTGGATCCCGACGATACCTACGGAGACGTGAGCATGAATGCCAACGCAATATGCGGAGAACAAGAAATACTCTGGAAAACCATCGTTCCAACCCCTCGAACCTATACCCGAACCCTCAAAGACATTGTAAAAAGCGGAGATGTCGCTGGTTCACAAAAAGGAAAATTCACCGACTTCAACGGCAATGGAAGTCCGGACTACATTGACCTACTCAGCGGGATTGGAGACGACAATTATATTGAATCCTCCCTCTGGGATCCTTCAAAAAATGGAATCCTCATGTTCCGAGAAGTTCCCGGACCGAATGGATTGGATGGTACCAGTTTTGAAATCGGTCGAATCGTTGCTAATCCTACGACAGGATTTGTGCAATTAAATCCCGTATCTCAAAAAGAAGATGTACCCGTACTCTCGACTCCTTCGCTCAGTAAAAGTACCCTCAATGGTTGAACTATTTCTTCTGGAAGTGTCGGAAATTCATCCATGCCGTCTTGTGGACAATCTGGAACTGTTACTGTAGATCTCACACTTGTTGGTTTTGAACAAACGTTCAATCCGTCCGCTTTGAATGATGTAACAGCCAATCTGAAAGTATTAGCCATCGGGAAATCGAACACCGTAAACGCTTCCGGAAGCATACTGAGTTCGGAAGATTGCCAGGTTACTATAAATTCCCCTTCAAATCCCGCTTGGAACGGCACGGCCGTCACCGGAATCGGATGGAAAATCCTCACGAAATCAACGTTCCAGCATTTCAGTATGGCGGGAACTCAATCCGACATTATCAATCCGAGCAGTGGGATTCCGGACAGCCACGAACCTCGTGGCGACAGTCTCATTCGTTTTAATGATAATGGAACTCTCGTTGGGGGAACTATCGACATTGGAGGAATGTCCAGTGAAAACGTTGACAAAGTAAATGGTGCCATCGACACGATTGTCCAAGGACTCGGATGTGGATTCGGATGAGGCAGCTGTCTCTCGATGCCGATGAACCAGGCGCCACTCGCGCCTGGTTCCGCACCGGTCATCATGGGATATCCTATTGGTGGGCTCGGTCCATCGACGGGGTATCCAGTATTTAGTGCCCTCACAGGAAACCAAACCATGTGCGGTAATTCACCATGCTGTTTGCCGACCATATATCCGATGAGCAAACGAGCTTTAATTCCTGGACCTGCCTGTGGTGCGAATAGTGCCGGAGGTTCCTATGGGACTTGGGCTCCGACGAATACGTTCCGATTCTATATCACTCCGACTATTACGGGTGCGGTTGGAATAGCCGCTTGTTTTGGCGGAACTTCGGCGGTTACGGGACGTATTCCACCTCAAGCGGTATCTCCGCTTGTGCCCGGAGGAAACTGTGTCGTAGCAGCAAAGCCACTCCTCGGTTGTAAAGATGATGGTTCTGATGGAAGCTTTCAAGATATGGGAAGTTCCGATAATGGAACTTTGAATGCTGGATCTTGTAAAAATGCAACTTCATCTGATACTATCTCCCCATCTGACCAAGCCAAAATCCGGTCGTATGTCCAAGGAAATACTTCTGTAATAAAAGATATTATCGCCAATGCGAACGGTCGCGGAAGTATGCGAATGCCAAGCGGTCCTCTCCTTACTATGGGCGGATGACATGGAGGTGCGGGAAATACGAGTTTTGAGCTTGCAATCGACGTGTCGAATATCAAGAGTTTCGACATTGGAATGATCGAAAAAATCAAAAATGAACGAGTTTCGGCTTTCCCAGATTTCATCATGGACTGGGTAAACCGACAACTCGAAGAAGTCGCCAACAAACTGACAAGTTTACCGACCCTCTATATCATAAAACCGGATTTCCGGGGAACCATCGATACCCAATGGAGCGGTTTTACCGACAAACTCGAGGGTGCTTATGCCTCTGGACAACAAAAAGGAAGTGCTGTTTTGGGTAATGAGAATGCTGGCAGGAATATCTCTGGAGTGAAAGCCGCTTACGAATTCATGTCCCGATTACCGCTCATAAAATTCGAGAAAACTACGCTCGATATTACCTATCCAGATATTGGTCGGGAAGAATTGGAAAAAGCCCTTTCGAATCTCAAGGCCACCAAATCCCAATGGGAAAAAGAAATAAATAGCAAGAAAGCGCTGTATCAGTCGACGGCTACGGCCTCCGGTATGGATTCTAGCATTCTCGTCCGAGCGGACGGACTCGTTGGTAGTATCAACCAGAATGTACGAACTATTGAGGATTACAAGAAGTATCCGGAAAAACTTGCCAAATATCTGACTTGGAAAGAACGGTACGCAGCACAGTTGCTCTGTAACATTACTGCTATTCAAAACATGTTGGACGGGTTCATTACCAAAAACGCCATCCGGTTCAAGGCTTGGGTTGAATTCTTCGAACTTCTCAAAAACATTCTCAAGGGATGGCAACTTATTCCTGATTTGTTCTATGCGCACGAGGCAGAGTGTGGAGTCTGCCGAAACGAACGGTATGATGCGAAGCATTTTACGTTTAAATTGATCAAATCTATCATTCCACCGTTTCCAATCATAAAATTCCCAAAATGGCCGGATATTATTTTGGATCTCCATAACGTCCGGCTTGGAATCCGCATTGCGATGCCGGAATTTGTATTTCACCCAACGCCGATTGTCTTGCCAAAATTCCCGAACCTCGCATTACCGGGAACTCCAAGCCTCGGAATCAGCCTGCCGAGCATTCCGACGCTTCCAAGTCTGCCACCGTTACCGGATATGCCGGATCTACCGACGCTCCCCGTGATTACTTTGCCGGAACTTCCACCTCCGCCGACGATTCCAAAATTGTTCGGAGCCATCAAATTCACGCTCAATATTCTCAAAATTATCGCGAAAGTCCTCTGTATCATGCGGACGAATCCGTTTGTGCCAGAGTGGCGTGCTGGAGATCAGATTGCGCAAATTACGGAACGTCAGGGAAAAATGAAACTCGACTTCCTCAACATCGAATTCCCCCAATTCAACGCGAGTTTCGTCGATGCTATCAAAGTTACCACCTTCGTAAATTTCGAATTTCAAGTCGATTTCCTCCTGGAAATGGCTAAGACTACTTTCGAACCGATCAATGCTTTCAGCTCGAATCTCTCGAACATTGTTCCAAACGCCACGAGAAATCTCTTGCCAAAAAAAGTGGACCTTGGAGGACTTAATCCCGGACATAAAGAAATCAATGTCGGGCCGACCGGAATGGATACTGAAACTCCAATGGTAAAAGAATATGCTCAGACCCTTGCTCGAGCCTTCGTTACTACAATCAAACAGGGACAGTTCTATGCGAACGAATCCGCGGCATTCGAGGATATCCGGGAAAATCTCGCCGATGAACTCGCTCATACTCATGCGACTCCTGGAACTCCGGGTTTTGCCTTGCTCGAAGAAATGAAAGAAGGATTAAGCTATCGAGGCGATGCCGAATCCAAAGGGCTCGCACAAAAACTCCAAACGGAAAATACCGAAAAATTCAATCTGGCGAACGGTTTCGTAAAATCAGAGATACGCGAAGTCGCCGAACTCAAGGCTAAACTCCAACTCGTCCAGACCGGTAAAAAAGATTTCTCCGAAATCTTTAATACTCCGACACTATCTGGAAATTCGAAACTCATCAGTTCCACCGATCCGTATTCCACGGAATCCGAACTTCCAGATTTTACTCGCTTCAATGAGAATGCTTATTCAGCGTATTCCGATGTCATGGCACCAAAAGTTACGACAGAAATGGACATATTGGGTCAAAAACTCAAGGACAGTATGAAAACGTATTCTGCGGAAGCCGAGAAAAAATCAATCGTCTTTTCTGCTGGTACCGCAACCACGAGCAATGGACAATTGGCGGACTACGAATACCGAGGTATCTATACTATGGACAATGGGAAACAAATCCGACTCTTCGATTACACCAACGAACTTATGGGGAACGAACGGGCTATCAAGGTCAATCGTTTCTGAAACGGAGCAGTAGAATATATCTATCAGAGTGGGAATGGGTTATATCTCAAAACCAAGCTAGGAAATTCAGTTCCAAAACCGGTTACTGATACTATTGTTGTCTATACCCCGTCAGAAATTATTGGAGTTCCCGATTCTGAAACAATTCTTCCTACTGCCCCAAATCATTTCATTGAAGGATTCGCCGCTTCGGGAGAAATCAATTTCTGATTCAAGCCGGCAGACCCCAAAAACGATACGATTTTCCGATTGGAATTCTACGATTATATCGACCGGTTCGATCGTCTTATGGGTGGACAGCATTGGTCTGCCATTACTCCTACGACACGGGTTTCCTACGTGGATCTCGTACCTGAATTTACCAATGAAACCGTAACTGATGCGTCCGTTACAGGTCTGGTCATGCAAAAACCATATGCGAGCTACCAATCATGATTGGGGAATGGATTTATCACTGGGCCCGGATATCGAACACTTCACGCTAACGAGACTATCCAAGTCGCCTCCAATAAATCGATATATTCCGACGGGGGCGGAACCCGGATTATGTACCAGGTGGCGAACGCTTCCGGCACTGGCAGTACGAGCTATACCATCGATATTCCGAGTTCCGGCGAGCTCAAATTCCTCACGAACATGGATATCCGAGTCATCAGCGGAAACGTCATTCTCATCGACGATCTCGCCAGTTTCACCCCCCGGGCAATCGACCTGAGAGAACTTTCCGGTATGCCGGTCATCGTTGGTCAAAAGGTCGAAGTTCCCCTTTCTAGCGCTCGTCTTGATGTTCACTATTACAACGATGCCACCCTGGAAATGAATGGACCCAGCTTTTATGAAAGCTACGATCTCGGCAGCAAATCTAACGAATACCAAGTAGCGCTCCGACAAGAAAACAGCTGGTACTATGCCAAACTACAAAGTGTATCCGCTGGTCCGAAAACCAGTTCCCGTATTACGTTGCTCTCGCCTCAATCCCAGGCGGATAAAGAACCTCCGCTCATCCAAATCGGAAACGGATTCCGAGCTCCGGTATATCTCGAACAGGGCATGGATTTGCGAGAACAGGTGACCGACGTTTCCGGTATCAAAGACGTGTATTTTGATACCGATCTCATGGTCGATACCAACGGTGATGGAAAAATGGACAACGATCGGGATTCTGATTCGGGAAGCGGTGTCCTCAGAAAAGGCGCTTCGAACCTCCAATGGTACATCAAACCGCAGGACCGCCTCTATGAAAAAAAGATTAAGGTTTGGGCAGAAGATGAAAATGGAAATATTTCCGGGCAAGAAACAAAATTGAAAATCTATGCGCCCATTCCGGACATTTCCACCCAATCATGATCGGCTGTTACAGGAACGCTCGATGAATCGCTCGAGGGAGAACCCGTAGATATTGTCAGATTCCGGAACGGGAAAATTGTTCCCATCGGGAACGCGGCTCAAACAGGAACGGGTGGCGCATTCCAAAATGCATTCGGGACCGATTCTGGAGTCGTCGTTCAATGACCGACGGGCGAAAAACTCGTGGAAATCAATGAAAAAACCGGGAAACTCACACTCAGTGGCAGTGAAAATATAATAGTCGTACTCCCAGCCGATGCCGATGCTCCGATGCGAATCCAAATTCGGAAAAGATCTGATCAATCTGTTCTCTATACTCAGTCAGTCGCTCTCGGCAGCGCGGGGAAAATCGAACCCGTTGCCAATTTGAACGAAGCTATAACAAAAGCGAAATGAGGGATCGGAATACGATTGGATACGGGATGGAATTTCGTACGGAATGCCGGAACGAGTCCGACACTCCCTGGATGAATCTTTGTCACGGATACCGATATGAAGGCGGTTTTCGGTATCGCGAAAGATGGGAACGTCTATTTCATGAAACCGGGACTCAAACTCGAATACCGTACGGAACGAGATTACTTTGTTATCGAAGTGAGAACTACTGCCGGAAACCTCATCGGAACCCTCTATTACATACTTGATGCCGAATATGTGATCAAATAAGCTGCTTATCGCTTCCGTGACCGATCCGGGACACTGGTACCTGTTCAACGAAAAGAACCGGCGTACCACCCATGAAACCCATTCCATAGCAGGAAAAGAGTTCGATCTCTTTCTCGATACAATGAAAGGATTCCTCGAACGGCAGAAACTCGATATCAAAGACATAGATACAATATATCTCGTCACGGGTCCGGCTTCTTTTACGGGAGGCCGTATTATGACGCTAACGCTCGGTTCTCTCGCGTTGGTATATCCGAATATCCGTTTGGTCGGGATTACCCTTTTTGAATATTGGGCGGCGGCGGGCAATGCATTTCCCATGGCTCTGGAGGCGAACCGAGAAGAATTGACTATTCAAAGAAGCCCAGAATCGGAAATCGAGCTCATTTCCAAAGCGGATGCCCGGGATATTCCGTTCCGAACCTGGTATTTGAGAACATGAAATTTGTCGAAATCGGAAAATTTGATAGAATTCAATGAAGATTTACCCGCGTTACCCAAAGTTCTGACTCTCAAGCCATCTACTCGGATACTTCATCCGCTCTATATCAAAAAGCCGAATATTACTCTTTCACTGACTTCTCATGGTACCAGTAGACCTTCACATCAGTAACCTGCGACCCGGGGAACACATCGAATACGTACTCCACCGCCATTGGATTACCCTCCTGTATACGGGTGGATATATTTTTATCCTCGTTGCGGTAACTATACTCATGATGGTATTTCATACGGCACTTTCCGTATTCCTGCCGGGAACACTCCTTTCGTTGCTGACGATAGCCTTCATTATGTTTTTCACCCTGTTCATCTACGTGTACTGGGTAGATAATGAACTCGATTTCTATATCATTACCAATGAGCGGATTATTGGTATAGAACAGCTTTCATTCCTCAATCGTACGATTCGGGAGTGTTCTCTGGAACAGGTTCAAGAAGTCAATGGCTTCGCCCGGTGACTTCTTGAAAATATCCTGAATTTCGGTTGTGTTACCATCCGAACTGCATCGGATATCTCGGAATTCAACATGGAACTCGCGCCAGAACCATTGGAAAATGCCAGAATCATCCTCAATATTATTCAGGAATATAAAGGAACTCACCGAGAACGGATGCGAGATTTCGTCCGGGAAGAAAATCCGAAAGATTTAGAGGGATAGCCAAAAGCTATTCTTTTTTTGAAATACCGGGAATCACGCCATTTCAAATTTTTCCTTGAAAAATATATTTCCAAACATATATTGACTAACGTCAAACATATGTTTTTCGCTAACAAGCATGAATAAATTACCAGTGGATCAAAGAGAATTTCAACCAGAATGAGGCTATCAAAAAAATACCCCACTATCGGAACGATGGAGAAAAGATATTCAATCGTTCCGTAAAATTTTGAAAGATTGAAATTTGAAAAAATGTAAAAATGTAACCCGATTGAGCAATATTGATCTCCACAGGAGCGATATCGTCCACCTCAAATTTTCAAAAATAAAAAAGAAGGTTCCAAATCGGTAACGCTTTTGGAAATGGAGGTATCCCTGTATGTAAAGTGAATTTATGGGAATATACTTTTTTGTACGGCAAAAGTAGAAAATCCAAAAAGGGAGGGATCGGTAAATATGGGGAATTGTACCATGCGGCTTCCCATCGTTGGAATGAAAGACGGGAAAATATTAGGGAAACGAACTTTCGATAACCTCTGTAAAGAAGTCGGATTTGAACTTTTAGTGGAAGAACAGGAAATATTGACAGAAGCATATCTCCGAACTATCGAGTGGATTCCCGATTACAAAGCTCGGATATATAATGTACGCGATAGAATTATAGAACACATAAAGAATCTCATTCGATAAGGTAATACGTCAAAACATTTTGTGCATAATCCCTCATATGTGGATATTTCG
>JAVHRB010000099.1:0-5968 GCA_036171455.1 Patescibacteria group bacterium
GGAATTGGCTAAATTTGGGGATACTGTCCTGAGATTGGATCGATCGTATATCGGGTTGGATAATTTTTGATTCGCAATAGTCAATGCTGAGAATACGATTTTAGACATTGGCGACTCATACCACTTTCTGAAATCAAAGCGATAAGTTGTCGAGAGGAATTAAAAATTAGAGAGTCATTTCTTTTTTTCCGTCCCCGATATCCCGATTCGTTCCCTATGAAATATCTTATGAAAACATATGGGAATGCCTTTTAATAACTACTCTCCTCATAAAAAGACGGACCAATTCCGTCTTTTTTGATTCCTGCTATTTCTTTATCTCCGCAGCCTTCTTTCTTGTATCATCGAGCACCCCTTGACTACCACTCTGTTTTTGTCCTTTTAGTTTCTCCACTTCTGCTAATTTCTTTGTGGCCTGATTGTACAATGGTCGATCAATAAGATTGAGGCTTAGATATTGATCCAATTCCCCTTTTGTTATGGCATATCCACTCTGCTTTCTCGCAGGATCAAGCGTTCGGTCCCATCGTGAATCTCCAATTTGAGAGAGGAGATGATTTCGTACAATCGGAAGAAGTGTTTGAAAGTCAGATTGTTTAAGATATCCCATCTTTGGGGAAGCAAGAAAGAGGAGGTCTCGGATGCGGAGAAAACCATCGTTGGCAAGGAATCGAATTGCCGGCAATGTTTCTAATCGATCTTTCTCATCGTGCGGAATATTGAGTCACATAACCACTACTTGGCCACGTCTATAATTGAACTCTATATCCTGCCAAGCCTTGTAAAATTCAGGTGTGTTTTTAGGAACAATCTTCTCTTCTATTCCTTGGATATTAAACAAAGTGTATGTCTTAGTTTTTGGATCTATCTCCTCACGATAACCTGCTTGCCAGGAAACCCCTCGAAAAAGTCTAATCGATTCTTCTTTGATATCTTCGGAAGAATCATTTCAACGCAAATGAGCAGCATTTACCAATACATCACCATTTTTGTCGCAGAAATATTCTGTATTGCCATTCTTTCCACCAACGGAAAAGACATTCTCCTGAACCTTCTTCACGACAAGATTACTATCCTTATGATAGGCTAATAGGAGATTTCTTACTTGTTTCTCTTCCATCTTCGCTACATCTATATGATGCTCAATTTGAGGAGGAGTACTGTGATTTATTGCTACCATTTAACTTAAAAATTATTGATAATTTGGTTTATTTTCTAAAAATTAAATCTATTCTTTTTATTATCTTTATATTCCTTTTGCTTTTTCTCTCCTATCTTCTCATAAAGTGTTCCCATAATCCTATCCACATATTCCGGGTTTCCCCACTTCGGATTCATCTTTTCGCCTAAGGTCTTCGCTCTGAGTGCTTCCTCGAATTGTTTGGTAATTTCCGAGACGATTCTCTGGCGGTGGGCACGGAATTTTTCTAATTCTACGCGGTCTTGTCCATAATTGAAATCTTTATTCGCTTCCAATCGAGTAATGAAGTTGTCTACCTCTCTGGATACAGTTTCTCGTATGGCAGTATGGCGTTCCGATTCTTTCGGTATGCTTGCGAAATTGGAGAAAAGTGCTTCAAATCGTTCGGTAAGATCGCCTTTCATTTTTTCCTCCACTCCGAATCCCTTTGCTGCCTTTTCTAGATTCGGATTTCGCATGCTTTCACGCAGTTCTCGGAGACTTGGAGTGCTATGATTCGCATTTCCCTGAGGAAACGGCTCGTTCGCTGCAATGGATTTCGCGACCGCATCTCGCTCTTTCTGCTGGACTTGGAGTTCTTTGAGCATATGGTCGTTCTCGTTTCTTTGAGCATTGATATTTCCGACAGCAGTCTTATCTCCATCTCTCCGAGCAATATTTCTTGCCTGAATGAGTCGACGTTGTTCTTTGGAGATAGCGATAATTTGTCCATCGAGCGAAACATTTATACCTCCATCTTTACGAAGCGTGACATTTATCGGTCCTTTTACTTTTTCCATCTGACGAAGTCCTATGACAAGCGGAACAATAGCTTCGAGTTCACCCTGTGCGTATTCCATCCAGTTTTGTCCTTCTTTAAGTCCTGGTGTATCTTGTTTCCATATGACTCGAACAATCGTATCAGCGATGACGAGGGTCGTGGTATCAACAATGATTCCAGCTCACTCCCGAACTCCTGGAATCTTTTCGACTGATTTTCCAAGAGAACCGAGTTCTTTCATGACGGCGCTCATGACGGTCGGATCGGATATCCCCTTAGATTCAACGAGTTTTGCCATCTCAGGACTAGAACCTCCTACTTTCCCGAGTGCGGATTTTACCATATCCATCCCAATATGCAGGGATTTTAGGACTCCGAGAAAGAGAGTGATGCGCCCGAGATTATCGGTGGTCATTCCATTTTCCCATCCTTTGTTTCCGATAAGGTTATCGAGTTGAGTATATCCAATCGCAAAAGCCCCACCCTCGGTGAGTGTCTCGACTCCGAGCCTCGCTCCGGTCCCGGCAGCAACCATCTTTCAGGTAGTGAATTTTTTAGCTGCTTCCATTCGGGATACGAGTTTGGATGCGAAAAAATCCCCGACAGAAGCCATCTCGTTTCTGGCAAGTCCGGTTCCAAATCTTTCCGCAAGAGCAGTACCGATCATCTTGGAAGCCGAACCGACTACTCTTCCGACCCCGGTCATTATCAGTACCTGTTCAGCGATATCCTGCTGATACTTGGCATCCGAATTCATACGTTCATCCGAAAGATATCCAGATCACATCGACCGAAGACTCGAAAGAAAGCCTTTCTCATTTCGAGGATCTGTTTCACTTACTTGGAGTCCTTCGATATTCATGTAGAGCTTCGCGAGTGGGTTTTTCTTGGAGATATCCTGGAACGCATCGAAGTTTTCAGATACTGTTTTCTTGATGAGCGAACGAGACAGGATATCCATGCATCCACCTTCTCCTCCGGCAAGCTTCTTCGGGTCCGAATGAATCATTGCAGAAATTTTCGCAAGATCCGCTTTTTCACCCTTATTCTCTTTGTCCAACACATCCTGGTACCCCCTGAGGGTTGCTTCGCGAAGACCGGTCAGCTCTTGGACTATCTGATCCAGATGTGCATCATTGAGCTTGATTCCATGAGCGCTGAGAAATACGGAAAGATTCTTTGTATTGATGACTGGAACGGTTCCTTCCGGAAAAACGAAAGCGAAGAATTCTTTTTTGGCTCCGGGGTCGGTTTTTAGCTTGTCAATATTTGCAAAGCTTTCCGCTATTTTTGGAGACTTTGAAAGTTCATTCATAAAGAGGAAATCTCCTTCCAGACTCGATCTCATCGCATCGGAAGAATTCAATACCCGCGGATCACTGTCGTGCACGTCATGGATGCGCAGAAGTGAGAGTGCTTGTACTTTTTTTGAGAGGAGTTCATTCGGATTGTGTGTTGCCGATGATGAGAGAATCTCTCGGATTCTCGCAAAATCTCGCTCGCTTTGTTTCTCGGAATCAAAGGATAGATCGGTGACTTTCGGTAAGAGTTTTTTATCGATTCCGATATCCTTTCCAACCCCCTCGGCAGTTCCTCAAATTCGCGGAGTATTGGAGACGAGGTATTCACTCTTAAAAGCCTTTGCGATCATCTCATCCGCTTTCTCACTGATTGCTTTTGAATCCATGGATTTTACATCGCTTGAAGCAGTCAAGAGATCGTTTATGAGCTTGATCTGGGTATTGTATGACTCGATAACACTTCCTTGCAATACAGCAGTGCGTACGCGAGAACGAAGATCTTCGAGGTAGGTTCTATATACGAGTGCCACTTCCTGGACAAGCGAGAGTTTATTTGTAGCCTTTTCTCTCTCTTGTCACTCTCGTACTTTCTCGGATCCGGTATCTATTGCAGCATACAAATCTTCATTACTATAATGATGTGCTTCTGGAAGTTTCTCATGATTCTTTTCGGAATTCGTTTTTTGTTTCGGTTTCAAGGAATGTACTTTCTCTTCCGTCGTTCACTTCGGCATCGCTTTTAACTGTTCCTTTGCTCGCTCCATCTCGGCGCATTTCTTTGAGATTTCCGCTGCATGTTCGTCATTCATTCGAGTCATTTGATCGAGAAAATGTTTTTGACAGTCCGCTTTGAATTCAGGACCTCCCGCATTGAGAATCTCCTCGGCAGTGAGGGATTCCATGAAGCGTTCGGTCGTTTTGATACTTCGTTCTTTATTTCTTGCTTCTCTCTGCTTTCTTTCCGCCTCAATAATCTGCTGTTGCTCGGGAGTAGTCAACAGTTCTTGTTCTTTCTTTTTCTCGTAGGGATTTACTTGTGAATCTGACATGAAATGGATTTAGGTGAGTTGGTAGCCTTTGTACAGTTCTTTGAGTGCAGTATCTGGATCGACTTTCTCCCGTATTTCGGGAGTATATACCATTTTTTCTATGAATGCTTGCTGCATTCCACCTTGCAATTGATAGATGGAGATATTTTCCGCATCTTTGTTCGCGAACTGTCTCGCGTAATCGAGAATGAATCGTTTTTCGTTTGTAAGTGCTTCGATAACACCTTCCAGCATCTTGGTATTGTTTGTGTCTCGGGCCCTTTCGAGCTCTATCCTAATGATTCCCGCTATGTTCGGATCATTTCCAAGAAGACGTGATTTAGACAGGAATATCACTGCTTCGGCGAGGAGTTTTTGAATATCGACGGATTTACTTATTTCATTGCTATGCTCATCTTCTCTCTGCTCCTGTCCCATCTGTCCGGATTTCAGAACATGAATTGGCTCTAATGAGTGATACGAAGGAGAGTCGAAAGACATTTGATGACGTTTTTATACAAGTACGCCTTAATGGTAGCAGGTTTTTGCGTAAAATGCAAATAAGTGAATGAGTATTAGAGGGTAGGCGTGCATTTTTGCTACCAATTACTATTTTCGGGGACGGAAAAGAAGGGTTCAAATCATAGTATGAATATATGACTTTTTGCTTAAATAAGGGATAAATTGCCTGATAGTATTTTTGCAAAAACGAGAGTTTTTGGTATACTAATAATGTAGACAGGAAGCCAAGGGACAAGGTTTTCTTCAAAATTATTTCTTTACTTTTCGGCATATGAAAAAATTTGAACTCTTTGTAAACGTTTGACTCCTTTTAGGCATATTATATGTAGCTCCTGGGATGACAATGAATATACGGGAAGTTAACAGCGACTCGTTAAATTTCTGGTTCGGAGGAAGTGCGGTTATTTCCGAAACTGTTAAAACCCCAAGTATGGAGGAATTTGAAAAGCAAAAGATATCAAAAACTCAGACAGAACAGGCACTCCGATCAATCTTTGAGAGCCCATAAAAGATATGAAAATGGAAAATCTCTATGTTGCGATACATAGAGATTTTTTTGCTTTCTTACTGATTTTCTGTATATTGCCTTTGCAACCTATACACATACCCGCTTATTCTGCGCGTTTTTTTTCGAACTCGCTTTATTATGGAAATAGATCACAAAAAGGACTCGTTTAGTTCTATATGCTCTATTTCCACAGGAAAGCAGATGTGTATAGGTTGCGGCTAAACGAGCCCTTTTTTGTTACCTGCACAAAACTTGTCCAGGTAACAACATTCTACCGAAAAGTAGGGGGTTTGCAAAAGCCATCCTATTTTTTTATCTTTTTTTATTATGCTACAAAGCCGAAAAGTACACTTTTGAATAAGTACAGTTATTATTATTATTTGATTTTTACTTACTGGATGCTCGAAAGAGGTAACCGAGAATACGAATATACCACCTATTATTGAAACTAAAACCGTTTCAATTTCCGATGAGAATGCCCCTGGTACAGCGCCTGCAAATACTCAAAGCTGAAATACTGTTATTGAAAAACCAAAAGATTCTATGAAGGAGTCAGTTGCATCAGTTCAATCAAAAATAGAACAATCTACAACGAAAGCAGAAACAGCAAAAGATGCCTTTTTGGCACTATGAAAATCATTGTCAGTG
>JAVHRB010000100.1:0-5902 GCA_036171455.1 Patescibacteria group bacterium
TGTTTCTTGTTTGCAAGAGGGAATGATGTAAACCTAATTGCTGCAATTGTAACAAGTTACTCGTATTTTTCGATAGGTTTTTGGAATATATCTATATAATGCCATGTTATTTTTCCACTATTTATGAATGTATACGATTTTTCCGTCCGGGCGAATGCGGGGGACATCATTTCTCTCGAAACCTATCGGGGCAAGGTTGCTGTTATCGTAAATGTCGCAAGCCATTGCGGATTTACTCCACAATATGAGGAACTCCAACGGTTGTATGACCAATACCGTGAATCAGGATTAGTCATACTTGGCTTCCCCTGTAACCAATTTGCGTGACAGGAACCAGGTACTGATTCTGAAATAGTACAGGCTTGCCGACTCAACTATTGAGTCACATTCCCGATTTTTTCCAAAATCGAGGTGAACGGACCTCATGCCGATCCACTGTATTCCTATCTCAAAGGTCGAAAAGGAGGTTGGGTTACCAGTGCCATCAAATGGAATTTTACCAAATTTCTCATCGACCAAAAGGGAAATATTGTTCATCGGTATGCTCCGTCGACTTCTCCGAAACGTATGGAATCCGATATTAAAAAACTGTTGTTTCCCTCATAATCCGTTTTTTTTGTCACTTTTTCCGAATATTTGCGTTATACTCTTTGGAAGCTCCCGAAATTTACTCCGTTACCCAATGTTTCGATGCGCGATAAAGACGTTCAGCGACTCTGAAAATGAGATATTGATGCCTTTGGAATCCTTTATGAATCCTCTGTTAATAAAATTTATAATTTCCTCTTTTACAAGACTTTCGATCAATCGCTCGCCGAGGATTTGACCCAGGAAACATTTTTCAAAGCCTTGAAAAAAATTGATACCTTTCACGGCGAAACTGCAGCAGAATTCAATTCTTGGATTTATGCGATAGCATATCACGTTTCCGTAGACCATTTTCGCTCAGCTCCGGTATCGGACGAACTCGACGAATCCCTCGAAACCGCTTCCGTTTCTCCGGATTTTGGCAAAGATATCGACTATCGGCTCAAACTAACCGAAGTTATGGGATATCTCGATACGTTTTCGAACGATCAGAAAGAGATTCTCATTATGCGGATTTGGGATGATCTTTCCTATGCGGAAATTGCCGAAATTACCGGCAAGACCGTAGATACTTGCAAAAAAACCGTCTCCAGGATCCTGATGAAAATCCAATCGAACATTGCGTATCTGTGTATTTTCGCCCACTTTCTAACCTATATTTCACAATAATTCCCATGAAAACCCAAATCGCCGAAATCCTCTCGGAACTCTATGCCCTCGACCCGGAACTTGCCAAAAAAGAACCGGAACTTACGAAAATTCTCTCCGAAATGCTCGTTCGAAAACCAGATACTCATTTCGATGAGAATTTCCGAACGGAACTCAAAACAAAACTCTCTGCCGAAATTGCCAAACGGAAATGAGTATCTTCTGGTTGAACCAATTGGAAAAGCATTTTCGCTGGATTTCTCGTTGGTAGTTCTGCTATTGGTATTGCATCATATTTTCTTTTGCCATCGATAGCCCCGATATCCATCGAAACCCCGAATACTGGAAATAACCAACAAATTGCTACCCCGGTAGTCGCATCGAAAACTGAGGCTCCGATGCTCGCGACAAATACTATAGATTTCGGTTTCAAAGCTGAACGAAAAGCAGCAATGGCATTCGGTTCCATTTCTCAGTCGAAGGGTAGTGAATCTCAATCTGCTGCGAGTGCGGATCGCGTACGTTCGCCATCTCCCATGAACAATTCGATTTCGGCCGTACCTATTCCGAATACCCCACCTACTGCCGTTGGTATAGTCCCTGCAGCTGTAGGGAAAATCGCGGTTGATAGCAGGATGGTTATATCTCAGCCATACCAGCCACAAAGATATTCCTATGAATATTCTGGTTCCGGTTATGTCTTCAAAGACACGAAAATGGCAGTGTTCCAAAAAAAGAAAAATGCCATGTCGAGTGTTGAAACGGATGCGCTTCTCAAGAATTTTAAAATTTCTAGCATCGATTTGGCACAATTTTCCCAACTCAAGCTCAATACTATATCGATGTCGGAAGATCGCGAATACGGACTAATGTTGAATATCGATTTCACAGAGGGAACCATTACGCTTTCCAAGAATTGGAATCTCTGGCCACAATCGAAATGCATCGATACGCAGTGTCTCACACAAATTAGTGATATCCCATCTGACGATACCGTTTTGGAAACCGTATGAAAATTTATCAAGACCTACGGAATAGATATTTCATCCTATGGGAAACCAACCATCAATAATGATTGGAAGGTTCAATATTCACTCGCAACCGATAAAACTTTCGCCTATGTTCCGGATACGGTGACTGTGATATATCCACTCCTTGTTGAGGGAAAACCGGTATACGAAGAATATGGACAACCTAAAGGAATGACCATCAACGTTGATGTGAAAACTGGTCGAGTGTCTGACGTTTACGGTATGGACAAATTGAATTTCGAATCGTCAGATTACGAGGTTCAAACGGATTTCCCTAAAATCCTCGAGGTTGCGAAAAATGGGGGAAGGGGTATGTATAATTTTCCGGAAATGGGATCCGGCGATGAAAAAATAGTAAAAGTAGCCCTTGGTGAACCGGAAATGATCTATACACACCGCTACGATTACCAAAACGGCATCAGCAACGAATATCTCGTGCCATCGCTTCTTTTCCCCGTACTGCAGGAACCAAAGGAAGGCGAGTACTTTTCCAAGACTGTCATCGTTCCGGTAATCAAAGAATTCTTCGATATGAAACCCCAGATGCCCATGATGTATAAAAATGAAATGGCACGATAATCGGAATGATTTTATAAAAACCGCTCTTTCCAAAATTGAGAAAGAGCGGTTTTTATATAGAAAAGAGTAGTAATTATTTGTTCGAAATTTCTGGCATCTTTCCGGGAACTTCCGGAATCGTATTGCCAGTCTCCGTTCTTTCGATTTTTGCGGGTTGGACGTTTTGTTGTCCGTCGGAGAGTTTGGATACCTTGCTCGTATCGTAGGATTGGTTTTCGAGTTCGCATGAACTGAGACTTAACAGTAAAGCCGTTATCAAAAATATTTTTTTCATATTTGGGTATGAGAGGTGGATTATGGGATTTCTTTGACGATATGGTTGTCGAACCAGAGCTCATCCCCGCCTTTCGGGGCGTTGGCTCGATAAAAAATACAAGCGGTCGCGTCGGTAATGCCTCCCGGTAAAGTAATACTGAGACCGTTTCCGCTCGGATCCGGAGCGTTAACATACGCGGAAATCCTGGTAAAGTTCGCTGGGTCGAGCGTGACCAAAAAACCTGCCGCTCCGACATTCGTCGCGGTTCATAGACTGTTTTTTTTGTAACAATAGAAATTCAGGTTCAATTTTCAACCGCTGACCGTACTAGCGAGATGTCATTTTACATCGAGGGAATACTGATATTTCTTGTTCGGATTAATCATGAGGTAGGTATATTGCCCGTCTCAACCCGCACTGTCGCGAAGCCATTTCAGATAGAGCGATGATTGGGAGTTGGCTCAATTGCCCGTATCGACGCTGCAAGCGGTCGTTTGGATTTGATCCCCATAGGTGGCATTTCATTCGAAAGACAATGCCGTAGACACACTGTTTGAAAAACAGTGGGGATAGTTTTTGAACGAGGTCGCCTGAAATCCGGTTGCCATGATGACTTCGGCTTTGAGGTTTTCAAACGATTCGTAGAGCAGGGTACCCGTGTTTGTATATCCTGTGACCTGCACTAGGGGTAGTCCATCCATAGCAAAAATATAGTTATTGTTACTTCCCCAGGTAGCCCCGTACATTTTTGCCCCCGAACCATAAAACTCGGTTTTCTTGAAATCCTGGTAGTTTTCCAGAGCCCAGCGGGGAATGAATCCGCTTATTCCGGGCGCTTTCCCCGGAATATAATTTCATACCACTTTTTGCATTGGTACTCCCGATGGTGCATAGAGCGTCGATGCATAGGCTTCTTTCGCGATTGCAAGAGGAGTATTTCATTTCTTGTTTTCCAGTACCGATCCGACTTGTACGTACCGAGTGAGGCCGTCGTCGGTTCAACGATAAATACCTATTACATAAGGTTTTTTAGTAAAAGGATCCAGTGGGGGATTATTGAGTCCGGGGATATTTTTTCATAGTAGTTCTCCTACCCAGACGGTAGTATCCTGTGGATAGTTGTTATAGAGTATTGGTTGTAGGCCAGCTAGACCAAATCATTTTTCTCATACGATGGCCGTACCGATGGCGGTATTGATAATAGTGAGATCGGTTATTTTGGTGGAATCTTTGGCATCCTCCGAATATCCTTGAATGGAAATGAACCCAATCGTCCCGAGTATCGCAAGTATCGTAATGACGACGATGAGCTCGACTAGGGTGAATCCGTTAAAAGATGGTATTTTTTTTGAAATATGATTCATAGGTAGAAATATTATTTTGAAGTATTATAGAGCGTTAGGATTTCCCCTTCTGAAAGCGTTCTTTTGTAGACGCGCACCTCATCGATAGAACCGGAAAAATATTCTGTTCCATTTCCAAATCACAATGTGGTAGTTCCGGAGATGGGATAGGGGATAATCGTTGCTTCCATTTGTTGCTTGACTCCGTTTATATAGAGTTTTGCCTTTGTTCCATCGTTTACTCCAACGATATGGTACCACACACCTGTTGCAGCTATCAAATCTGACTGAGAATCCCACAAGATTCCGTTTCAGCCGTAACCAGCATCGTAGTCGAACCATCTCCATTTGTTATCCATGCCTTGCCCAGTATTCGCTAATTGAACGCATAGATGTGGCGAAACCTGATATAACCTTTGCCAAGCATTCAGTCGTGAAGCTTTTGCCCAAAGGGATACGGTAAAAAGGTCCGTAGTATTGGTAATGGGTCAACTCGGTATCGTGATATAATCGCTCGTACCGTTGAAACTTCTCGCATTTCCGTTTTTTCCTGTTACTGTGGTAGTTCCAACCGGAGTTCCACTGTTTCCATTTCCGCTTAAATCTGACAGTTTTCCATCAGAACCAAAGGTTTCCATATCCCAATACCCTACAAGGGAAGGATCGCGCCTAGGAATTGCTGATACGGATGTCATGCTTGCCTTTATAGCGATGAGTTTGCTACCGGTACCGCTGATACTGTCGGTTTTTGAAAATACTGCCGTATATCCCGTGCTCGTATTTACGATGTCGATTCCCGTAAAGGCTATCGTGAGAAGTTCCTGTACCGGCTGATTCGTATTTAATCCCGTACCAAGGAGAATTCCGAGACTGTCTCCTTTAATAATTGGACTCCTAGCCGAATAATCCGTATTGGCAATGGCATAGGTTTCCGGTATTCCGAAAATACCCGGTATGAATGCCGTTGCCTTGCTTCCGTCTTCGAGAAATGCCATGAGTTGCATTGACGGTATACGTGGTAAATATACTTGGATCGAGAGGATCTTTGGTAGCTCCGGCAGAGATTTTAGCCAGACTCGTCATTTGATCCTTGGCAAATCCCTGGTATCCGATTACAGTTCCAGAAGCAGTAATAGCTATAGGAGCTTCTGGCATCGGATAATTTCCTCAAACTACCTGAAACAAAGCAAGTCCCTTGTGGAGATTCACCAAATTGCTAATCCGCGAACTGTCTCGAGCACTGCTCGAATACCCCTGTATCGAAATGAACCCAATCGTCCCGAGTATCGCAAGTATCGTAATGACGACGATGAGCTCGACTAGGGTGAATCCAGGGAGAATCTTGCGTGTTCGTATGGTATTTTGTGTTGGATACATATCGGTAAAATGAAATACTAAAATAATTTAAAATCTCTTTTCCCCGTCAGCTTGCTGCGTGGGCTACCGCTTTGTGATTT
>JAVHRB010000101.1:0-1297 GCA_036171455.1 Patescibacteria group bacterium
TCGATTCGTGTGTCATGTGCGATACCGACAGCTCTGCCGGGAACTCCCACGACACCGCGATCCTGAGCAATCTCGGCAGAGAGTATTCCTGTCTCTTTCATACGATTCAAGAGTGACGTGCTGTTTTCTGCTACTGCTATGACTTCAGAAAAATCTTCCCTAAGAGATAGGATTTCGCGTGAGAGTCTCTCACATTCTTCGGTGGTAATGTCTTTTGTCACTCCGCCAACAACATTCACCCCACGCAAAAATCGACTACCCGTGAGTCGCTCGTTTATTTGCATAACCATTTCTCGCAATCGTGCTCCTTGCGCTCCTCCGAAATTAAAACCCGTGTCCATCATCATAGCCCCGATATCTCCAAAATGATTTGCTATTCGCTCGAGCTCAGCGTAGAGCACTCGCAGAGACAAAGCTCGTTTCGGCACGATTGTTGCACTCAATTGCTCCACTGCCTCGCAGAACGCAAGCGAATGGCTGAAGGAACTGTCTCCGGAGATTTTCTCTGAAAGACGCACGTTGTCGTTAAGAGTGAGTTCCTCAAACAATTTTTCACTCCCTTTGTGAGTAAATCCGAGACGTGCTTCAAGCAACACAATACTCTCCCCTGCCACGCTAAATCGGAAATGCCCTGGCTCAATAATACCGGCGTGAATCGGGCCAACTGGGATTTCATATACTCCTTCACCTCCTACTTTCTGAAAAGAATATTTCTCATGAGCTTCTTCTGGTCTCGTCTGCCAATTAAAATCCTTCCTGAGAGGAAAGGTGTCGGCAGGCCAATTACCATGCAAAATAAGCGGTCGCATATCAGGATGCCCCGTCGGAGTTAATCCAAAGAAAGTATGTATTCTCTGTTCATAATTCCACGCTTCGTGAAGAGTAGGAGTGAGCGAAGGAAATTCAAACGTATCTTTCAAGGTGATAAAGAGAGTTATACATGTATGGTCCGTTGGGTTACCAAAGACATACCAAACTTTGAAACAGCCATTTTTCTCTCGTTCATCGGTGGCCGTAATAAGCTTCAATGAAAGTTTTTGATTTGTATATAACTCATTCGCTACCTTCACAATATGCGAGACAGGAATTTGAAAAAGAGTTACGCGGCCACTTGTCGATGTTGGAACGTTTTCTCCTATACATTGTTCAATTATTTTTTTCATCATATTAGTATTGTGCTACAACGGCAGTAATAAGGGTCTGCAGAAACGGCGGAAAATAAAAACTCAGAACAATGAGCAGGCCGAGAAACATGACTGGCGGAATAATAAGCCAGACACTTCCCTCTCCGTGCTCG
>JAVHRB010000102.1:0-5865 GCA_036171455.1 Patescibacteria group bacterium
AATCACAAAGCGGTAGCCCACGCAGCAAGCTGACGGGGAAAAGAGATTTTACATTTTGTAAATGTACTTTGTATTTACTTATCGTAACGGTATATAAACTAGGAATGAGACATAAACGAATTTTGTAAATTTTATTTGACACAAAGATTTCTTTATGTTTCAATACACCTGTTGCTTCGGCAATTCTTATTCTTTTACCATTTTATATGGTTGCACAAAAAATTAAGGCTTCTGCCTCAAATAAGGGTTTTACCCTTGTCGAGCTTATCGTAGTAATTACGATCCTCGCTATTCTCGGTACGATTGGTTTCATCTCTATCCAGGGATACTCCGCTCAATCACGAGACAGTAAGCGTACTTCTGACCTCCGGTCACTCGCTTCTGCTATAACTATCAAGACGGTTGACGGAATGGACTTGACTTCTTTTGTTACTTCCGTTCCAAGTAATAAACTTACTGCTGGTAATCTTTCAGGAACAGGATTATCTGGAGCTCCTATTACAGAATACAATGCAGGAAGTCCGAATTTCACGGCTTTAGGAGTGAATCCAGACAATTTTAAAGACGGAGCATACAACTACGTAATTGGTACGACTTCACGAGGAGGAAGCGCTTTCCAAATCGCGGCTAAACTCGAATGAAATGGAACCCCAAACACTCTTTTGACGGGTAACTACTCACCTAGAACCGCAACTGCTATGAGTGGTACAGTAGCGCTTTGATCTGGAAGTGGATTCACGGTTTCTAACCTTACCGGTACAGGTGTTGGATTCTTCCGTAAAGGAGACTATGTATTTGTAGGTACCAAGGTTGGAAAAATCGATACCGTTGCTGGTGATGGAAAATGATTTGCAGCAACAGCCCTTGCTGCCGTTCCCACTGCAGGAACTATAACTGATTTGATTCTTGGTACTTTGATCGGAGGTTCTTCTGATGTATCTGGTCTTGTCGCTAGTTCTAATACTACGGAAGCCGTTGCCAACGGAAGTACGACTCTTCTCCCTTACTAATCCCCCAAACAGATTATTATCGAGACGAACTTCTACTGACGGACGAAAAAATTCCCCTTCCCAAAGGGGAATTTTTTGTCATCATGAACCACTAGTTATATTTTCAATTTTACTTTTGATTTTGCTTCTAAATCCCATACACTGGCGGAGTATCTTAACTTTTTTTATGAAACAATTGTCTATTGCCTCAAAATCAGGTTTTTCCCTTGTGGAACTTCTCGTGGTTGTCACGATTCTCGCCGTTATTTCCACCGTGGCATATGTCAGTCTGAATGGAGCTACGGACAAAGCGAAAAATGCGAAACGCTTGGAACACCTCAATACTGCCGAAACGGCTATCAGCCTGTTCCGACAGGAAAAGCAATATTTGCCACTGCCTGCTGCAAAATCCGCAACCAACTCCTGGGGGTATGATTCTGGATCTCTTTCACTGGCCACTAATACCAGTACTCTCGTATACACTCCTGATAATACCACCATCACGAGTGTTACGAGTGTTGCTGGAGGAGGAAAAGTAAACGGATCTGGCGGAATTCAAATTGGAGCCAAAGGTTCACTGGAGCAGTCGCTCTTTGGAAAGCAATACATTTCTCTCGATATTGCAGATCCGAGCGCCGACACCAAGGTAGGCGACACAACAACCCTCAAGGATTATGGTATTGGTCGGTATGTCTACGCAGTGTATGCAAAACCACCCGCATCTGGAACATGGAATGCCGATGGCAAATCTACCACCGGATATAATATTGCTATTACCGTCATGGACGAACAAAAAGGATACGTCACCAAGATTTGAGGCGACTTTGACGATAAATTCGGTACCTGTAACGGCAACTGCCCCGTTTCGCTCATCGGACCTGGACTCCCCTCTACTGACAATCTGACCGATGGACAATTCGACAAGACGCCTTATTCTATTAAATACTAGTATGACCCGAAAAGAAATCACTTCCATCTCCCATAAAAAACTCGGAACCCTCATCCCGACCGTCATCGACAAAGTACCAGGTGGTGGAGAGCGCGTATATGATATTTATTCTCGTTTGCTCGAGGATCGGGTAATCTTTCTCGGTGAAGCTATAGATGCAACCGTAGCGAACACGATTATCGCTCAGCTTCTTTTTCTCGAAAAACAGGATCCAAAAGCTCCAATCACCATGTATGTCAACTCCCCGGGAGGTCACGTTACTGCGGGTCTTGCCATCTATGATACCATGCAGCATATTCAACCAGAGGTTATTACCATCTGTGTGGGACTCGCGGCAAGTATGGGGGCAATTATTCTCTGTGGGGGAGCTGCTGGCAAACGGTATTCATTACCACATTCTGAGATTATGATCCATCAGCCACTCGGAGGTGCCGAAGGTCAGGCCGTTGATATCAAGATCGTCGCGGAAAACATTATCAAAACGGGAGAAATGCTCTATGGTATAATCTCCAAACATACCGGTAAATCCATCAAACAGGTAGAAAAGGATTGCGACCGAGATAATTATATGTATCCCGAGGAAGCCCTTGCTTATGGACTCATCGACAAAGTCATCAAGAACAAGTAGAAACATAACATATTCCGCATGGACCAAAAATTTTCCACCCTCCTTTCCAAGGGGGTTTCTCGAATTATCGACCAAAAGCATTTGGAAGAACGACTCGAACGTGGCGATGTCCTCCGAGTAAAATTCGGTATCGATCCCACGGGCACGATTGTACATCTCGGTCATATTGTTCATAAGATGTCCAAGACTGGTGGCAACTGCATTGCGGTCGATATGCCAGCCAATGATATGTTCGTCAAGCTTATGGAAGTCAAAGACGAACTCATTCTCGAATTCTTTCGACTCACGACGCTCATGACCAATGAAGAAGTTGATATGGTGGGCGAACGGCTCAAAGCTGGCGAACACCCAAAAGATATTAAACTTGAGCTTGCTCGCACGGTCGTGACGATGTACCATGGCATTGAAGCTGCTATCGAAGCCCAGGCATATTTTGAAAAAGTGTTGACGAATGGAGTAATGCCAAGCGAGGACGAAATGCCGAAAGCCTACCTCGAGTCCGGACTCGGAATCATTTCTGTCGTCAAGGAACTCTGATATTTTACAACCACTGGAGATGCAAGAAATGGTGTTATTGGAGGAGAAGTAAAGTTGAATGGAATAGTAATTACCGATATTCAACATACCGTTATTCTCTCCCCTACTATCGGTACTATCATCCAAGCCGGCAAGAAGAAATTCACGCTCGTGTATGTCAAATAACCCCCTTTCCAAATTCTCTCAATCGCTTTCTCAAAAAAAGCGATTTTTTCCCGAACTTATTCCCTTTTATTATTTTTTATTGATTATATTTGGAGTAACAGCCGATCAATTGGTCAAATCTCTTGCCATGGAACACTTGCAAGGAAAACCCTCTATCATGATATTTTCCGATATTCTCACGTTCCGATACGTAGAAAACACGGGAATTGCGTTTGGATTTCCATTGAATGGACTTTTTCTCCAAATCGTGACCGCCTCGCTCATTACTCTGCTCATTTGGTATTTTTATCGAAATTTCCGTACTTTAGGGCTTTTGGAACGTACAGGATTTGCCGGTGTGATTTCTGGAGCGCTCGGCAATGGATACGATCGTTTGCTGCATGGTACGGTTGTGGATTTTATATCACTCAAATACTTTGCTATCTTTAACGTTGCTGATATAGTTATCAGCATCGGAGCTTTGCTCATCATACTATCGCAATTCCATAAAAATTCCCATGGTAAATAACACAAACCAAGAAGACTTACTTGGACCTCCTCGGATAGATTTTATGTCCGTCGGTATTGCTGCTCTATCGAGCTTTGTATCGGGGGCTATTGGGGGTATATTTGCCCTATTCTGTACCTTCTTGTTCCTCAAGACCATCCAGACATCATCGCCGACTATCCTGCCGTATACTCTGTCGCTCGTTGCGCTCGTGGCTATTCTCCTGACGGTATATGTTCAATCGTACTTCAATGGATTGATTTTCCCGAACAAGTACGTTCGTAGTTCTCAGCAAACAGCTCAGACGTTTGGATTCAATTTATTGTTGTACGTGCTCTATACTCCACTCTATGTGTATGTCGGAGGGGGTACAGCTGATCTCATCATGATGGTATTCTGTGCCCATGCACTGACTGCTATACTCGGATCCGTACTGATTGTCGAGATTATTGCCCAGTACCGATACAGTTTGCTCGCAGTGTATGCCAGTTTTATTGGATTCTTCTTTGCTACGTTTCTATCATTCGTTTTTTTTCAGGGTACGGATATTTCTGGTATGATCCTCTATTCCCTTTCGTGTTCGCTCGTGATTTCCATATTTACCCAAACGGTTTTCCGAACCCTATTTGAATTTTTATACTACAAACTGTATGCTGTGACGGGAATGGATTTGCTTGGCAATGCATTTGCAGAAATAGAAGCGGATGAGACATCTCGCGTTGGAGAAGCCGAAAAAGCACTTACTCAATTTAACTAACTATGTATCACGAACTCGTGCGCAATGCGCTCAAAAAATTTTTGGAAACCAGAACCGTTCCAATGTTGTCAGATCTTGGCGTGGCCGACCATGCGGATTTGCAAACGAAGCATCTCGTATTTGTTACTTTGTATCTCGACGGTGCGGTCGTAGCGAGCAGTGGAAGAATCCATACCACGCAAAAACACACGATTTCCGAATGTATCGATAATGCCATCTTGGCGCTCCAAGAGAGTCGAGCGAGCGGTATCACGCTCCAAAATCTCGACCAAGTTCGTATACGCGTCGATGTCATCCAATCGGTTGACCGTCGGTTGATTGCGAATTTTTCGGAACTCGATGCTCGGAACGAAGGAATGATCCTCCTCTCTATCAATCTCGCAAAACTCTCTGTGGTACTCCCAAAAATCGTATCGCCAGGTACCTCTTCTGAAGAAATTTTCCGAATATTATGCGAAAAAGCTGGAATACCGACCAATCAGGATCCTGCTGATTATGTGTTGTATGCCATTCGATCAACCATCTACAGCGATTTTTAGTCCATGACGATTTTTGAGATAACCGTTTTCTGACTGCGTATCGCACCAACCTACTACGGTCTTGCCTATGCTTTTGGTTTTTTTGGGGGGTATTGGTGGATTCAGCGGAGAAAAGTATTTTCTGAAAATGATTTGGATATATTGTTGTATGCGATTATCTCCGGGATATTGCTCGGAGGGCGGATCGGGTATATTGTGTTTTATAATTTTTCCTATTATCTCGCACACCCACTGAAATCGCTCGCCGTATGGGAGGGAGGAATGAGTTTTCATGGCGGGATTATCGGGGTTACGGTAGCGGTCATGCTCTACTCTAAAATGATGAAGAAAAATTTGTGGCAAGTAGCGGATGAAGTGGCCGTTACCGTACCTTTTGGTATCTTCTTGGGAAGAATCGCGAATTACCTGAATAACGAACTCGTCGGATATGCCGGGTATTCTGGTCCGTTTGCGATGATTCGAGATGGAATCGCTCATTTTCCCAGTCCACTCGTGGAAAGTCTACTTGAAGGGTTGGTTTTGGGAGGAGTATTGTTATTTTTACAGACTAAAAATTTGAAGTCCGGTAGGTTGGCCGGTGCATTTTTGGTTGGTTACGCAATCACCAGGATTATATCGGAGGTGGCATTCCGATTGCCGGATACTCAGATTGGATACCTTTGGGGGGGATTTTCGCTGGGAAGTTGGCTGTCGTTTGTAGTACTATTTGCAGGAACAGTGATTTTGATATCAAAAGGGAAATAGGGAACTTTTTCGATAATGGCTCTATTCCACCCAATGGGAAAATAAAACCCTAATTTCTTGATTCACAATA
>JAVHRB010000103.1:0-24333 GCA_036171455.1 Patescibacteria group bacterium
AGCGAAATCACAAAGCGGTAGCCCACGCAGCAAGCTGACGGGGAAAAGAGATTATGGAATTACGATGAAATCCGAAGTCGATTTCGAGTACCACAATGAGACGTATAGAGGTACGTTGAACAAGGCATGGAAAATTCAGCAAGGAGTTCGCGTTTTCCCAAAGTTCCTAATCCGAAACGGATTTTTTTTTGGTTTTATGTTGCCCTTTATCCAAAAATCAAAGAGCAAACTGTCGAACGAGCGATACGAGCGCGGTCGGAATCGCTTCGAAACTCTGTATTACTGCTCCGACGCGATCGATATAGGAAACGAACGTATCTACCCGGTTCATGAGCGAAAGAAGTCGCATAAGTATGACGACGAGGTATATTCAAACCACGATGAAAACCACGATGAGTATCGCAAGTAAAATATCGATGAGTGAAGTGGGAAAAAACATACTCGAAAAATTACAAGGTAGGAGGTATGGATTCAGAAGGAGCTACAGAAGCTTTCGGTGATTCCACTTTTACTTCCACGGGAGCTGAGGGTTTCATTTCAATGGTATTCCAATCACGCAGGATGTCGAAATTCTCAAGAAACAAATTCAATTTTTCACCAATCAGTTGATATTTGAGTTCTCCGCTGCGGTAAATACAAACGCTCGGCGGCGTAGCTCCCAAGGATTGGACCAAAGCTGGCAAATCCTCAGCATAGATAAGTTTTAAAGTAGCCGAATATTGCCATGCCTTTGCGATTTGCAGGGGCATGCGTCAGATAATTGCTTTGCTCTGTGTATTTTCACGGTCACCCACGATGAAAACAATCAATTTCTTATCCTCTTTAACCGCATCGAACGCTTCGTTCGTAGCAATGCAGTACGGGGAAGTTTTTAATTTGTCAAACGTGAATTCTGCAGTTTTTTCCAGCATGTCGCCCGTGAATTTCCCTGCTTTTTCAAACATAGAATTGCTGACTATCGCAGCCTTCTCACCAAAAACGGAAAGCTTGGCTCCAAATGATTTAATATCCATAAAAAAGTGATTCGAGAGAGGTAGAGATTTCTGTTCGCAGTATATCAGATTTTGCCGTGATGGCAAACTCTGCGTCTTCCCGAGCCTCGATGAGTTCCCAAAATTGGGTCCGGAACGTGGAAAAAAGGAAATATTTCGCATCCTGAATAAAAGACAGTTCCAATTCTTGGAGCAGGGAACGGGTTTTATTGCCATACGAAAGGGCATAAAACGGGATGCCATGGACTACGGACAGAATATTCGCATGAAGCCGCATGCTGATAACAAAATCCAAAGTTGGATAGAGATCCAGCGTTTCCTGCATATTTTTGGTAATGGCTATATGGAAACGATCTGCATCAGACCGAAAAATTTCATAATCATTACAAAGAATACGAGTCGGATGAAACGAATGGGAAAGGAAAATTACTTCGAAACCGTGTGCCTGCAGATATCGGACGATTCGCTCGACATTCTCCGATTCATCCTGCAGATATCCCGAACGGAGAGCGATACCGACACGCCTAACAGGAATTTCCAATGGAGAAACCGGTAACGGATTACGGACAGATGGATTCCACAGGAATACTGGATCCCAGATTCGCTCTACGGTCACGCCAATATCTTTGAGAAGTTTTTGAGAGTGGGTATCCCGAACACTCAGTTTTGCCTTTTGATAGGTAAACCACCAACTTACTTTTCGCAAATGTTCATGGGTCATATCAATACCGATTGACCAGAATACCACGGGTTTTTTGAACAGTTGCATGAAAAAAAACCGCAAGCTCCATTCTCGGCGAAGTTTATCGAAAGATTGTCCCGATTCCGTGTCGTAAAACATCCCCCCGCCTCATACGACGATAAGCTCGGCTTGAAATATGGATACGATATTCTGAAAAAACGCTATGAGATTACGAATCGGATGTCGGCGGATGTTATTCGGAAAATAGGAAATGCTCGAAATATCCGGATGCGTTGGGACAAGCGAACTCAGCGGATTATAAGTAACGATTTTGATTTGAGCATTCGGGAAATGTTTTTGCAAAAATCCCACTTCGCTCGCCAGGATGCACTCGTCCCCGAGATTGAACTCTCCGCTTGCGGTATATATGAGAATATTTTTCATAATAAAAGTTTAATTGAAATTTACCTCCCCTAAACTCCCGGAACCTCTATAAAATGATGAAATCCGAAGTTGAATTCGAGTACCGCAGTGAGACGTACACCAGTACGTTGAACGAGGCACGGAAAATTCAACAAGGAGTTCACATTTTATAGAGGTTCTTACAGCTGTTTGATAGCCCATACTACTTGCTCCTGTAGCGTCTTCTGTGCATCCGGCATTTGGGAAATCACTTTCTGAACGGTCGCCTTGTCGTACCCCATGCCGACGAGCGTATCGATAATCTGGACATGGTGTGGTGGAGCGAGAGGTACCTGTTTTTCATCCGTAAAAAGCATATCTCCCGAAAGTTCCTTCTTGAGTTCAACGATAATTTTGAGTGCGGTTTTTTTGCCAACACCATTGGCTCAAGATAAAACCTTTTCATCACCCTTTTCAATAGCAAGTACCAGTTGCCGCATTCCGAGATTGAGGAGCGACAATGCGGTTTTTCCACCAACTCCATCCACTTTGAGAAGCTTTCGGAAAAACAACCGTTCGTCAGCGCTGCTAAATCCGAACAGAACCTGCGATACCTCCGTGATGTGGTGATGGAGAAACAATTCCGATGTCTCTCAGATTCGAACGGTACTCAGGACGGTCACAGGACAGAGGACCTCGTATCCTAGACCGATTCCCTCAGGGGTAATGGTAAGTTTGGAATCGAAAATGTGGACTATGGGACCCCGAATATAAGAAAGCATTGGCGCATATGATTAAGTCTGTAACTATACAGGCTACTCCGAGACGGGGAAATGGCAAGAAAAAACCCGGGGATACCGGGAATTTTCGGAGTTTCAAATATAATTTTGTAGCTTACGGTGCACCAGCGATAAGGAGAGCATTCGTAGGAGCAGTACCTCCACCACATTGTGTTGCAGTGATTGGAGCTATTGAAACCGTAGGTTTTGTTGTCATAGCAGTTGTTCGTTGACAATTTGTCGACGTACCAGTACCCGGCAAGTCAATTCCAAGTTCAAATCGCGTAGATTCGATACCACCATCTGCTTGTGCTTTAGTGGTAATATTTCCTCCGTTCTCAAATGCAGTGGATACTCGGTATTTTCCTTTGGCGATTCCATTGGCATCACTTGCGACTGCATATACATAGTCACAAGCACCCGCTATAGGAGTTCCACCATTATTACAGGTCTGTCCAGTTTTACTGTCTTGTGGAATTTTTGGAACATAGGAACGTACAGAACGAGAACCGGTATCAGTAAATTCAGTTGCTACACTAGATGATGGATATTCAGAAAAATCCTGATAAAACTGTTCGATTCCAGATCGAACGGCCTCGAGATCTGTCAATCGGGTACTATCACGAGCTTTTTGAATCTGTGCCGTATACGTTGCCGTTCCTCCTACTGCAAGGATACCAATGATGGTAATTACTACGAGCAACTCAATGAGCGTGAAACCTTTAGTATTCTGTGTAAATCTCATAAGGATGAAATTAAAAAATATAGTGTTTATTATAGATATCTCTTGCAAATAGCTAGGAAAAAGCAAATGACAAAGTTTATCTATATGTTGTAGTATATAAACATACTTTTAAAAAAATTACAAATTTTCTATATCTTCCCGAATTTCTGCAACAAGTTCGAGATCTTTAATATCGGCGATTTTGAATTCGGGAATTCCGCTCTGCCGCACACCATAGACTTCTCCGGGTCATCGTAACTCGAGGTCGATTTCCGAGAGTTCAAATCCGTCATTAGAACGTTCCATGGCTTTGAGTCTCTCTCCAACGTAATTCTTACTTGTAAAAAGGTAGCAATACGATTGATGATTTCCTCGCCCAACCCGACCGCGGAACTGGTGGAGTTGGGAAAGTCAGAACCGTTCTGCAGCCTCGATACAAATAACGGTAGCATTGGGATTGTTGACTCCGACTTCCACCACGGAAGTCGAGGAAAGTATATCGATTTCCCCCTCGAAAAATTGTTGCATTACGGTATCTTTTTCCCGGGGTTTCAATCGTCCATGAACGAGTCCGACGGTCTTTTCGGCAAAAACCATTCGCAGGGTTTCGGCGGTATTTACGGCATTCGCGATATCCAGAGTTTCCGATTCTTCTACCAACGGGGAAATCCAAAATACCTGTCGGCCCATTTGGATCTCGTTATCGATCATTCGGTATATCTGATCGCGCTGGTCTTCCTGGACTACCGAGGTATGGATTGGTTTCCTGGAGGCGGGATATTCATTGAGGATCGAGAGATCCTGATCCCCATAGAGCGTCAGGGCCAAAGTTCTCGGAATCGGGGTCGCCGTCATGTTCAGTACGTGGGGGAAAACTTCTCCGGACAGGCTGTAATATGTTTCGAGAATACGACGCTGATTGACTCAGAAACGGTGCTGTTCATCGACCACCACGAATCCGAGTTTGGCAAAATGAACATCTTCTTCGACGAGCGCATGGGTTCCGATAATCAGACTGGTGGCTCCGGATTTCAGGCGTTCTTTGGCTTCTTTTTTTTGTTTGGCGGTCAATGATCCGACCAGTAGGTCCGCAGTGATTCCCCATTGCCCGAATTGTTCGTTCCAAGCGTCGAAATGCTGTCGGGCAAGGATTTCCGTCGGAGCCATAACTGCTACCTGGATACCTGATTCTTGAATGGCGTGTATAGCCGCCAAAAAAGCGACAATGGTTTTCCCGGTTCCCACATCCCCTTGCAGGAGCCTCGCCATGGAATGCGGTTGTTCCATATCCCGCAGAATCTGGAACAACACGATTTTTTGCTTTCCCGTGAGCTCATATGGAAGTGTGGCAATGAGTTGTTTCATCCGTTCCGCATTCAATGGAATTTTCAAAGCTTTCCCCTCCGTTCTGGCTTGTTCCGACTTTTTTCTTTCCAATCCTTGGTACTGAATCATGAAAAGTTCCTCGTAGGCCAATTCCGAACGGGAACGATAAAAATCCGCTTCAGTTTTTGGAAAATGAAGGGCAGTAATATTTTCCCGACGGGAACGGAAACCTTTCTTTTTTTGGATTTCTAGAGGGAGAATATCGGTAATTTCGGAAAGGTTGGGACGCAGGTATTCCATCTTGTCGAAAAACCAAGTACCAGGTATATAATTGCAATCAGAATATACCGGGACGAACGCGGAAAAATCAGATTTGAAAAATTCGATTTCCGGGGAGGGAAACGTGAGTTTTCCATAGTCGTATTTCGCTTTTCCATAGAGCATGACGATATCGCCGGATTTGAACTTGGCCAGGAAGTACGGCTTAGTGAAATATACTGCCTCTGCCATAGAACCTTGCTTGTCTCGGAGGATAACTTTAGAAATCTGTTTTCCGTTACGAGTTCGTTCGGAAACGATAGATTCTATCGAGAGTTTGATGGTATTTTTTTCTTTGAGACTGACATAGCTAAAATGCTCGAGTACCTGGGAGCGGTTTTCCAGCTTCCTCGGGAAATGTCACAAAAAATCGAGCGTGGTTTCGATACCGTTCGCCTTGAGTTTTTTGATATGCGCGTCCGTAGTATGAAGGAGTTCCTTGGTGAGAAGCATGCTTTGCATTGTATAGAAACCTTGGAAAAATGCGAACTCCTTGTCGAATTTTCCGCCACGAAACCTTACCCTCCTTCGATTCGAAGTTCCGGCGCCCGCTCAAACTTCATATCAATTTTTCCAGACAGGGAATCCCTTGGAAAATTCGAAGTCAATTTCGAGCACCGTAGTGAGACGTACTGGCAAGTACGTTGAACGAGGAACACAAAAATTGATGAGAAGTTCGCATTTTCCAAGGGTTTCCCCACACTTTTTTTTGCCATTTCAAGCAGTATCTATATACTTCGCGGGCAATTTGGAATAAATTTCCAAACCACTGCATCTATGGCGGTCGTAGTTCAATTGGTTAGAGCGCCAGACTGTGAATCTGGATGTTGCGAGTTCAAGCCTCGTCGATCGCCCCATATATTTTTTTATTTTTTATTTCGTTACTTTCTTATGACAACTCAAGACTTCAAAGATTTGATTGCTAAAGCGGACCCGATTAAAACCCCAATGGTTGGCGAAATCATTGCTGGTACGGTTATCTCAGCAACTCAAAAAATGATCCTCGTGGATCTCGGAGGACAATTTACCGGAGTTATCGCCGGTGCCCACATGACTTCTTCTACGGAAGACGCATCTGGACTCTCTACGGGTGACACGGTTGATTCCATCGTAATCGGTGAAGACCGACACTCTGGTATCGTCCACCTTTCTCTCCGAAAGGCATCTCAGATCAAATTGATTGAAAAACTCCACTCAAATTTCGATACAAAAGAAATTATTACGGTTATACCAAACGAAGCCAACAAGGGAGGTCTCCTCATCGACCTCGACGGAATCAAGGGTTTCATACCGGTTTCCCAACTAACACCAATGAATTACCCTCGTGTCGAAGGAGCTAATCCAGAACGAATTCTCGAACATCTCCAACGTCTCGTTGGAAAACCGTTCAAGGTTCGCGTTATCAATGTCGACAACGACGGAAAGAAAATCATCTTCTCTGAAAAAGCAGCTCTCGAAGAACAACGCGCAGCAGCGATGTCCACTCTTAAATCAGGGGACATCGTGGAAGGTGTGGTTTCTGGAATTCTCACCTACGGACTCTTTATTACTTTCAATGGTATCGAAGGACTCGTTCACGTTTCCGAAATCGACTGGGGACACGTCGCAAATCCAAGCAAATTCGCAAAGATTGGTGACCAAGTAAAGGTTCAAGTCATTGGAGTAGAAGGCGACAAAATCAGCCTCTCTATGAAACGGCTCCGAGCGAACCCATGGGCAGAACTCGCGGCAAAATACAAAGTCGATGATATAGTAGAAGTTCCCGTTCTCCGGGTTTCCCAATTCGGAGTATTTCTCGCACTTGATGGAGGAATTTCCGGACTCATTCATCTTTCCGAAGTTGCTGGCGATGTTAATGAAATCAAAGCTGGTGAACTTTGCAAGGCAAAAATCATTACTTTTGATGCTCAGGCAAAACGAATCGGACTTTCTATGAAAGCCCTCGATCCAAACTATGCTGGACCAAGCGCCGAAGCCATCGAAGCGGCTGAAGCAAAATCAAAACGAGCTCCTAAAGCGGCAGTAAAAGCCGAAGGAGAAGTTATGGTCGCTGCAGAAGCAGGAGCGGAAGTTGCGGCTGATATACCAAAAGCTCCAAAGGCCAAGACTCCGAAAAAAGAAAAGGCAAAAGAAGCTCCAAAAGCGGAATAATAGAATCGATTATATTAAAATACGGTCTCCGAAAGGAGGCCGTATTTTTTTGAGGAGTGGAGCGCAGAATTATTTCTTAACTATAGCTTGCTTATGTTTTCCTAAAAGAGAAATATATATATTCATTGACAAAACTAATGACCTTTCATGATTCCCAAACAAATCAAATCTCTACTTGCTCTTCGGAATAGCGTAATAATTCAGCAAATATTTCGCAATACTCGAAAACAATGCCGAGGAAGTATATTCGGAATATTCTGCCGTTCTCGGACGATCAATCTTGACGATCATGACGAATTTTGGATTGCTTGCTGGCGCGAATCCCCCGTACGAGGTAATCGTATGCCCTGCCCCACCTTCTTCATATACTCCACGAGTTGCAATCTGAGAAGTCCCGGTTTTACCGGCAATTTCATATCCTTCGACACTTCCTTTTTTTGCAAAACCAATGGTGGCTCACTCCGTTAACATGGCAATAACTTTTTTGGAAGTTTCTTCCTTGATAACCCGTCGAAGTGGCTTCGGTACATTTTGCGCTATCCGCCCATCACTGAACATAATAGAATCAACAATATATGGTTCGTAATAGATACCACCGTTCGCTATCGCAACATATGCTGCTGCCATTTGAAGTGGTGTTGCAGTAATAAGTCATTGCCCAAATGAAGCCGTGAAAAGGTCAGTTCTCGACCATTTCTCATAACCAGGTAAACGACCATAAGTTTCTCATTCGAGTGTAATATTCGTCTTGGCTCAGAAACCGAAATCCTGAATATATTTATGAAACAGGGATGTTCCAATTTTCTGAGCAATGTCAATCATTCCAACATTGCATGACCAGTCAAGCGCATGAGCATAGGTATGTCTTCCAATACATTCCTTGGAAACATTCTTAATAGTGTACTTATCAATCTTTGCATATCCCTTGTCATTATACATATCGGTTGGTTTGATATCACCGGTATCAATACCCACAGATGTAGTAATAGCCTTGAATACGGAACCTGGCTCGTATAATCCAGTTATTGCATCATTCTGGTATACCCCGGGGCCGAAATTGTTTTTGAACTTATATTTTACAATAGCAATATTACCAAGCTCAGAATCCGTCGCCTGACGGAGAAGTATCTCCTTACCGAGATAGGTATATGCTTTGCCAACAACGCTATCCTGAACGAAAACTGGCATTCCCATAAGATCGAATAACGGTTTCGGGTATTTTGCGTAGCTGACTTTTTCTATTTCATATACGTCTCCAAAAGAATTCGGATCAAAATCGGGATAATTCACCATAGAGATAACGGCTCCAGTTTTAGGATCCAATATGACTACCGAACCTTTATTAGCGCGAAAGGTCTCGACCGCATCTTTCAGGAGCCGGGTCACTTCTTTTTGGATATTACGATCAATCGTGAGTTTGATATCGGCACCACCTACCATCTTTTTCTCAGAGAGGTTGTATCCTCCGATAGTCCGACCCGAGGCATCCTTCCGAGTCTGTCGTTCTCCCTCTTGACCCTGGAGATAATCTTGAAAATAAGATTCGATTCCATATCGGCCTATCCCGTCGTTGTCGACGAAACCAATGATTTGCCCACCGAGGTTTTTCTCGGGATAAAACCGCGTAGGATTAGGTTCCAAGATAATAAAATTTCCGATTCCGGTATTGTCGTTCAGAAATCATTTCTTAATCGCCTCTTTCTCGTCCGCCAATTTGAGATCTACATAATCTTTAGTGGCAAGATTCATACGTTTGAGAATTTTCACATACCGAATTGGACGTTTGCTCACAAGATAATCGACCGATTCCTTGGGCATCGACAGGATAATTTGCAATTTTTGTGATACGAATGCAGAATCCGTCAAGAGTATGGGATTAACATAGGCGTTCCCTTCTACCAAAAAAACTCCGTTAATATTGAGGGATTCGAAATTTTGGATTTCATCAATGGACAGATTTTCTTTGAGCAGAACATAATCGAGATACGGTTTTTCTATTCGAGCTGTCAGGACGTTCTTGAGTTTAATCCGTAATAACTCAGAAGTATATTTTTGAGTGTCCTCTCGTGGTTCCCGAATATAAGAAAGCACACCATCAAGGCAAGTATTTGTGAGGGCACGTTCCCGGGCACAATATTCGAAATACACCATATCCGTCATGAATTGGATCAATGCTTTTCGGTCACCAGGTGCCTGCGGATCTACCGCTAAATCCGGAAGATTGGTAGAAGTGGAAAATACTCCCGCAGGATCATTGTTGGAATAAATAGTCCCACGAGAAACCGGATTCTTGACGGTAATCGTCTGCTGTTTGTCCGCCAACTCCCGATAATATTGATTTTCTAGAACCGTATATTTGAAGGTTGTCCAAACGATGTACAAACCAAAAAAAGCAAATACGATTTTGAGATAGTGAATCCGTTCCAAGTACTGAAATTTCCTCACGATGATTTGGGAAAACCTACGAAATATGCGGATGGCGGATTCCATGAAAATTAAGGGCGATAGTAAGAACGGGTAGTAAAATCGATTTTTTTTGCTAAAGCAAGTGACATACTTTCGATGCTCGGCGTCGAACTATAGATATAGAGTTTTTGTTTTGGATTGAGGCTTCCAGAAAGGATTTCAAGAGCGTGATATCGGTGAAACGAATGTAAAAGTTCACGAAATAATGTATCCTCGAGAAAAACGATGGTTTGGTATTTCCGGAGATTATACGTAACGAGTCGCCGAGTTCAAATTACAGAATCATATTTTTTTCTTAAGGTGTCAATCCACGATTTCGACTTTGCCGTTTCGGTCATTCCAGCATCGAAAATACCGAGTGTTTCGATATTTCCAGAAAAATTTGACAATACTCTTTGGGTAAAAATATCACTCGGAGAAATAACTACAACTCCTGAAGTTTCTAGAAGTTTTCCTGCTTCTTGGAGAACGATTTCGAAATCCGGAAAAAAAATTAATTCTGGGAGGGGAAAATCCAAAGCAACATTCTCTAGTATTTTCGTCTCAAATGGATCCAAGCCGTACTTTATAATACGATTTCGAATCGGTGCTGGTAAAAAAAATGCCGCCACCTTGTGAATGTGAATAGCATGCTTTTCTGCATACCGAAGCAGAGTATCAATTTGTTCCGGCTGGAGTAGCGGAACCAGCTGGAGTATGGAATCTATTTCTTTGAGCTCCGTTGTGTCCGAATCCCCGGAAATCGGGTTCAAATGCGCGACCAAACCCTGAACCATATTTTCACGGAGCGGAATTTGTACCAACTGTCCGGCATGGATATCGGGTACCAGTTTTTCTGGTACCAAATACGTATACCCCTGAGCATCCTGAGATGCATCAAAGGGCAATACTTGGGCTAACAGCCGGCTATTTGGCATGTTCGTTCTGCTTACGGCGTTCTTCTTTCTTCTTTTCCTTGTAGGCTTCTTCCGCAACCTTGAAATGCTTTTCGTCTTCGACCACCTTCTGATTGAATTCCATGATTTTCTTTTCTACCAGTTCCACGGGCTTGGAGTACTTTTCCCGGGAAACTTTGGTAACGACGTCGCGTTTTTGTTCTGGAATATCGAGGCGGGTACGGATTGGAGCATACGTCGTAGCGGAAAATGCCGGGGATGGCATTCCATCAATCAGAAGTTTAGTGTAAATATCGTGTTTTCGGAGATTCATCAAATCCGTGGGTAATACGAGTTCTTCATCCATAACTTCCGACAAGACTTTCGCATCTCGGTTTCCCAATTGAAACGAAACCAAGGTACCCACATTTCCGAAAACTGCTCCTTGGACCACTTCGTTCATCTGCTCGATGTATTGGTTCGCGATAACGAGATTGAGTTTGTATTTTCGGGCTTCGGAGAGAATCGTCGCGAATGAATCCGTCGCGAAATTCTGGAATTCGTCGACATAGAGGTAAAAATCACGCCGTTTGTCCTCGGGAATATCCGCCCGGCTCATCGCATCAATCTGGAATTTGGTAATCATCATCGCCCCGAGAAGCGCCGACGAATCTTCTCCAATTTTTCCTTTGGAGAGGTTAATGATAACAATTTTTTCATTGTCCATCGCCCATCGGAGAGAAAATGGGTTTTTGGGTTGCCCAACAATATTACGGACAAGCGGACTCGAAAGGAATTGTCCGACCTTGTTGAGGATCGGTCCAGCAGCTTCAGTCTGACCGGAGCTTCCCATAGCTTCGAATTCCGATTCCCAAAACTTTTTAAGAATGGGGTCCTTGATTTTGGAGACAACCTTGTGTCGATAAGATTTCATTGTGAGCATGAGTGGAATCGACATAATCGTCGCATCGGGAATCTCGAGCAGGGTCATAACGGTATTGCGCAAAATATGTTCCAACCGCGGTCCCCAGCTTTCCCCAAATATCTTTTTAAAAACTCCCACCAATCCGGATGCAACAATTGGCCGCAATTCCGGAATTACCTGTTCCAACATATTGAACGCTATCGGGTGTTTGGAGTCTGAAGGGTCAAAGAGAATAACATCATTCGTACGGTGTTTTGGAATACAGGCGAGAATCGCTTCCGCCAAATCCCCATGTGGATCCACTAGACCAACTCACCGACCTTTGTTAATATCGTCGAATATCATGTTCTCGAGCAAAGTCGATTTTCCCATTCCTGTTTTTCCTATGACATAGACGTGCCGACGGCGATCATCGGGCAAGAGTCCAAACGGTGTGTCAGTTCCACGAAAATTCGTCGTTCCGATCGGAGTAACGTCAGAATTTTCGCCATGAGGGACCGGTAAATTCGCTGGCGGTTCGAATTTTTTGGTCACGACCCAGTTGATACCTGGGGATTTCACGTAAATAGTCGGGAGATGCACCAAACCGGCAAGTTCAGCGGAATTCAAAACAATATTCCTCCCGTTCGTTCGACTTTTCAAATGTTCATCCATATGAGTTACCGCACCCACTTTAAGGGAATTTCCATTGGGCCGGTTGAGTATCTGGAGTGAAGAAGTAAGATCCCGTAGCAATGCCTTGGCGAGAATGGCGTCCGAAACGAACGTGGCCGCACGGACCGATACCGCAAACCCATAGGTTTTGGTTTTTTCCAATACCAGCGTTTCCAATTCGGAGTCGTGTTCGGCATGTTCGGCATGCTCATCGTGCCCCACCGAACTTCCCCGAACGATCAACGAAACGAATTTGATGAGGAGTTCGAACGGCTTGAAAAACATCTGGATTCATTTCCCGTATGGGGAAATCAGGATTTTCTTGATCCATTTGGCTCGGTGCGACAAAAAAATCTCTACCCGGTGCGGGCTTTTCCAATAGGAATCAAGCACCGGACTAAAACACACCTGCAAGAGGAGCGGTGTTTCCTTGGTTGCCTTGGCTAAAGCACTCGTAATAGAAGAAAGCGGATCGATGGTTTCCTTTTCGCTGCGATCCTTGAGATCTGTATAGATTTTGAGCGGAAAAAAATAATCCTTCGCAAGAGCCATTTCTACAACATGCGCCGGAGCGTCCGGTAAATAGTCCTCCGTCACATGAAACTCCACGTTGGGAAAATGTGCATAAATCTGATTTTGCAAAATGCCCAGATATTCTTCGGGAGTGCTGAAAAAGAATCGGATTACCCCTCAGATATTCGCCACTTCAAAAGCAAATGGAATAAAATCTTGCTTATGTTTCTTAAAAAGTCCAGATGGCGGAGATTCCTGAGTATTATGCAGAACATTCAATATTTGTTCCGCGACAAAAACCCCCTTTTCATTGAGGCGATCAACTCGTACTTCGCAAAGAACTGATTTCGTCATATTTTATGGAACAGAGTATATGCGAAACCGCCAATACGGCAAAAGAACCGGATAAACCTACTCAGAAAATCTACAAATCTACAACTGGTTTTTCATACGTATTTCCTGTTCGTTTTTCTGATATTGGACTTCCCGGAGCATCGTGGCAATCATCGGGGAAATATGCTGCAGGATTCTGATATCACTATCCAAAAGGATTTTATCCTTTTTCCGGGCTACCACCAGATATCCTATGGTTTGCCCCCCTAATACCATAGGTTCTACATAAAGCGATTGTTCCTGATTCAATGTTAAGAGGTTCGGTTGGGAAAAACCAGGGGTAAGCACTACTGATGAATCAACTTTCTGGTTCATTGGCCACACGGATGGGAATCTCGTATTATATTTGTATATCAGTAGACCTGGAACATATGGGTGCTGCTCTATCATGAGTATAGTATCTAATTCCAACATATCCCGCATATGTTTAAGCGATGCAAGCAGTCAACGTTGTCCCAATTCCTGAAATTCCTGGAATTTTTGCGTGAATTCGTACATGAGCGATAACTCTTTTCCGGTATCGGAAAGCCGCAAACTGGTAATGTTGTTGATATGCTTATAGAGTTTTGCAAGTATCGCTGGATCTTGGGTTTCGAGATATTCGATTTCTTCCTTAGTTAAGGGTACTACGATGGTTCGTTCCGTAATAGAATGTACGAGAACATCTTTGGTATTACGATCCGAAAGGATTCCCTCACCAATAAATGCACCGGTGTAGACTTTTCATAATTCCTTGGTATCTCCACTTGGATTAACTCGGAAAATACCAAGCGCACCGGAAGCCACAATATACAAGAATGGATTTTCTCCTGGTTCGAATAGTACTTCATTTTTTGCCATAATTTTCTTTTTCTTTGATACGAAACGGTCGAAGCGGTCCAAAAAAGCGAGAACTGGAGCTACAGCCAATTCCTTTCGGAGTCATTCGAAACCCGGAATTGAGATTTCGGGAAGTGCGGATTTTTCTATTTTCTGGTTCATACACGGTCTAAATGAACTTGTACAATATCTTTATCTCGAACCCGACTGAAGAAAACCTCTTGGGATATGCTTCCATTCAGATACAACGTTTCTAGTGATTTATCCATAAGAAACATTCCTTCTTCAGCACTCAATTCTAGCATGGAGTAAATTTGATGGGTTACCCCACGAATAATTAATGATCGAATTCCATCGTTATTGATCAAAAGTTCCCGGGCAACCACCCGACCATCGCCATTTTTTTTGAGAAGTAGCGACTGGCTCATGATTCCCGAAAGTGCCATGCCGAGTTGGACCCGAATCTGGGATTGAACCCCCGTCGGGAATGAATCGACGATTCGATCGACGGCCTGAACGGTATCATTGGTATGGAGTGTGGACACTACCAAATGCCCAGTTTCCGCAAGGGTAATAGCAGCAGCCATGGTTTCAGGATCCCGCATTTCTCCAATCATCACCACATCGGGGTCTTCTCGAAGACTGCTCCGAATTGCCTTGGCAAAACTCTGGGTATGTGTGGAAATTTCGCGTTGGTGAACGAGCGATTTTTTGGATTCGAAAACGAATTCTATCGGATCTTCAATAGTAAGAATATGGGTTTTTTGTTCGATATTGACCATTTCAATCAAAGACGCGAGAGAGGTTGTTTTTCCCGAACCGGTAGCTCACGTGATTAAAATCAACCCCTGTTTTCTCTTGAAAAGATTAATAAAAGCTTCCGGAATGCCTAAACTTTCCGGGGTTGGAATCTCTTTTTTGATCATCCGGATTGCGAGCGACGGTCCACGAGACTCAAAATACCCATTCACACGAAAACGTTGGCCCGCATATTCAAACGAGGCATCGAGTTCTTTCTCTGTTGGCCAAGCTCCGCGACGGTCAGCTGGCAAAGTAAAAGATGCGATTTCACGCATGAGCTCCAAATTTACTTTTTCAAAATTTTCTATCGGCAAAATTTCCCCTTCCTTGGTACGAATATACGGCACCATTCCGGTCGTAATATGCAAGTCGGAAAGTTGATTTTCTATAACTTCGCTAAGAAGCAGTTTAAATTGATCGAGGGACATATCCCTAGCATAACAGATATTTTTATTCTATGCAAAAACATGCCTTGCTTTTTTAGTAAAAAACATTACTATAATCGCATTCTTATAACCATCTTTCCTATGAAAAAATGAAAAATAATAATGCTTGGACTCGGATATCTCACCGGATTGCTCGTCGCTTTGAAATTCAGTAAAGACGGGAAAAACAAGAATATGGAAACTCTCTCTGACGATATCAAGGACGTTCACAAGAACCTCTGGACCGAAGCGGAACAAAAAGTATTTACTTCTGAGAATCGTCAAAAAGTAGCGGAACTTAAAACCAAAGCGCTCGCTGAAATAGAATTATTCAAAAAAGACTCTGAAAAAGAAATAAAGCGTCTCGTGAAACAGGGAACTTTAAAAAAGACCGAAATTACCGCGGAAATCAAAAAACTCTATGACAATCGGGAAGCAACTATTGAAAATCTCCTTTCCGAAGGGAAAGAATTGATTGAAAAAGTAACCGAAGAATCTGAAGATTTGGGGAAACTCCTCTCGAAAAAAATCGATTCCATCGCGAAAGATCTCAAAAAAGACCTCCAACAGAAATACAACCTCCTTAAAAAGAAAATCAAATAACTATGACTGATCCTGCTATTAACGATATCGAAGATATACTCGAAACTCCAGAAGTCAAAGTAGAAGAAGTTCCTGAAAATTCAAAAACGGAATCCAGCGACTCAGAGAAAATACAAAAACTTGCCGAAGCTTTGGCACGAGCTACTGCTGACTACCAGAACCTCTTGAAACGGAGTGAAAGCGAACGAAGAGAAATGGCATCATTCTTTACAGAAAGCTTCGTAAAGAAAATTTTGCCGACGCTCGATAATCTTGACCGAGTCGTATCTGGAACTCCAGAAGAGCTCCAAAACGGCGCGGTATATGAAGGCGTGAAACATGCAGCTACGGGTCTCAACAAGGTTCTGGAAAGTATGGGGGTTTCTTCATTCCCAAGTCTAGGAATGGAATTGGATCCAGAGTTTCACGATGCTATGAGCCAGGGTTCCGGACCTGCCGGAACTATAATATCTGAATTTGAAAAAGGATATAAAATAGGAGACAAAGTGATTCGACATGCTAAAGTCATAGTCGGTACTGGCGAATAACCCATGAAATGCATCGTTGGCCTCGGAAACCCGGGAAAAGAATATGAAAATACCCGTCATAATGCGGGATTTTTGGCAATTGATTTTCTTCGAGAAGAACTCAATTTCCCCGAGTTCGAAGCCAGCAAGCACTTTGGGGTCTTGAGCGAAGGCATAGTACAAGGGGAGCGAGTTTTTTTGCTTAAGCCTTCGGCCTACATGAACCTTTCCGGAAAATCCGTATCGTCCCTCATTGGTTTTTATAAACTCAATCCCGAGAATATTTTGATTGTATGTGATGATATCGATCAAGATTTCGGAAAAATCCGCTATCGGGAAAAGGGGAGTTCCGGAGGTCAAAACGGTATAAAATCCATCATAGAATCGCTCGGAACCGAGAATTTCCAGAGAATAAAAATAGGTATCTGACGTGATGACCGGTACCATGTGAGCGACTGGGTACTTTCCCGATTCGGAAAAATCGAATTGGAAGAACTGAAAAATATTTTAGCTGACGGGTTTCTGGAAAAAGTGGATATATTTCTCTGAAAAACTATCTCTTAATTGATCCATGAAGCCAACTTCCAATCCGTTTTACTGAATGTCCGGACTCCGGACATTCGCGAGTCTGAGCGTAATTTTTTATCACTTGAACCAAATTCGCCCTATAGCAAACCTATCGGAATGGAATTGGGATGTATACCGTTTTACAGAAACCCTTAATGTAGCCGTGAGTTTCTTTTTTATCCTAACAGGAGCAGGTATTTCCATTCGGTTCTGGTCATCGATTTTTAACAATACTCCACCGCCATCTGCAAAAAAATTTTTCTGGGAACGGTTCGTTCGATTGGCTCCAGTATATTGGATAGTATTGATAGTTAGTTTTTTGTTGGTCTCAATATACCAAGGTATCACAGGAGAATGAATTCTTCGATTAGTTACTTGATTTTTTTTCCTATCCTGGGTTCATCCCATCACTTTTTTCCCAGTGGAAATGAATGGGCCTCTCTGGTATATCCCGTTTGATCTCGCCGGTTCCATTATCGCGTTCAGCATGATGAGCCAGTTGGCCCGAATTCAAAAAAATCTGATTCCTGCTGGTATCCTAGGTACCGTGTGATTACTGGTTCTCGGACATCTCCTGTTTATACAGTTACCGTTCCCGGTAGTTCCCGGAATCATGTCAGAATGGTTTCCCGTATATAATCCATTCATATTTGGGCTTCATTTCGTGATGGGCACGATGGTATGAGCCCTACTTACTTGGAGAATGAATTATGAATTGGCATCTTCTTACCTATACGATGGGATTTGGTTCGTATTCGTTTGAATTCTTGGAAGCTCGCTATGGGATTTGCGAATATTGGGGGATTTTGAAAGTTCCTGGCGGGGTACGCCGTTTCATTTTCCGATGATACCACTCCTGATTGTTGGAATCATTGGAATTCTGCCATTTACAAAAGTAATGGCACCAATATTCGAATACAGACTGTTCAAATTTTTCGCAAAAATTTCCTACTCGACCTATTTATGGCATGCCATCGTGATATTCTTGCTTGGAAAATACGCATTTCCTGCGAGCCATACGGATTTTATAGAATGGAGCAAACTATGAGGTTTGACTCTGGTTATAACTCTATTTGCTGCGTGGGGTAGCTACCTTCTTTTCGAACGTAAACTCCTGGAATGGTGAATAAAAATATGAAAAATATCGAAATCTAAAAATTAATCACTGGTAGCTCCGCCACCGCTGAATCCTCCGCCACCGCCGGAACTCCAATTCGACGAATGATCATCGCTTGAATTCCTGTTATAAGCCTGTCGATCTTCTTCTTCTCGCCTTTTTCGACGTTCTTCATCGTCTTCTTCCTGTTTCTTCCGTCGTTCTTGCTCGAGCTTCTTTTTTTTGAGAGCCAGAGCTTCTTCCGTGATAAATATAGCAAGTGTCGCTCCAAGTCCCATATATTCTTCCAGAGTTTGATATTCCATATCAAACTTCGATATTCTGAGTGGAATGGATTTCAGATCTTTTTTTTGAGAATAATCATGAGTAATGGAATCCAGAATTCATCAGAGATTTTCGATAGCAATTCCCATTTTATAATTCGAAAAGGTTCTTTTTCATGTTTTTTTCGCATATTCGAGGGCATCGATTTCAAAACGAGATTGTATAGTTACTCATTGGATTTTTTCGCGCCTCGTTTTTATTTGAAAAGGAATAGAGGTATACCAATTCAATTCATCAACCATCATGTTTAGTGCATCAGAAAGTGGGCGTGACAAATGCTTCGATCTTTCAACAAATATCCGAAGCAAGGGGATATCCTTATTCAAATATGCCTTTCTAAAATCTGCTACAAATTTTACCATTTCTTTTTCCAAATCATTTATAGCGATGTCCGGTACTTGCCCGAACGCTTCTTTGTATGGTATGACATACTTGATATAGTCGGCTTTCAGCTTGTTGAATTCAGAACTCATTCCGTCAATCCGATTTCGCAGACTATCATAGAATTTTGGGATATTTTCGAGTGCTTCTCTGCTTTCTTTCAAAGTTTTCAATACTCAAAGAACCGTTAAAAATATTTCGCCAGATGTATCTCAAATTGGAAACGTAGGAATATGTATTGCTGAAAATTTAAAACCCTGGTGGTCCAAATTCTGTTTCAATACAGTAATCCTATCGGTTTCCTCTTGTACCTCGACTTTTGCTTTTTCCAACATATTGTTTATGGTAGAAAAATCTTTTGGCCAACTTCGAATCGTATTCCTTATAGAATCAATATCCTTATCGAGCAGATTAGATTTTCTTTGAGACACAATAATCTGATCAATTTCTTCATCAGAATATCTGAACATACCTTCTATAGTTTTCTCAATATCGTGAGTAAATTGATTCAAAAACCAATCCGGATATTTCTGTTTCTCAAGAAGAAGTTCCGCATTCAGTTCAAAAATCTTTTTTTTGATAAGTTTTCTACGTTGATTTTTACGAAGAGTCAATATTCCAAGCGTTCCTCCATATCCAACACCTCAAAGTACCACTACCAATACCGCACCAATACCCAGTTGATTCAATAGGTCAGATGTTTGTTTGGCTGATTTGATTTCATCATGTCGTACTATTTCATTTTTTAACGGAAGTAATGAAGCAGTATCCGGAAATTGTTTCGTAATTAACCGTTCAATTTGGAGTGTAACATCGTCCAAACGACAGGATGCGTCTTCTTTTAGACAAACACCGTTTGATTTCGAATGTGCGAGTATTCTTCCGGATTCAACATCAGTGATATATCTTTCTGTTTTGGCAGTCTCGATACGATATCTCGATGGAATTTTTGTATAGAGTACTACGACTCCAGTATCTTCACCTCGATATCCAACTTTACAGCTAGTACCTATAGCATTTGCCATTTCTTCTATAGATCCGTATCCATATTCTGCCAATCAATTTACTGTTATTACGACAACCTGGTGGTGTTTGGTGGAATCAATGGTTTGAAGGCGATTTACTATCCGCTGTTTGGTATCGTTTTGAACAATACCAACCGTATCGACCAACGGCGAACTCATGGGACAAGGGAGAGGTTTGGCAGCCATGCCAGCCTGGGCCGACAAAGCCAAGGCTGATCCTGCCAAAGCGGATTTCCAATTCATAGGGTAAAAATTATATAACGTGAGTATATTGGTATAAGTCAATAGTTCTAACGAAAAGTAAAAAAAGTTCTATCGGGATTGATTGATGAAACTTTCCAAGTAAAAGGTTATGTACCATCTGCTTTTCCCTCTCGGGGATTAGGCTGTTGCATCTATTGTTTTGTTTTAATGGTAGAACCAGCTGGGCTCCCCCTCCGGGCCGCCCAGGTCGGAGTTCAAATCGTTGGACTCCTCAATGCTTTGCATTGCTCCGTGTTCTCGCCCAGCATCTGAAGTTGCATAAAAAAACAAAACCCTCTCTCGAGGGTTTCTTATTTTTTTTGGTGCAACCAGCTGGGCTCGAACCAGCGACCTCCTCCTTCGCAGGGAGGCGCTCTAATCCAACTGAGCTATGGCTGCAAAATGCCCGTGGAGCATAGCGAATTATTCATAATATGCAAGAAAAACCACACTAAGAATTTCTCTCTTTCGATATTCGTCATTTGGGAATCCTCAATGATTTTGCGGCATTCAAAGTTTCCTGAACACTATTTTTCGTAACGATCAAACTCAGAAACGGTACCCATGATTTTCCTTGAACATCGATATTAAACCCGTGCGGCTGAGTTTGATCAAAACAAAAACTCGTTCCATATTGTACAGGAATAACCAACTCCGCACCTTCTATATTGTGATCTTCGGGTCACATGTAGAAACGGCCCGTCTGGTTTGATTCATTCAAATACGTAAGCCAAGTCCATCCCATCTGACGATCGCGATGAGTTTCCACATCTCAACAGATCAAAACAGCATTCAGTCGGGATCGGACTACTTCCAAATAACTTCCCACGCCAAGACTTGAAAAAATTCCCAAAATAGAATTTTCAGAAAGTTTAATTTCGCTGATCGGCGACCTCTGGTTATGATCTGCTGTACCCCCATCATTCTGAACCGTCGTAACTATTTCCGATACGATCGCAAGTTCCGTAGATATTTTTCTTTTTAACCGTGACATACTATCTTCACGAATCGTAGGTAACTGGATGCAATAAGGACTCAAAATTTTCATTTCTCTGGAAGAATAATATATGTTCTAAAAATAACAATCATTTAAAAAAATCACCAGTAGAAAGCGATAATATCGCTCCTATAACAATGGCATAATATTGGTGCTCAAATAACTATTTACCGAATATCCAATCTCAGTCGACATATTTCAATATTGAGATACACCAAAATAACAACTCGAAGAACCAAGGAGTTTCCGAGTTTCAATATATACGTCATTCTGACCGATAAAAATTTCTTCAGAAATAGGGGTTTCCGATTTATACAAATTTGGGAGTTTATTTTTTACCGGTCGGGCAATATCAAAAATCATGGAGTTTTTCGTATTGGGGGAAATTACTATCCAGCTATGATGAGATTTATCACGGATATTACTATTAAATGTTATACCACTCATATAAACGCTCGGGATTCCCATGGCGGTTAACATTCACTGCCCCAATGCTGCACGCTCGGTAGCATGTGATGTACCATCGCAAAAATCGGAAAGCTTCGGAATTCCATGTTCATATTTCAAATCCCGAAGAAACGTAGCATTATATGGCTCATCAGAAGTAATATCCAGCCTTTGTTCCAATCCATTCTGTAAGGCCATCAAAGCAAAATACATACGAGGGCTTATATTTTTATGAAGGCTTTCAGGTAATTTTTTATACCAAACTTCGAAAATATCTTTTCTCAAAGCATACAGCTTTTTAATATCAGCCTGATTAAGAAAATTAGGAAATGCTTCAAAATCCAATTCCAATTTTTTCTCAGAATCTAAATCGGAATCCGATATCCAAACCGGCAAAATATCTCTATTTTTTAACTCTCCCCAAACTCAACGATGAAGCAATCGTAAGGAAGGATTTGAAGATTCCAAATCAAGGTGATTCATGATGATATTTAAAAAAAATATTTTGGGAAAATTCCGATCAAAAAAAGATTAGCTCTCTCTCGGCATTCCGTAGTAATCAAATCCTTTGAGATCTACCATGGAATGGGTAATAAAATTCTTTTTTTTGCCCTTTTTAAAAAATCAGCGAGCATCCAAAATTCCCATTTCAATCAGAGATTCTATGTTTTTCGTACCCAATTTCTTTTTCGGAAAATTCTGTTTGTTTTCCATGTAATGTTTCCGCTGTTTGAAACTGGTATTTTTTCGAGTCTGAGGATTTTCATTCCCAATATACACCGCAAAAGCTTTTTTCTTGCCCTTGGAATTTTTTCGTGCTTGCGCCTGTTTCTTTACGAGGCGCGGTGAGAGTCCGTGTGAATTTGCCATGACTGGAATTATATGGAAAAATGAAAAATGAAAAATCGAATACTTCAGATTCGCGAAAAAGAAAAAACTTCCATGATGTGGAAGTTTTCTACAATGAAATATAATTTTCCTTCGAAAACTTCTAAATCAGTTTGATTCCTACTTTTTGCAAGAATGATTTTAATAATGGAAATGGAGCGGATAATGGGACTCTTCCTTCGGACTCCTCAGCCAAAAGCCAAACCATTGGCTTTTTAAAATGCTATCGCATTTTGCTTCGGTTCTTCGTCCCATTATGGGTAATTATGTGAGAAAATTTAGTTGGAGCGGATAATGGGACTCGAACCCACAACGGCCGCCATGGCAAGGCGGTACTCTAGCCAATTGAGCTATATCCGCAAAAATGGAGCGGGGGACCGGGTTTGAACCGGCACACCCAAGGGTTGAAGCCTTAGTACACTCGCTCTTTTATGTTACCCCCGCATGGATTTTCGCCCGCCCATTGTATAAAAAGTCGTCCCCGTGTCAAAACGGGTTGCAAGAAGGTTGCGAACTTGGTAAGTTGCGATACACTCCGTATATGAATTTTGACACATCAACAGAAATCATCGAAGCAGTCATTGCCGATTCTAGTGCCATAACCAAGCAAGACCTTCAGACCATCGTTCGCCGAATTTCGGCCAAATACAAGAATGCGGATTCCCCGCAACTTTTTCGATTGTTGGAAATTTACAAAAGCGGAGTAAAAGCGGGAAAATATGCGAACGAAACCAGAATTCTGAAACTTTTTCGAAAACGGGCAGTTCGATCCCTCTCGGGAGTTTCTGTAATATCACTGCTCACAAAATTTTGGTGATGTCCCGGCAAGTGTGTATTCTGTCCAACGTTCGACAATCTCCCAAAAAGCTACGTCCCACAGGAACCAGCGGTAATGCGGGCGGAGCTGAACGAGTTCGACACCGTTCGACAGATACAAAACCGACTCCGTTCCCTGGAAGTTACCGGTCATACCATTGCAAAATGTGACGTTCGGGTCATAGGAGGAACTTGGAGTGTTTACCCTCCAGAATACCAAGAAACAGTAATGAAGAGGATTTATGATGGACATACTGCTTTTGAAGAACTGCGGAAATTCATAGAAGAAGGGGAATTAGGAAATCCTTTTTCTGGCTTCAAAATCCGAAAAGGCTTTGAAATGATAGCTTCAAAAACGTTGGAGGAAGCTCAAAAACGCAATGAAAATGCTGAATCTCGAGTTATTGGAATCGCGGTCGAAACGCGACCGGACTGGATTACTCCGGATGAAGTTCGACAGCTCCGTGTCTATGGTGTCACTCGTGTCGAAATTGGCTATCAAACGACCAATGATGCTATTAATACAGCAAATAAGCGTGGACACGGGAATCTCGAATCCATACGAGCCACGCGACTTCTCAAAGATGCCGGATTCAAAGTGGTAGCACATATGATGCCAAATCTCCTCGGATCTACTCCCGATATCGACCGTCAATCGATGCGGGAAATCTTTGAAAATCCAGACTTTCGACCCGATGAACTCAAAATATACCCTATGGTCGTCACCGAACATTCGGAACTCACAGAAATCTGGAAAAACGGTGGTTTTACCCCCTATGATGATACCATCCTCATCGATCTCATGGCAGATCTAGAAGGTATGATTCCAGAATATGTCCGACTGAACCGAAGCTATCGTGATATACCAGCATCTATGATTCTCGCAGGCTCCAAACTGTCGAATCTTCGGGAACTCACCGCTCAAAGAATGAACCAAAAAGGAATTTCCCGTCAGGATATTTCTGCTCGAGAAATCCGAGCAAAAACCAATAATCCCCTCGATGCTGTACTTCAAATTACCGAGTATGACGCCAGCGGATGATACGAATTCCTCTTACAATTCGTCGATCCTCACGATCGTACGCTTTTCTGACTCCTCAGACTCAGAATTCCGAGCCAGTAATCAATCACCCCGCAGCAAGCTGACGGGGTATGACCTAGATCCTACAATCCG